>JAZRIX010000016.1:0-36688 GCA_045645485.1 Clostridia bacterium | reverse complement strand
AGCCGTTTTTTCTGGTGACTCCTAGGGGATTCGAACCCCTGTAGCCGCCGTGAGAGGGCGGAGTCTTAACCACTTGACCAAGGAGCCATATTAAGTTGTCCCTTGTACAAAACCCGTGTTGTAAAACACGGGTTTTAAGGGGTGGTAGCGGTAACTAGATTCGAACTAGTGACACTACGGGTATGAACCGTATGCTCTAGCCAACTGAGCTATACCGCCATATACAGTCCGAACGGACAAGTGATATAATAACATATATTTGGTCTGTTGTCAATACCTGAAACAAATTTTTTTTGAAAAATTTGCAAAAAAATCATGGCGGTGAGCAACAAGCAACACCACCATGAGATTACGATTATTTTCCTTCCTTCAAAAGGTCGCGGATTTCTGCAAGAAGCTCTTCCTGAGTGGGACCCTTTGGTTCTTCGGGAGCGGGTTCTTCTTCTTTTTTGAACTTTCCTATAAGATAAACAACAAAGAATATAGAAAATGCAATAATCAGAAAATCAACTATATTCTGAACAAATTGACCGTAAAGGATTGCTGCTTCAGGTTTTGTTTCGGTTGCTGCGCTGATAACATATTTCATTTCCTTGAAATTCATCCCTGAAGTAACGGCACCGAAGGCAGGCATAATAATATCATTGACCAATGAGGTCACAATCTTTCCGAAGGCACCGCCTATAATAACACCGATTGCCATATCAAAGACATTTCCCTTGAATGCAAATTCTTTAAACTGTTTCCACATAATAACATTCTCCTTGTGCATAATTTGACTTTATTCTATCACCAATTCCTTTTGTTGTCAATATTCCGTTCTTTTCTTTTGAGAAAAGCGGTTTTTCAACAGGAATTTCGTCATTCTTACCATAGACAAACACAAAAATTTGGTATATAATAATACAATATTAAGATTGTAAAGAGAAAAATTGGAAAGGCTGATAGTATGAAAAGAGAAGACCTCAGAAATATTGCCATAATTGCCCATGTTGACCACGGAAAAACCACTCTTGTTGACGAAATGCTGAAGCAGGGCGGTATATACCGTGAAAATCAGGTGGTAGAGGACCGTGTTATGGACAACGGTGACCTTGAACGTGAAAGAGGCATTACCATCCTTGCGAAAAACACCTCGGTTTATTACAAGGATATAAAAATGAACATTATTGATACTCCCGGACATGCTGACTTCAGCGGCGAGGTTGAGCGTATATTGAAAATGGTAAACGGAGTAATTTTGTTGGTTGACGCTGCGGAAGGCCCTATGCCACAGACCAGGTTTGTGCTTCAGAAGGCTCTCGAAATGAAACACCGCATAATAATAGTGGTAAACAAAATTGACCGTCCTGATTCACGTCTCAATGAAATCGGTGACGAGGTTCTTGAACTTCTTCTTGACCTGGATGCAAATGACGAACAGCTTGACAGTCCTATTATTTATTGTTCAGGAAGGGCTGGCACTGCATCCCTCAGTCCAACAAAGCAGGGTGAGGATCTGACGGTTCTGTTTGAAACCATAAAGAATTACATTCCTGCTCCTGAAGGAGATGAGACAGGCGAACTTCAGATGCTGGTTTCTTCTATCGACTATAACGACTATGTGGGCAGAATTGCAATAGGAAGAATTGAAAGAGGTGTCATCCGTCAGAATCAGGAGGTTACGGTTTGTGATTATCACCACAAGCATGAACCCTACAAAGCAAAGATTGCCAACCTCTATCAGATTGACGGACTTGGAAGGACTGCTGTTTCCGAAGCAAAGGTGGGTGATATTGTTTGCTTCTCAGGTGTAACAAATATTTCTATAGGTGATACGGTTGCATCCGTTGCCGCACCCGAACCTCTGCCCTTTGTGAAAATAGGTGAACCCACAATTGAAATGACCTTTTCTGTAAATGACAGTCCCTTTGCAGGAAGGGAGGGCAAATTTGTTACCTCCCGTCAGATAAGGGAACGACTCCATAAGGAAATGCTCAAGGATGTGTCCTTGCGTGTTGCTGACGGTGACACAACCGACAGCTTCCGTGTTGCAGGACGCGGTGAAATGCATATCTCAATCCTTATTGAAACAATGCGCCGTGAAGGCTACGAATTTTCTGTAAGCACGCCCAAGGTGCTTTACAAAACAATAGACGGTCAGCAGTACGAGCCCATTGAAAGACTTCTCATTGACGTTCCTGAAGAATCTATGGGTGCCGTTATGGAAAAGATGGGCTCAAGAAAAGGTGAGCTTACACATATGTCTCCTCAGGGCGACAGAATGAGAATTGAGTATCTTATTCCTTCACGCGGACTTTTGGGTTACAGAAACGAGTTCCTTACCGATACCAAGGGCGAAGGTATACTCAACTCGGTCTTTTATGAGTACCAACCCTACAAGGGAGATATTATACGTCGCTTTACCGGCTCACTTGTTTCCTTTGATACGGGGGAAGCTGTAGGTTACGGGCTCTTTAAGATTCAGGACAGGGGCTCTTTGTTCATTGACCCCGGTACACCTGTTTATGAAGGGATGATTGTGGGAATGAATCCCAAGCTTGAAGATATGGCAGTCAATGTGTGCAAAAAGAAGCAGCTCACCAACACCCGTGCATCGGGCAGTGATGAAGCACTGAAGCTTGTACCCCCCATTCGGCTCAGCCTTGAAATGTGCATTGAGTTTCTTGCGGACGACGAGCTTTTGGAGGTAACCCCAAAAAGTCTCCGTCTCAGAAAGCGGATTCTTGACACTCAACTGAGACTGAAGGCTAAGGCAAGAGAAAAAAACTAAGGTTTTCAGGGGATGTTAAAATAGTTCGTACTATTTTAACATCCCTCTTTTGATATTCAACATATATTTTTAAATTTCTTCTTCCAGTATCCTCCGCAGGCTACAATTTCCGCAAGCAGACAAAGGGGAAGTGCTGCAAAAAAGTCAACAGCAGAATGCTGTTTGAGAAACATTGTGGAAAGACAAATAAGTATTACACACACAACAACAAAGGTTTTAAGTCGCCAAGTTACACCCTTTTCCTTGAGCCACACAGATGCAATTCCTATAGAATAAGCACAATGGAGAGAGGGGCATACTCCTGTGTTTGTATCAAGAGAATAAAGAAGTGCAACGCAGTCGGTCAGAAAATTGTCTCTGGGAAACACAAGGGGTCTCAAATCCTGACGCGTCGGAAGAAGAATATAAGCAAGCATTGCAACTGCCTGAGTTACAATAATGAAAATCTGCAGTCTTTTGAAATTTTCTACATTATAAAGCAAAAAGTAGAGCAGTGACCAAACTATCAGAAAGTACCAGCCGACATACGGAATAATAAAAATTTCACAAAATGGAATTATATCGTCCAGAAAACAATGCACAGGAAAACACTTTTCTGCAGGAATAAGATTTTCGGTCAGGAAAAAAAGAGAAAAGTATACAAGCCAGCCCCCCAGAAGCAGAAGGTGTGAGTATCGGGGTTCTTTTATTGTTTTCAGGCTCAGTTGTTTGTAATCAGTTTTTGGTGTCTCCATTTTTGATATTCCTCTCTGCTTTGATATTTGTGGGATACATTTTCTTTGGTACGTTTCGGTAAGGTACAACCGTGTGCAGCGGAAGTGCTGTTGCCATATTTGTAATTTCGGTCATCAGATAATTGCATATCCGTATACGTTCTTCATCAATGGGAGCGTCGGCACAAAATCGAACGGCCTTGCCGATATAGACCTTTTTCAGGCTTGGGGCAATATATATGGGTACAAAACAAAGCTCCTTGCCTGTTCTTTTGTAGTACGGCTTTGCAATGTCAATAAACCTGTTACTGAACTCAAAAAGGATGTTATTGTACTCGGTGTCGTATTCGGGGAAAATGACTATACTGTCTCCTTTTTCAAGCTTTTCCACAGTTCTCTTGAAGGTAACCAGAATTCTTTTGTCGCGATATACGGGAACGGTTCTGGCATTGTTGAAAATAATCACCGAAAGAGGAGCTATAACAAAGGACAGAATTCTGAAAAACCAGGCTATGTATGGGGGTTTCCTCGACCAGAAATCTTCAAAGGCATAATCAGGCACATCCCGAAGATGCATCATCTGACCTGAACACCATGTAAAAAAATTTTGGGGGAAGTAAAGCTCACACACGATTGGTCCGTGCATCTGGGCGTGATTTCCAACAATTACAACAGGTTCGTCAGGAATATTTTCTGCACCGATTATTTCTGTTTTGGGATAAAAAACATCAACTGCCCAACGTATAATTCTGAAAACGGGATTCAGTGTTTTTACCGATAGTTTCATTCTGATTTTCCTTTCTCATATTGCCACAGGCAACATATCGCACCCCACTCTGCCGCAAGGCTCAATTTATGAAAAATTTAATTTTCAATTCATGCCGAAGGCAATTCATTGAGTTTGCTTTGCAAACTCATTATATCACACCGTTTTTCTTTTTTCAATACCATATATATCGGCACAAAGCCAAGCACTCCTTCATATAATTTATCAAGGAGGTGAAAAATATGTCAAACTTCGACTGCTCATGCAGATATAATTGTACCGACCTTGCAATTGTTGCAAGCGTTCTGGTTGGTCTTATTGCAGGTATTCTTACCTTTTCAGCTATAATAACAATAACTCCTGCATTCCTTGGGGTACTTCTTGGTATAGGCGTTGTTTATCTGGCAATAACCTTGATTACGGCACCGTTTTTACGCATCAGAGGGGCGCAGTATTGTATATGCAGAATAATTCCGATTCTGCTGACGGGAATATTGGGAACTATTCTGACATCAATAATACTCCTTGGTGTAACGTTTGCTGCGGCAAGTGTTCTTGGGGCAATAATTTCGGGATTGCTGCTGGCTTTCTTTACACTAATTGTTACAACTGTTGCGTGTCTTGTGAGATGCATAACAGGCTGCTCTCTTGACAGCTCGAACGATTTATAAAAATTACGCGGAAGAATCACAGAGTGACTAACTGCAAATAAATAAAGAACGACAGGGCTGCTTTGTATAATGCAAAGCAGCCCTGTCTACGGATAAATTATGTCTGACATTCTAACGATTCCAAGAATCCTAGCGTTTGTATTTAACATCAATTCACTAAAAACTAATATTTATACATTCATAAAAGAAGGTTTTTTGCGGTAAAATCTGTTAAGATAGGGGGTATGAAAAATGAAAGCTATTTTACAGATTGTTGAATCAAGACAAGACGAGCTTTATGAAAACAATGGAATTGCAAGAAAGGTAATGAAACCCTCAGAATATTACGTTACCTAAAATGAGGCTGTTTGCAAAGGTGACAAGTTTGTGAAAATCGGCATACGCACCGAATACGAAAAGTACGATTTTTCAACCTTTGTAAAGTTGTATAAGGCTATTTAGAAACGTATTTAAAGAAGTTTCTTCCTGTTTTTGTCGAAATAAGGTGTAAAGCAGTTGACACGGACAGAAAAAAGATGTATAATATTTTAGATTGGACAGTTGTGTTCTGTTTTATGTATACTAGAAACTGGTTCATTCTTAGTATATATAAAAATAAATTAAATTGCCCGTGCAATATTTTTGGCGATGCCGAAATGCATATGGACAAATAAAGCACAGTTAGCTGCACCGCCGCTTGCGGTGAGCTGCGAAGCGTCTTTGTTCCGAAAACATATTTTGTTACGGCATTGCCGTAACTTGAAATTCTGTATACAGGAGGAAAAAACAGATGAGTTATAAGAAGTTGTTTACATCTGAATCGGTTACTGAAGGTCATCCCGACAAAATTTCCGATTTGATTTCGGATGCTGTTCTCGATGCAATTTACGAAGTTGACCCTATGGCAAGAGTAGCCTGCGAAGTTACGGTTACTACAGGTCTTGTGGTCGTGGTTGGTGAAATTACCACAACAGCAAATGTTGATATTCAGAAAATAGTGAGAGATACTGTTCGTGAGGTTGGTTATGACAGAGCCAAATACGGCTTTGACTGTGATACCTGCGGTGTTATCTGTGCTCTGGACAAGCAGTCTGAGGATATTGCTATGGGCGTTGACGACAACGGTGAAGGACACGGTGCAGGTGATCAGGGTATGATGTTCGGTTTTGCCTGCGACGAGACCGAAAGCTATATGCCTATGGCAATAGACCTTGCTCACAAGATGGCAAGAAGACTTACTGAGGTGAGAAAGAACGGTATTCTTCCTTATCTCAGACCTGACGGAAAGACTCAGGTTACAGTTGAGTACAACGAGGACGGAACAGTAAAGAGAATTGATGCTGTCGTTGTTTCAAGCCAGCATGACGAGAAGGTTGAAATGTCTGAGCTCAGAGCAGATATTGAAAGAGAAGTTATCCGCACAATAATCCCCGCAGAGCTTATGGATGCTGATACAAAGATTTTTATTAATCCTACGGGACGTTTTGTTATCGGCGGACCTCAGGGGGATTCGGGTCATACCGGAAGAAAGATTATTGTTGATACTTATGGCGGTTATGCACGTCACGGCGGCGGTGCTTTTTCAGGCAAGGATCCTACGAAGGTGGACAGATCTGCGGCTTATGCAGCGAGATATGTTGCAAAAAATGTTGTTGCGGCAGGACTTGCAAACGCTTGTGAAGTTCAGCTGGCATACTCTATCGGTGTGGCAGAACCTGTTTCTCTCAGAATTGATACTTTCGGAACGGGTAAAATAAGTGAAGAAAAGATTTCTGAACTTGTGGGCAAGGTGTTTGACCTTACTCCCAGCGGAATTATCAAAACTCTTAACCTGAGACAGCCGATTTACAAACAGACAGCGGCTTACGGACATTTTGGACGTACAGATGTAAACCTCCCATGGGAGAGAATAGACAAATCTTCAACCCTCAAATCTCTTGCAGGGATGTAAAATATAATTTAAGGAGAATTTTGTTATGAAAAAAGTATTTTTGAGTTTGCTTATTGTAGGAATTGTTGCACTGGGTATGACCGCTTTTGCGGCTGAGGATGTACCCGCAATCGATGCGGATATGGTTATTGAGCACGAAGCTCAGGGCGATGTTATGCCAATAGCCGAAACAGGTGAAGAAGTACCTGTTGCTGAAGGCGAAGAAGTTGCTGAACCCGTTAACATTGATGTTGAAAAAATGGCAAAGAACTTTATTGTGATTGACGGCAACAAGGTTGAAATTGCTGAAGGAATGGGTGCAATTAATGCCAAAGACGGGGTTGTTTATATTCCTGTAAGAGTTGCTCTTGAAGCAACCGGTTATCAGGTTAGCTGGGCCGAAAAGGAACAGATGGTTATGGGTGCAAATCAGACAACAGGAGCAATGTTCATTATGCAGGTTGGAAATCCCCTTTTGTTCTATTTTTCGACAGAAGGAGTTGAGGGCAAATCCGTTATGGAAGCCACTCCCTTTATCAACGAAACCGAATGGAGAACATATGTACCTCTCGGCGGTCTTGCAGAAGCTCTTGGAATGAAGGTTGGCTTTGATGCAGAAACCTCTGCCATTACACTCAGCAAGTAAAATTGTTTTTTAACGCAATACAAAAGATCTGTCTTTTCGGCAGGTCTTTTGTTATTCTAAAAAAGGTATAAAAATTTTTCTATGTCTTTGAAAGGATTTTTTGGAAATGGATTATTATGTTTCGCCGCTTCAGAATCTTATTGACGAATTCAGAAAGCTTCCGGGAATAGGTGACAAAACAGCTCAGAGACTGGCGTATCATGTGCTGAATCTTCCCGAAGAAAAAGCCGCAAGATTTTCAAACGCCATTATGGAAGCAAAAAAGAAAATAACATACTGCAAAATCTGTCAGAATTTTTCGGACAAAGAGGTTTGCTCGGTTTGCAGTAATGAAGCCCGTGACAAGGGGCTGATTTGTGTTGTGGAAAATCCGAAGGACGTAATACAGATGGAAAAAACCAACGAATTCAAGGGAACATATCATGTTCTGCACGGTGCGATTTCGCCCATGGACAATATCGGACCTGAGGATATCCGCATAAAAGAGCTTATGACACGTATTACCTCAGGTGAGGTACAGGAGGTAATAATGGCAACAAACCCCAACCTTGAGGGTGAAACCACTGCTATGTATATTTCAAAGCTTTTGAAGCCTTTCGGTGTAAAGGTGACACGAATTGCTCACGGTGTGCCTGTGGGCGGTGAACTGGAATATGCGGATGAAATTACCTTGGCAAGAGCCCTTCAGTGGCGTATTGAGTTATGATAAAAGACAGAATAAGGGAGTTTGCAAAGACTCTCGGCATTGAAAAAATCGGCTTTTCTGAGAATGCTGTTGTGGCACTTTTCCCGTATTATGTGAAGGGAGAGACGGGAAACCTCTCTATGTATGCCCGCAGTATTGACTATCATATTGTGGGCGAAGAAAAGCTGAATATACTGGCAGAATTTATGAAAGGTCTCGGTGCAACAAATACCTTTGTTCATGTTGACAAGGGCGGTCTCGATGACCGCAAAGCGGCGTATGATGCAGGTCTGGGATTTTTTGGCAAAAACGGATTGCTGATATCAAAGGAATACGGGTCGTATTTTTTTATCGGACAGATTGTTCACGATATGGTGACAGAAAGGGATTTTCCGTTGAATGAAAGCTGTTTTTCTTGCGGTGCCTGCACAAAAAACTGTCCGTCAGGGGCTTTGAGAGATGACGGATTTGATATTGAAAAGTGTCTTTCTGAAGTTTCTCAGCGAAGGGGTACTCTCACCGAAACAGAAAAAACCATGCTGAAAGAAAGTGGCCTTTGCTGGGGATGCGATGTATGTCAGGCGGTTTGTCCTCATAATCAAGGTCTTGAAACAACTGCACTGCCTGAATTTCTGGTTGACAGGATAAATATGCTGAAGTGTGAAGATGTGGAAAATCTCAGCAATCGGGAGTTCAAAAAAAAGTATGGCAGATATGCTTTCAGCTGGCGGGGGAAAGCACCTCTTGTGAGAAATCTGAAAGTGATTTTTGAAAAGGAAAAGTTATGAAAAAAAACGATATTTTTGAAATAGAAATAACAGGAACTACCGATGAAGGTGACGGAGTAGGCAGAGCCGAGGGAATGGCTGTGTTTGTTCCTTATGCCCTTGTGGGAGAGACTGTGCGTGTTATCATTGTCAAGGTGATGAAGTCTTTTGCTTACGGAAAGCTGATGGAGGTTGTAAAGCCGTCACCGCATAGAATCAAGGCGGAATGTGAGTATTTTTATAAGTGCGGGGGTTGCCGTTTCTGGAATGTTGAATATCAAAAGGAACTGGAATTCAAGCGTCAGCACGTTGAAGACTGTATAAGCAGAATCGGAAAAATCAAAATTGATGTTCCCGAAACATTGGGATGCCATAGCTGCAAGGGTTATCGCAACAAAGGTCAGTTCCCCGTAACCTCTGACGGTATTGGAATTTATGCTCAGCATAGCCACAGGGTTATTGATGTTGACAGGTGTATTATTCAGGGAGAGGAAAATCCTCAGGTGCTGATGGCTGTCCGTGACTGGATGGCAGAGTGTGGCATTGAAGCCTACAATGAGGAAAAACATTCGGGTTGTGTACGGCACATATACACCAGATGCGGAGATTCTGGGGTTATGGTTTGTATTGTAACAAGAACGGAAAGTATTCCATGCCGTGAAAGACTGGTTGAAATTCTTCGTGAAAGGGTAGACAGACTTTCGGGGGTTATTCATAATTTTAATGAGAAACGCACCAATGTGGTTCTTGGAAAACGGTTCAGAACACTTTGGGGCGAAGATTATCTGATTGACAGCATAGGACACTGCAAATTCAAGCTTTCGCCCCTTTCTTTCTATCAGGTGAACAATGCTCAGACCAAGGTTTTGTATGATAAGGTGGCGGAGTTTGCAGAGCTTTCGGAATGCGAGGTTGTTTGGGATTTGTATTGCGGAATCGGAACAATCGGACAGTATCTGGCAAACAAGGCGAGAAAGATTGTGGGCATTGAGGTTGTTCCTCAGGCGATTGAAAACGCAAAGGAAAATGCAAAGCTCAACAATATTGAAAATGCTGAATATTTTTGCGGTACAGCCGAGGAGGTTGCTCCCAAGCTTAAGGGAGAACGCCCTGATGTTGTTATTCTTGACCCGCCCCGAAAGGGATGCGAGGAAAGCCTTTTGAAAACTGTTGCAAAAACAAAGGCAAAGAGGATTGTATATGTCTCCTGCAAGCCTTCAACTCTGGCGAGAGACTTGAGAATTCTTGAAAATTTGGGTTACAAAACGGTAAAGGTTCAGCCTGTGGACTTGTTTGCGAGAACACATCATGTCGAAAGCATAGCTTTGCTGACGCTTTCCAACTAAGTTTGCCTGACAGCAAGTGAAGTTTACTGCGTAAGTGAAGTTATCTTCAATAGTGAAGTTGCACCTTTCGGTGCAGTGCAAACTTAACTTCACTTTGTTCGGGACACGAATTGTTGAAGATGATTAAAGCTATGGAGGAAAGCAAAATGAATGCAATAGTAATATATAAGAGCCGGTATGGGTCGTCAAAGACTTATGCTGAGTGGATTGCGGAGGAGCTCGGTTGCAGGGCGGTTGACGTAAAAGGCTTGAAGGTTTCGGAGCTTCTGAAATATGATACTGTGATTTTTGGCGGCGGTCTTTACGCTGAGATGATTGCCGGAATACACTTTGTGACGAAAAACTTTGAAAAGCTGTCTGAAAAGAAAATAATTGTTTTTTCAACGGGTATTACCCCCTTGAAATACAGAGAATATTATGATAAAATGGTTTTGGAAAAAATTTCAAACCCCATATGCTTGAAAAAATTAAGGTATTTAACTTTATGGGAAAGATGATTCTTGATGAGCTTTCACCTGTGCACAGAGCAGCCCTGAAGACCCTAAAAAAGATTATGTCTTCAAAGGAAAATCCCTCCGAAATGGAGAAACTTCTTGTTGAACTTTGTGATGCTGACGGTGATTTTTCGGACAGAACGTCAATCGCTGAATTGGTTGAGTACGCCCGAGGCTGAGAAAATGAACAACATTATGAAAAAAGGATTTCTTACAGGAAATCAACTGAAGATTATTGCCCTTGTTTCTATGACAGTGGACCATATAGGCGCATACATATTTCAAAGTGTTGATGTTTTGCGTATTATAGGAAGGCTGGCTTTCCCGATTTTTGCATATATGATTGCCGAAGGCTGTGCTTACACCAAAAACAGAAAAAGATATCTGCTGACTATGCTTCTGTTGGGTCTGGGATGCCAGTTGGTGCTGTTTGCGGCAACAAAATCCCTTTTTCAGTGTATATTGATAACATTTTCTCTTTCGATAGGTTTGATATATCTTTTGGATTATGCACGGAGAAAAAGAACCCTGTTTGCAATTCTGGTATTTACGCTTGCTTTGACAACGGTTTTCTGGATAACCGAGTGTCTCTCCGGTCGCATTGCAGGTACGGATTTTGGAGTGGATTACGGATTCTTTGGAGTTTTCCTTCCCGTGGCTGTTTTTGGTGCAACGGGAAAAAGTGACAAGCTTTTGTGGACAACAGTTACTTTGTGCCTTCTGGCGTATGACCTTGGATATTACAGTCAATGGTTTGCTTTGGGAGCGGTTCCCCTTCTGGCGTTATACAACGGACAAAGGGGAAAAGAAAAGCTGAAGAATTTGTTTTATATCTACTATCCCGTGCATTTGGTTGTCATATATCTTGCAGGATTTATGTTAAATCTTTTGGTTTTTTGAAGCAGAAGGAATTACAGTGATGAAGATTATAAAATTTGCAATAATTTTGATTGGTGCGGTAATGTTTTTGTGGTTTCTGGCACCGTTGGTAATGTTTCGTGTTCTGAATTCAGGTAACGCCGCAGGAATGACCGTGTTTGCTGTGATTTTTGCTTACGGAATTTGCTTGGAGCGGACAAACGATTTTCTGGTCAGGGTATGGAACACTGTTGGCGGAAGGGCTTTGCTGTGCTGTGCAGCCTTTGCTGTTTTTGTGACGGTGGCTTTTGCCTCATGGGCAACGGTGGAGATTGCGGGAGCGGCAAGCAATCCTGCTTCAAAACCTACAACTGTTGTGGTATTGGGATGTCAGGTGCGTGAAGACGGACCCAGCCGTATGCTCATATTCAGACTGGAAACTGCATTTGAATATCTCAGGGAAAACCCCGATGCTGTTTGTATAATTTCGGGCGGCAAGGGTGAGGATGAGCCTGTTTCCGAAGCTGAGTGTATGTATCAATGGCTGACAAAAAAAGGAATTGACCCCGAACGGCTTATCAAAGAGGAAAAGTCTACATCAACAAGAGAAAATCTTGCTTTCTCAAAGAAAATAATAGAAGAAAAAGGACTTGAAAAGAGTATAACGGTTATCACAAACGGATTTCATCAGTACAGGGCATCAAAAATAGCCCAGAGTCTTGGAATGGAAAGCTACAGTATTTCGGCAAAAACCCCTGTTGCATCCGTGCCTGCATACTATACACGTGAAATGGGCGGTGTGCTGTATGAATTGTTGGTTCCGGGTGTGTTACAAAGATTATATTAAGAAAAATAAAAATTTATATAAGGGTGTTTGGAGGTTAAACGAATGGGAAAACTTAAGGACAAAAACTTTGTCGGAATGCTTGCTGCGGGGTTGATGGTTGTGTGGATTCTGATACAACTGCTTTGCGCGGTTATCGGCTTGATTGGCGGAATACCCAATATCTTTGACAGAGGATTTTTGGGATTTCTGGGAGAGGTATATTCGTACATAGGCGGTCTGGTATCCGTGTTTGATTGGCTGTTGATGCTTGCTGTTGCTGTATCTGTGGCAGGTCTTTCTTTTGCAAAGGACAAATTTGATGAAAAGAAACATAATCTTTTCAAGGTTGTAATTCCTGTTGCATTCTGGATTATGGCTGTGGGTATACTGTGGACATGTGCCAGACAGCTTGATGCTGTGTTTGATGTGATTGAATACCGCGGAGTGGCAGCGTCTTTGATTTTCTTTGCAAGAACATTTGGTACTGCTTTGGTGGTTATTGCACATTTTGTTATGGCTGCACTGACTACAAAAGAAGTAGCTCCAGATGGCAAGAAAAAGCTTTTGTATTATGCTCCTGCAATTCTGACGTTGGCGGGTGCCATTGTGACGATTGTAGCTTCCTTTATTTCAATTTTGATGAAAACCTATATGTCAGGTTCATTTATCAGCTTGTTTACGGGGTTGATTTCCAATATTGCACTTGTGGCAGCCTTTGCGGCTGTTGCACACTGGTTCTCTCTCCCCAAGGCTGATAGTGCAGATGTAGTCAGTGAATAAAAAGGAGGAGAAGAATAATGGATAAATTGAAAAATAAAAAGCTTATTGGAATAGTTGCTGCGGTACTTCCGCTTTTGTGGGTGATACTCAGCATTCTTGTAAACGGTTTTGGTGTTATTTTCAAGCTTGGACGCTTCTTCAGAAACGGTTTTCTGGTTGCAGTGGCGCAAATTTGGAGCAGACTTGGGGGAATGGAAATGTTCCTTATGTGGCTTTCGGTTCTTGTTGTTGCCTTGTCCATAGGTGCATTGTCCTTCCTCGGAAACAAGCTCAGCAGTAAAAAAGCCGCTGTTGCAGAAAAGGCAATACCTCTTTTTCTCAGCATTATTGCCATAAAGGGTGTTTTTGAGTTTCTTGGTTATTTTGATACGGTTGTGTGCGGAATACTTATGGATTTTAACGCAAGGGGCGAGCTGTTTGGAGTTTTTGGAATTCTGGGAGTTGTTGCAAATGTGGGTATTGCAGTTTATGCTGCTATGTATTATATCGGCATTGAGAAATTCAGAAAATTCTGGTACGCTCCTGCGGCACTTTATCTGATTCACACTGTTTTGACCTTTGTGGTATACATAATTATGCTTGTTGTTGACGGTTGGGATTTCACGTTCGGAACATTTATGACCTTTGTTCTGGAAGGATTTTTTGCCTTTGTTCTTGCGGCAGTTGGATATTGGCATTATCTTCCTGACGTTCAGGAGCCTTAAGCAGATAAATATTGATTGCTTCTGCGGGAATTCGCTTTGTGCGGATTTCCGCAGTTTTTTCATTAAAAGCTCCTTCAGTTACGCTCAGGATGACATTGAAAATTTCTTATTTTTTGAAAAGGTACTTGACATAGAGAAAGGAATATGCTAAAACACAAGAAAAGACAAAATTTCTACTTTCTTGCGGAGGACCTTTTTTATGAAAAGACAAATCGATATGGTAAACGGAAGACTTCTTTCGGGAATGTTTCGTTTTGCTTTGCCGTTGGTGCTTAGCAGTGTGTTACAGGTTTTTTACAATGCGGCAGATACCTTTGTCGTAGGAATGTATGATGACCCTATTTCTATGGGGGCAGTATCCTCGGCAGGCGGTGTTCTTGGTTGTGTGCTCAATCTTTTTATTGGTATGTCCGTTGGATTGAATATTCTCTCTGCCAGATTTTTTGGTGCGGGTGATATGAATACCGTGAAAAAAATTGGCGGAACGGGAATTGTTCTGGGCGGTATTTTTGGAATTCTGATATGTATACTGGGTCAGCTTTTTGCTGTGCCTCTGGTAAAGCTTATCGGTATTGATACTGAAATACGCGAAAGGACCATTACATATATGCGTATCTATCTGTGCGGTGTTCCCTTTTCTGCACTGTTTAATTTTGTATCTGCCTTTCTGCAAGGAACGGGTGACACAAAAAGTTCGACCCGTGCTTTGATTATTTCGGGAGCGGTAAACGTATTTTTTAATGTTGTTTTTGTCAAATATATGAAAATGGGCGTTGCTGGCGTTGCCGCAGCTACCACTGTTTCTATGATTGTTGCTTTTGCTTTGGCTTTGGACGCCTTTGTGAAAAGCCCTGTTGGGTTGAAACTGAGAGAAATCAGATTTGATTTCGGTGTGTGCCGTCGTATTCTTGTTATTGGTTTGCCTGCAGGGGTTCAGAACCTGATTAATACAATTTCCAATGTTTTTACTACTTCTGCAATGAACTCCTTCGGGGCGGCGGCAATTTCGGGCGAGGCGATTGAACTTCAGATGGAGAGTCTGCTTTGTGTAGGTGTTGCGGGAATTTCTGCCGCAATAGCAACCTTTGTCAGCCAGAATGTCGGTGCAGGGAATTTCAAGAGAATAGGGGATATACTGCGTATAAGTATTATACTGGAGGTTGTATTCTGTGTTGTTGGCTCGGCTGTTGCGTACTCTGTGCGTATTCCTTTTGTAAATATGTTTGCTCACGGCAATCAGGAGGTTGCAATGTATGCTCTCAAAAAGTTTGATATGATAATTATTCCTTTTGTAACAGTTGCAATCTGTGATGTTCCTTCTGGAATGCTCAAAGGTATAGGCGAGACTTTTCCTGCCATGCTTGTTACTATGGGAAGCTGTTTGTTCAGAATAGGATGGATTATGTTTGTGCTGCCGTATTTCCATACTGTTGAGGTTCTGTTTGTATCCTATCCTATTGTGTGGTTTGCGGGAGGAATAATTTCATTTGTTATATACGGAATAAAAAAGAAAAAGCTTGTGGCGGTTGCCATGCCTTAAAGGATGAACGGTGTAGTGAAAAATTTTATTGAAAACGAGCTGGCAGGGTGGAAGCTGTGGGAAGTTCTGTGGCTGTTCAGCACCTGTGCAATTATATGTATAATTTCGGTTTTTGGCGGAGATTCGGTCTGGGGGATTATTTCTGCAGTTACGGGGGTGATGTATACCGTTCTTGCGGGAAAAGGAAAGCTCTCGGCGTATATCTTTGGCTTGATTAACTGTGTTTTGTATTCTGCAATTTCCTTTGGCGCAAAACTTTACGGGGAGACTCTTCTTAACGGGTTGTATTATGTGCCTATGATGTTTGTTGGCTTTTTTGTGTGGAAAAAGAATATGGATGCAGAAACTCACCAGGTGAAAAAACGCAGAATGTCTGCTGTAGACAGGCTATGGCTTTATGGCGGTATAATGGTTCTGTCAGCACTATTCGGTTTTGTGCTGAAGCTGTTTGGTGATACCCAGCCTTTTGTGGACAGCTTTACTACGGTTGCATCGGTTTTTGCGATGATTGTATCGGCAAAACGTTATTC
This sequence comes from Clostridia bacterium, assembly GCA_045645485.1. Classification (GTDB taxonomy): domain Bacteria; phylum Bacillota; class Clostridia; order Monoglobales; family Monoglobaceae; genus SIG440. Next base: position 20,680 of record JAZRIX010000016.1, on the reverse strand, counting down.
CGAACAATGGTGGATATGGCTTGCGGTCAATGTGCTGAGCGTTTATATGTGGTGGAACAATTTTTCGGCAGGGAACGAAAACATCGCAACGCTGATAATGTGGACGGTTTATCTTGTGAACGGAATTATTATACTTTTCAGGTGGGAAAAGGACTTGAAAAAAGTTAAATAATTATGTATAATAATATGCATTGATGGAAATAGAAAAATTTATGAGGAATATGGGGGTTTGAAATGGAAACAGGAATAAATCTTTTTTGCTATGGCGGAGCAAAAGAAGTTTGTATTGAAGAGCAGATTGACCTGATGCAGCTCAACGGCTTTGGTCATACCTTTATTATGGCAGATAATCCTCAATTGACCGATTCTCTGGTGGACAAGGTAAAGCGTGCAGGAATTGTCTTTGATACCCTTCATGCACCTTTTGCGGGCATAAATAATATGTGGAAAAAAGGCGAGGAAGGAGATGAAGTTCTCAGACGCCTGACCGACTGCGTTGACAAGTGTGCCGCATATGATATACCTGTGGCAGTAGTACATCTTTCATCGGGGCGTCCAGCTCCTTTGCTGACAGATGCAGGCTACAAACGTTTTTCTATGCTATTGGAGGCGGCGGCAAAGAAAAATATAACCCTTGCTTTTGAAAATCAGCGGTTTTTGTCTCCTTTGGCGTATATTGAGGAACAGTTTGAGGATGCCGCATTCTGCTGGGATGTGGGACACGAGGGATGCTTCACAAAGGGAATAAAATTTATGGAGCTTTACGGTGAAAGACTGGCGGCTGTGCACATTCACGACAACCATCACCTGGCCGATGAAGACGAGCATCTGATTCCTTTTGACGGAATAACAAATTATTCAACGGTTGCTATGAATCTTGCAAAATACGGATTTTGCGGAACACTTATGCTTGAGGTATTCAGGTCGGAAAGTACACTTTATCAGAACGTTTCTTCTGAGGAATACTATTCTCATGCAGGGAAGATGGCAAAAAGACTGATTGAAATGGTTGAAGAAGAAAAACGTCGGGTTGTATAAAATATAATGAAAGGATTTTCTGTTTTATGATATATAAGAATTTTAAAGACAAAAGCCTTTCTATGCTTGGAATGGGATGTATGAGATTTCCCTGCGATGAAAAAGGGAATATTGATATTGAGAAAACAGAGGAAATTATTGATTATTGTATAAAAAGCGGTATCAATTATTTCGATACGGCGTGGTTCTATCACAATGGCTTGTCTGAAGAAACGCTGGGACGTATTCTGAGAAAATATCCCCGTGACAGCTATTTTGTTGCCACAAAAATGCCTTGGTATGAATATGAGGATCAGGCAGGAGTGGAAGCTCTTTTTGAAAAACAGCTGGAACGTACAGGAATGGAGTATTTTGACTTTTATCTCTTTCACAATGTTTCTGAATCTACGGTGGATTTTTATGTGAATGAAAAGTACGGTGTTGCTGATTATCTGGCAAAACAAAAGGAAAATGGCAGAATCAGACATCTGGGCTTTTCTACTCACGGTTCTCTTGAAACCATTGAGAATTTTATCCTGAGATACAGGGATATTCTGGAGTTTTGTCAGATTCAGTTGAACTGGATTGACTGGACTTTGCAAAATGCAAAGGAAAAAGTAGAGCTTCTGAACAAATACAACCTTCCCATATGGGTTATGGAGGGCGTACGGGGTGGTTATCTGGCAAGTCTTTCACCTGAAAATGAAAATCTGCTTAAAAACCTTCGTCCTGATGAATCTATTGCGGCGTGGTCATTCAGATTTTTGCAGAGTATTCCAAATGTTACGGTAGTGCTTTCGGGAATGTCCGAGATGGTGCAGGTTGAGGATAATATAAAGACTTTTTCAGTGCTGAAGCCTCTTGTTGAAAATGAATGGAACAGCTTGCTTGAAATCGCAGAAAAGATTCTGTCCAAAAGAACGCTTGCGTGTACAGGCTGCAAGTATTGTATGGAGGAGTGTCCGCAAAAGCTGGAAATCCCAAAGCTGTTGTCTCTTTTTAACAAAATGTGCCTTGTGAAAGACAATCCTTCGATAGAAAAAGTCAGAGAAAAAACCGAGGGTCTTCCTGAAAAGTGTACCGGATGCAGAAAATGTGAAAAGAAGTGTCCGCAAGGTATAGAAATTTCGGCAATTATGAAGGAATTTGATGAGAAGCTCAGATGATGAAAAAGTTTTTCGTACCTGATTATGATAAAAATAAAAAATTTTTATAAAAATAAAAATTATGTATTGACAAAAGAGAAGGAATCGTGTATAATAATCAAGCTGACTAAATAGCAGTGTGTTGTTTTGGTGCAAGCATTTGGGAAATATATGGGCGCATAGCTCAGCTGGGAGAGCATCTGCCTTACAAGCAGAGGGTCATAGGTTCGAGCCCTATTGTGCCCACCATATTTTTTAAAGGTTTTGCCGTACTGTCAGCGTAGATGTGGGCGCATAGCTCAGCTGGGAGAGCATCTGCCTTACAAGCAGAGGGTCATAGGTTCGAGCCCTATTGTGCCCACCACATTTCTTTTTAAAGGATATTTGAAATGAAGTTTGATTTGTTACCTATTCTGAACGCTGACGGAAGAAAGCTTCCACTCAACTTAGAGCTTTATTTGGTCGGAAATGAAGAGCAGGGTGCCGAGTTTTTGACTCCTGTTTCGGTTGTGGGTGAATTTGTGAATATCGGCGGAAGTATTGAGCTGAAAGCAAAGGCTTCCTGCAGAATCAGATATACCTGCGACAGATGCTGTGAAAACTTTGAATCGGACTTTGAATGTTCTTTTGAAGAAGTCTTCAAGAAAGAAGATGCAAGGGTTGAAGATGACCAGAATCCCGATGCTGTTATTCTTTCAGGCACAGCGGTTGAGCTTGACGAGATCGTTCTGGCAAACGTAATCGTGAATCTTCCTACAAAGCGTTTGTGCTCTGAAGAATGCAAGGGTTTGTGCCCCAACTGCGGACAAAACCTCAACCAATCGGAGTGTAGGTGTGATACACGACCCACTGACCCCAGATTTGATATTCTGGACAAACTTTTGTAGATTATGCAAGGCATTGCCTTGTTGAAATTATTTTGATTGGAAAGAGGTGTATTTAACTATGGCAGTTCCAAAGAGAAAAACTTCTAAAGCAAGAAGAGATAAGAGAAGAGCTAACTGGAAGCTCGTGATCCCCGGTATGGTTGCATGTCCCAACTGCGGTGAGTACAAGATGCCTCACAGAGTTTGCAAAGCTTGCGGATATTACAACGGAAAAGAAGTTGTAAAGAAAGAGGCGTAAATTTTTCAGAAAAAGGAAGTCGTATTGAACGCTTTTGTTCGGTACGGCTTTTTTGATATAATAGGAAATTACGCAATTTCCTATTATGCAAAAAACAAAAATAAATTGCCCGTGCAAAATTTTAGGCTATGCCGAAATGCACTTGGGTAAACAAAGCGATATTACTTCGACCGCCGCCTGCGGCGAGCGGCGAATCCGCTTTGTTCTGATGCGTCTGATTTACCACACACAAAGACCGCCCTTGTCAAACAGGGCGGTCTTTGCATTTAATTATCGAATCTGAGAAATTTTGTTTTTACTATTTCTTTTCGTAGCTTTTGCAAAAATGAGGAATTGCGATTGAATCAGCACTTGTTTTTTCGTGGCTTACGTTGATTTTGTCAAGACTGCACAGATCGCCTTCCTTGTGATACATACATTCGTTTACGTTGCAGCAAACACCGTTGTTAGTCATTTTTTTCACCTCCGTTTGTCTTGAATTTAGTATTGCCTGAAGAATGTTTTTTAATTCGGAATTTTTTAAATAAAAATAAATGCTTATACCGACAACCAATAACAGGTTTTTTTGTTGATTCTGTCAAAGTTAAAAAATTTTTTGAAATGCCATTGAAAATAGTAAAAATATATTGTATAATATTATGGAATATATATTAAGGTATATTATACCCTGAAGAAAAAGTTTTGAAAGGAAATGAAAAATGAAAAAATTTATTGCTTTGTTTTTGATTTGTATGATGTCTTTGTCAACAACTGCTTTTGCTGTGGAGTTTTCCGATATGCCGGACAACTGGTCAACCGCCGCTCTTCAGAATGCGGTTGAAAACGGCTTGCTTGGCGGAACTGACGGAAAAATTCTTCCCAATGACAGCTTGACAAGAGCACAGATGGCAACAATTATTGTACGTGCTTTTGGCGCTACGGCAGAAGCGGATATTTCAAGCTTCAAGGATGTTGCTCCCGATGCATGGTATCATTCGTATGTATCAAAGGCTGTCGCTATGGGTGCATTTAACGGTGCCGCAGAAGCCTTCAATCCTGATAATTCCATCACCAGACAGGAAGCTTTTGTTGTGCTTGCAAGAGCTTTTGGTCTTGCGATAAACGAAAAAGTTGATGTAACTATTCTTGAACAGTTCAGTGATGCTTCTCTTGTTGCAGAATGGGCAAAGACAGAGGTTGCAGCAATAATTGCATCAGGCTATGTAGGCGGTTCAGACGGAAAGCTCAACCCGAATGCAAAGATTACAAGAGCTGAATTTGCTGTTGTTATGGACAGGCTTATAAAGTACTATATTGACGATCCCGAAACCACCACTTTTCCCAATGACGGAAATGTTATGCTGAGAGCGGGCGGTCTCAAGCTGGATGGTGTTGATACAGAAAAAATGGTTGTTATCGGTGACGGTGTGGGTGAAACAGATATGAGTATCATCAACAGCCACCTTGATTCAGTTCTTCTTGTACGCGGAGGTAAAACAGTTTCTGCTTACGGACGTTATGCACATGTGAAGATTATCAGACCCAACATCAGAGTTGAGGGCGAAATCCGTACTCCTGACGACTCATATGATGCAGAAAAAACTCACAAGGTTTATATAGAGAAAGGCAGTACTTATTCATCTTTCGCAGGCGGACGCCCTCAATAAGCAAGCAGAGAAATTATGAATCAGGATAATCAGACAGTATTTGAAATTTCAAAAGAAAAATATATTATTGCAGGAATTAATGTGGGCATGATTCTCCGTAAGGGCGGTGTTATTGAGACGCAGGCAAAAAAGTATATTGCCGACTTTGAAGGTTATCCTCAGATTGTTCTGGGAATTGACGACAATGCTTTGGCGGCGCATCATCAAAACACTCCTCAGCTTTCTTTGCTTGAGCATGAGTATATGTGGACAGGTGCGGAGTTTTGTGAACAGCTTTTGAAGTATAACGGCTTTATGCTTCATTCGTCGGGGGTTGCATGCGACGGAAAGGCATATCTGTTTTCGGCTCCCAGCGGAACGGGAAAATCTACCCATACAACCCTTTGGCGTAAGGTTTTTGGTGATGAGCGGTGTTTTATTCTGAATGATGATAAGCCGGTTATCCGTATTATTGACGGAGAGGTTCTTGCCTTCGGTACACCGTGGAGCGGAAAAACCGACCTGAATGAAAATATAGGATTGCCTCTTCAGGGGATTTGCTTTTTGCAAAGAGGTGCGACCAATCATATTGAAAAGATGTCTCCAAAGGATGCGGTGCATATGCTTCTTGACCAGACAATCAGACCGACAGATGCTGCCAAGATGACAAAGCTCCTAGAACTTCTGGATGAGCTTTTGAAAAAAGTTGAAGTTTTTTCTCTTTGCTGTAATATGGAAAACGAGGCGGCAATAGTAGCTTTTGAAGGTATGAACAAATAGTTATCGGAAGGATATTGAGATATGAAAGTAAAAAATGATTTTATTCTTCGCGAAGTGGCAGGATATTATGTGGTTGTTCCCATCGGGGAAGGTGCATTGAATTTCAATGGTGTTATAAATCTCAACGAAAGCGGTGCGTTCCTCTGGAATACAATGAAAAATGATGTAACCGAGGCTGAAATGGTTTCTGCCCTTTTGGAAGAATATGATGTAGATAAAGAAAGAGCGGAGGCTGATGTTGCGGCTTTTGTGGCAAAAATGAGAGCGGCAAATATTATTGAGGAATAAAAGTTTTTTCTGTTGAGGACGGTGAAACTGTGGTTGATATAAAAAAAGTGCTGGATGAAAAAGGTGTTTATGTCAGCAAAACTATGGGGAACAGTATGGAGCCTATGCTTGTTCAGGGGCGGGATACTGTTATCATAAAAAAGGCACAGTTTCCTTTGAAAAAGTTTGATATTCCGGTTTACAGACGGAAAGATCACTATACAATGCATCGTATTGTAAAGATTACAAAGAACGGATATGTTATCTGCGGTGATAACCGTCCGGATAGAGAGTATGACATAACTGATGCAGACATTGTGGGGGTTTTAGAGGGCTTTTATCAAGGCGATAAGTACATTGAGGCAGGAAGCCAAGCAGATTTGAATTACGCAAAAAAAGCTTGCAGAACTTATCCTGTCAGAGCCTTCAGACACTTTGTCTTCAAAGTAAAGAGAAAACTGAAAAGAATGTTAAAAAAATAAAACACAGCAAGGAGAGGGAAACCTCTCCTTTTCACGTATATTGCTTTTTTCCATATTATAAATAGGGAAAGGAGTCGGTTATATGCTTGAAGTATATGATGCAATTGCAGTAATTCAGGGGAGCGAGCTTGCTCCTGATGTACAGGGCACAGTAAAGTTTCTGGGTATTGCAGACGGAAGCTGGGTAGAGGCTGAGATTTTCGGATTGCCCGAATTTTCTGAAGCTATGGGGAATTCACCGCAGATAGGTCCCTTTGGCTTTCATATTCACGAAAAGGATACCTGCGGAAGTATTCACACAGACAGACCATTTGAAGCGGCAGGGGGTCACTGGAATCCCGAGGATGAACCTCACGGAAACCATGCGGGGGATTTTCCGGTATTGTTTTCCAACGGCGGAACAGCAAAAATGCTGTTTTTTACCAACCGTTTTTTCCCACGGGATGTCATAGGGCGTTCGGTGGTTATACATCAGTCTCCTGATGATTACATTACACAGCCGTCGGGCAGCGGTGGAAAAAGAATTGCTTGCGGCAGCATTGTGGAGGCTTTGTGGAAATAAAAAAAGGGAGAGATTGCTCTCTCCTTTTTGCGTTTAATCTACTTTTTGAGAAGCTCTGCAATATACATTTCAACAGCAAGCCATTTATCCAGTTGACCTGAACGAACCGAGAAGGTATATTCCGCACCCTTCAACGTCATTTTTTTCAGATAAGCTAGAGAGAAACGACGTGCCTGCTCACTGAGCTTTTTTATTACAAAGGGATGCCGTCTTGGTTCAAAGTATTCGGCAATCTTTTCTGCAGGTAATCTGTCTTCAACAAGCTGCTTTACCATAAGAAGCTCACCGATTCGTGATGAAATCAGTGAAAGAACCGTAGAGGAGTTTTCACCTGCTGATTGCAGTGCACTGATTTCTTCAAAAACAGTTTTGGTTTTCCCTTCTGCAATATTGTCGATTATGTCAAAAATGCGAGCATCGGTGTTTTTTGATACAACTGTTGTTATGTCTTCCAAGGTAACTTTTTCGCGGTCACCCACATAATTCAGAACCTTGTTGAATTCGGCATAAATTGTCGCCATAGACTGACCGCAACGCTCAACCATTTTTGTCAGGTCTCCTGCGAGAACGCGTTTGCCTTTTTCTTCAAAGCTTTTTTCAAGCCACAATTCAAGCTGTTTGGGTGATAGAAGGTCAAACTTCACGATTTCGCCGTGTTTTTTGAAAACATCCAGATTTTTTTCTTTTTTCTTGTCAAATTCTTTTTCGGTGAATATTACCGTAAGATATTCTGCAACATCTGCAAGGGCTTCGCACAGAGAGGTGAAGTCTTTTGTTTTTGAGTTGCCGAATATTCCGCAGTTTGCAACTACTATCATTTTGCGGTCGGACATAACAGGAACAGATAAAAGCTCACTTTCTATATCCTGAAAGGAAATTTTTTTTCCGTCCAGCTTTGTGAAGTTGAATTCTTCAAAGTCCTTGTCTATAAGCTTGTTTTTTATTGACTTTATTTTGTTTTCGAGAAGAAACTGTTCTTCACCGTAGAAAAAATACAGATTCGAAAGTTTTCCCGATGAAATTTGTTTGTCAAGGTCTTTTGGTTCCATAAGATGTTCTCCTTGCCATGGTTTGTTATGTTTTTGAAAAGCTTATTTTTTCTATACCCTTACTTGTTACTTCAAAGGTAATGTTTCCGTCTATGTCTGTGCGGTAGGTACGGATATCCTCGTTTTCAAGTAGCTCAAGAACCTCGTTGTGAGGGTGTCCGTAACGGTTGTCTGCACCTGCTGAAATTATTGCATAAGTGGGGTCAGCAGAAAGAATAAATTTCTTTGATGAAGATGTAGATGAACCGTGGTGCGCTACCTGCAGTACATCACAACTGACACGGCTTGATTCAATAAGCTCCTTTTCCGTGCGTGCTTCTATATCCCCTGTCAGAAGAAAGGTATCTCCGCCGTAGGTTATGCTGAGAACCAGAGAACTGTTATTGTGAAAGTTGTCTCCCCAATTTCCGCCTTTCGGGGGATGAAGAACCTTTATCGCAAGCTCGTCGGTTTGTGTTTTTACGGTGTTTCCTGAAGAAAGATATGAAATGGGGATTTTGTGCTTGTTTGCATCTTTGACAAGCAAAGACTTTGATTTGTCGTTATCCTTGTAGTCGGGAAGAAAAAGTCTGCTTATTTTGTTATCTTTTGTGAGATTCTGAATTCCGCCCATATGGTCGCTGTGATAGTGGGTGACTATGGCATAGTCTATTTTGTTTATACTTTGTTCCTCAAGGAACGGAAGCAGATGACTTTCGTAAGTATCATATTCTCCGCCATCAATAAGTATTGTTTCACCATTTGGGGTTGTTATTAAAGTGGCATTGCCCTGATCAACATCTGCAAAGGTAATACGGACAACAGACGGTTGTGTATCGTTGATGTTATCCGGTTCGGGCAATGTGCGTGCTGCAATGGCACTGAGTATTGCGGCTATTGCAGAAAGTATAAAAAATAAAGCCTTCTTTTTTATAATATGCATATAATCACTTCTTAAAATTAGTTTTTGAATTAACAAAAAATGAAAAAGGCTGCTAACAAAGCAGCCCTTATCCTTTGATTTTCTTAGTTGAAAATACGTCTGCCGCAAACAAGACGGTTTGCATATAAACCTGTTGTGACGCTGGTGTATTTAACAACATCACCGGTTTGCGGTGCGTGAATCATCATACCGTTTCCAACATAAATGCCAACGTGATGAACGTATCCGTTGCCTCTTGAGAACCCAACAATGTCACCGGGTCTGAGGTCATTTTTTGAAACCCATGTACCGTTTCTCATCTGGTCATCTGCGACACGGTTGAGATTTACGCCAAACTGTTTGTATACATAGTAGACAAATCCGCTGCAATCAAAACCGCCGGGGCGTGCACCACCGTAAACATAAGGTGTTCCGAGAAATTGTTTTGCGTATTCAACCACTGCCTGACCTTTTGATGATGCTACGGGTGCGGGAGATGCTGATCTGTTTGGCAGCTCACCGGGCATAACCTTGAGAAATTCCATTGAAACATATCCTGTGTGTCCTGCATATGTAACCTTTGCCCACCCTGAGTTCATGCTGAGAATGGGAACGGCTGTGCCGTTTGGAATCTGTGTGAGTATAGCTGATTCTGTAGAGTCGGCCTGACGGAGGTTAAGCGATGAGGCTTTCACCAATCCGTAAGACTTCGCATCAGCTGCAAAAGCTGAAAGCGAAATAGTTGATACAAGTATAACGAAGACGAGTGATATCGTCAAAAGCTTTCTGATTTTTTTAAACAAAATTTTTACCTCCAATTTAACTAAAAACTACGTGCTGTCGGGTCATCGCTCCTTCCGAAATGTATTTGCTCAGGGAAGCTATCAAATGAGAAAAGTATCCCTTTTACATACCCTAGTATACAGCAAAAACGACTTTTTGTCAAGTATATTAACAAAAAGATTGCAGAAATGTTACAAATGTGTTACAAAAGAGCGTTTTCCACCAAATGTTGTACCTTGCATAAATTGAGAAATACTATTTTGGAACAAACAATACCGCATAAAGTAATATGTTAAAAAAAAATTTACATTTTTTAAGGTGATTATTTTCGAAAAAAGTAATACTATATAAAATATGCGTGGTTATACTTGACAAAGATCGTGTTTTGTGGTATCTTTAATAGGAATTTAATATGAAATGCGTTGAAGGAGAGTATCCCGAGGGTAGGTTTTTGAGAGAAGCGGTGGTTGGTGCGAGCCGCAAAAGCTGAGCTTTGGATTGTAGCTCCCGAGCAGAAAGGAAGAAAGCTGTTTAAACGGCAAGTAGAACCTTTCCGTGTCTGCTACGTTAGTGCATAGGGTCTGATTCGGGACCTGAAGGGGTATTATCACAGAGATAATGCAATTTGAGTGGTACCGCGGGTATAATTACTCGTCTCAAAGATATATCCTTTGAGACGAGTTTTCTTTTCTCAAAGGGATTCTAAGGAGGAATTTTCATGAACGAAGAAACAATGACAGGTCTGGACTTTAAAATCAGCGAAGTTGCGACCAGAATCAAGGAACTCCGCCATATCAGCGGAATTTCAAAGGAAACAATGGCAAAGCTTACGGGCGTAACCCGTGACGAATATGCTGCCTGTGAGGAAGGCAAGCATGATTTGAGCTTTGCATTTATCTATCGCTGTGCACTGGCTTTCAAGGTTGGTGTAACCGATATTATTGAAGGTGTCAGCTCAACTCTGAAATCCCACGTTGTAACCAGATGCGGTGAGGGCACAAAAATTGACGAGGCTCACGGTATGACATATTATAACCTTGCATCTGCTTTTAAGGGCAGAGTTTCGGAGCCTTTGTATGTTGAATGTAAATATGATGCCGAAGCAGAGCAGAAGGATATTGAGCTTGCAACTCATACGGGTCAGGAGCTTGATATTGTGCTGAAGGGTGTACTGAAGGTTCAGATTGGTTCCCACACTGAGGTTCTTTATCCCGGCGATACCATTTATTATGACAGCTCAACCCCTCATGGTATGATTGCCGTTGAAGGTCAGGATACGGCCTTTTATGCAATTGTTCTCAAGGGTACTGAAATCGAAAAAGTCGAAAAGGCTGTTATTAAATCAAACTACAAACCTCATCAGGAGTACAAGAGAGTTTATCACGACTTTATTGACACCGTTGAGGATGAAAACGGTTCGCTTGTTTCAATTGATTTCAAAAATGAGGACAAATTCAACTTTGCCTTTGACGTTGTTGACGAAATTGCACGCCGTAAGCCTGAAAAGCTTGCAATGCTCTATGTTTCAAAGAATCATGAGGAAAAACGCTTTACCTTTACTGACTTTATGAAGGAATCTGCAAGATGTGCAAATTATTTTGAATCATTGGGAATCAAAAAGGGCGACAAGGTTATGATGGTGCTCAAACGTCATTACCAGTTCTGGATTGCAACTCTGGCACTCCAGAAAATCGGTGCTGTTTCAATTCCTGCAAGCTTCCTTCTTCAGGAGCATGACTATGAATACCGATATGATGCGGCAAGTGTTTCGGCTATTCTCTGTACTGCTGATGATGATATTGCTGAACGTGCAGAAGCGGGTTCAAAGAACGCAAAAACCCTGAGAGAAAAAATTCTGGTTGGCGGCAGCAAGCCCGGATGGAGAAACTTTGACGAGGAATACAAGAACTTCTCTGATGTATACGAAAGAAAGACTGATTCTCCCTGCGGTGACGATGATATGCTTCTTTATTTTACATCGGGAACAACAGGAAATCCCAAAATGGCTCTGCACAGCTTCAAGTATCCTCTTGGACATTTCCATACTGCAAACTACTGGCACTGTGTTGACCCCGAAGGTCTTCACCTGACAATTTCCGATACAGGCTGGGCGAAGGCTGCATGGGGCAAGATTTACGGTCAGTGGCTCTGCGAAGCCGCACTCTTTGTATATGACTTTGACAAGTTTGATGCGGCGGATATATTGCCTATGTTTGCAAAATACAAAATTACAACCTTCTGTGCACCTCCCACAATGTACAGAATGTTAATGAAGGAAGATATTTCAAAGTATGATATGTCTTCGGTTCAGCACGCAACAACTGCCGGTGAAGCACTGAACCCCGAAGTATTCAAGCAAATTGAAAAGCTCACAGGGCTTAAGATTATGGAGGGCTTCGGTCAGACCGAAACCACCTGCCTTATCGGCAACCTCTATGGCAGAGAGTATAAAATGGGTGCAATGGGTAAGCCCGTTCCTCTTTATGACGTGGATATTGTTGACCAGAACGGAAACAGTGTTGGCGTTGGTGAAAACGGTGAAATTGTTATCCGTACATCTGAAAAGGTTCCCTGCGGGCTCTTTAAAGGTTATTACCGTGACGAAGAAAAAACCGCCGAAGCATGGCACGACGGTCTTTATCACACAGGTGACGTTGCTTACAAGGATGAGGATGGCTTCTACTTCTATGTAAGCCGTATTGATGACGTAATCAAGTCATCAGGATACCGTATAGGACCTTTCGAAATTGAAAGCGTAATTATGGGGCTTCCTTACGTTCTGGAATGCGGAGTATCGGCAGAACCCGATGATGTTCGCGGTCAGGTTGTAAAGGCAAGCATTGTTCTCACCAAGGATACAACCGCCAGTGAGGAATTAAAGAAGGAAATTCAGCAATATGTAAAAGAACATACAGCTCCTTACAAATACCCAAGAATTGTGGTATTCCGTGACGAGCTTCCCAAAACCACAAGCGGAAAGATTATCCGCAATCAGCTGTAGTTCGGTTTTCGACAAACTTAATTTATGGTGGGGAAATATAAAACGCCGTGGACAAAAGTCCTCGGCGTTTTATTTTGTATAATAGGAATTTACTATTCCTTCCAGAGCTTGATTTTTCCAAGTCTGTGGAGACCTACCAGAATGGTAACACATATGGGGAGAATAATCATTCCGCTGACACCAAGCCACAGGTAACCGATGTAAATCGCAACCAGTGTAACAACAGGATTGAGACCCAACTGGTCACCTACAATTTTAGGCTCGATAATATTTCTTACCACCAGTATTATAAGGTATATGATAACAAGACCTATTGCCAGATAATAGTTTTGTGTAAAGAGTGAAAATACAGCCCATGGGAGAAGAATTGTTCCTGTTCCGAAAACCGGCAGAATATCTGTTATTGCAATAAGTGCCGCCAGCCCGATTGCACTGTCTACCCTCAATATGGAAAGCCCGATAGTCAGTTCGGTGAAGGTAATAACCCAGATTATTACGTAGGCTCTCAGATATTTGAGAATGGTTTTTCCGAAATGCTCCTTTGCGTCACGGATAAAGATGGTGAGGCGGGGAGGAAGCTGTTTTTGTATAAACAGAAGTATGTTGTCGTAATCGGTGCTTATGAAAACCGAAGCCAGTATGGTGAAGATGAAAGATATGAGGAAAAACGGCAGTTTCTTTGTTGCATTGGCAAGAATGCTTACCATATCGGCTGAAAAATTCAGAATATAATCACGTATATTGTCAGTCAGGTTTTCCAGCATAGAATAAATCTGATCAAGTGTCTCGGGCGAAATCTTTGAAGTAAGATCGTTGAAGGTTATGCCGATGTTTGCAAGAAACGGTGCGATACTGTTGTCATAATATGACGGCAGATTTGTGAACAGATCTTTCAACGAACTGTAAATCATTGCACCTGCTCCCCAAAGAATAAGTACAATCAGTGAATATATGAATATCAGGAAAAAAGGTGCAAAAAACTTGCGTTTTATTTTCAGCTTTTTGCAGATTGCGTTTACCGGCGGGTTTATGGCAACAGCAATAAGAAAGCCTAATATAAATGGCAAAAGCCACTTGGCTACATAAGTAAGGCACAGAAAAGAAAGTATTACTATCAATGCGTAATACAAAGTATTAATGATAAATTCCTTTCTCTTTTCCAATTGTTCTTTTTGCATTTTTTGTGCAGCCTTTCTGTCCGCTGTTTTGAGAATGCCTGCTTCTGCGGACTATGAAGCTCAAGCCGTAATTTTTGCGGAAAAGAAAGTCCGCATATGTATTTTGGGCATAATTAATTATGGCACAGTTTTTGAATGATGTCAAGAGAAATGCTCTGAAAATAACGGCTGTAAAGCATTTTTTTAACAAATCATAATTTTTGCGTTAAATTTGATTTTTGCACTTGAATAGTTGATAAAATTATGTTATACTTTCAGTGTGTATTTTGTCTAAGGAGATTTGTGAATGAAACGTAAAGTATATATGTCAGATAAAAATAAAAGAATCTGGGCAGGAATAGGCATAGGTGTCGGAACAATTATGTTGTTTTTTGTATCCTTTGTTATTGCATTCAGCCTTATTGTGAACCCTCTGCCTCTTCCTGAAATCGGCAAGGATTCCGCAGAAAAGGAAAATGAAGAACTGAAAGAGAAAATAGCAAGCCTTGAAGAAGAACTTGAAAAGGTGAAAAAATCAGAAAAGGCTGCTTCGGAGAAAGCTTCTGATAAGTCTGATGAACAGGATGAAGAGAAGGAAGAATCCAAAAAGGAAGCTTCTGAAGAAAAAAATACAGCATCTGAAAAGACGGAAACTCAGTCACAGCAGACATCTTCAACTCAATCGGGAGGTTCTGCACAGACAAATCAGACAACAACAGAAACACAGCAGGAACCTGAACAAGTTCAGAGCACAGAGGAACAGACGTATATGGAGTCTTCGTCTCAGTCAGATGATGATATAACGGTTATTGATATAGCCGAATAAAAAACTGAAAGAAAATTTCATGGAGGGATAAGATATGGCATTAAAGTACAAAAGAGTGATGCTGAAAATCAGCGGAGAAGCCCTTGCGGGTGAAAAAGGATTTGGTCTTGACGGAGAAACGGTTTCCCGAATTGCCGGAAAAGTCAAGGAATGTTGGGAAATGGGCTGCGAAATTGCAATTGTTGTAGGCGGCGGAAACTTCTGGAGAGGAAGAACCGGAGAGGGGATGGACAGAAGCCGTGCAGACCATATGGGTATGCTTGCAACGGTTATAAATTCTCTGGCACTTCTGGATGCCCTTGAACAGTTGGGTGTTGCGGCACGTGTTCAGACTGCAATTGAAATGAGACAGATTGCAGAGCCTTACATAAGACTCAAAGCTATGAGACATCTTGAAAAAGGAAGAGTTGTTATCTTTGCTTGCGGAACGGGCAATCCCTTCTTCTCTACAGATACAACTGCTGCACTGAGAGCCGCAGAAATTGACGCAGAAATTATTCTTCTTGCAAAGAAGGTTGATGCTGTTTATGACAGTGACCCCAATCTCAACCCCGATGCAGTGAAATTTGACAGCCTCAAGTATATTGATGTGCTCAACAAAGGTCTTGGTGTTATGGATTCAACAGCTACATCCCTTTGTATGGACAATAATATTCCTATTCTGGTATTCGGTCTTGATGATCCCGAAAATATCAAGAGAGCCGTTCAGGGTGAAACCATAGGAACAATAGTTAAATAAAGTTTTTTAGCAAAATAACTGAAAGGATTTGAAATCATGAAAAACGCAGAAAGTAAAATGGAAAAAGCAATTGCCGTTCTTCAGGCAGATTTGGCTGCAATCAGAGCAGGTCGTGCAAACCCTGCAATTCTTGACAAGGTAACAGTTGAATATTACGGTGTTCCCACACCTATTCAGCAGGTAGGTACAATTGCTGTTCCTGAACCGAGAACAATCACAATTCAGCCTTGGGATGCATCAATTCTCGGAGAAATTGAAAAGGCAATTCTCAAGTCGGAGGTTGGTATCAACCCCAACAACGACGGCAAGACAATCCGCCTTAACTTCCCTCCCCTTACAGAAGAAAGAAGAAAAGAGCTTGTGAAGGGAATCTCAAAACGCGGTGAGGAATGCAAGGTTGCTGTCCGAAACATCCGCCGTGATTCACTTGAAGCTTTCAAAAAGCAGAAGAAGGACGGAGAGATTACTGAGGATGATCTGAAGGATCTCGAAACAAGAATCCAGAAGCTTACAGACAAGTTTGTAGCATCTGTTGATACAATCGTAAAAGACAAAGAAAAAGAAATTTTAGAGGTATAGGCTTTTATGTGGTTCAAAAAGAAGGCTGTTGAAACAATTGATCCGTCCAATATTCCTCAGCATATAGGAATAATTATGGACGGAAACGGCAGATGGGCAAAAAGCAAAGGTCTTCCCAGAAGTGCAGGACACCGTGCAGGTGCTGAAACCTTGAAAAAGATAGTTGTTTTTTGCAACAGCATCGGAGTAAAATGCATTACTGCATATGCTTTTTCTACAGAAAACTGGAACAGACCCAAAAGCGAGGTTGATGCGCTTATGGATTTGCTTTATAACTATCTCCAGCAGGTTGAGGAGCAGTTTGGCGGTACAAATGTAATTATGAAGGTTATCGGTGACCGAAGTGCTCTTTCTGACAAGATTAATAAGGCAATTGACCATGCGGAGGAATACACCTCAACAAATACAGGTCTTGTTCTTAACATTGCATTGAATTATGGCGGCAGAGACGAAATCTGCGGAGCAACAAAGGCACTTGCGGCTCAGGTTGCTGCCGGAAAGCTTGACGCAGAAAATATTACCGAAGAAAGTCTTTCGGCAATGATGTACACAAAAGATGTACCTGAGGTTGATTTGATCATAAGACCCAGCGGTGAGTACCGTTTGTCCAATTTCCTTTTGTGGCAGGCGGCTTATGCGGAGTTCTGGTTCAGCAACATCAACTGGCCTGATTTTTCCGAAAAGGATATGACTCAGGCTATTATAGATTATCAAAAGAGAAATCGCCGTTTCGGAAAGGTGTAACAGCGATTTGAATTGGAGAGAGAATAATGAAAACAAGAATTATTACGGCAATTATTCTCATTCCCCTGCTTGTTTTGGTTTTACTTGCTGACAGCCCTGTTATCGCAGCGGCTGTCATTGTAATTTCTGCAGTGGGAATGTATGAGTTTTTCAAAGCGATAGGCATTTCGCAAAAAAAATGCCTTTGTGCAGTTGGGTATCTGGCGGCGGCTGTTGTACCGCTTTTGAGCTATATCCCGTCGGAGCTTTGGGCACCCTTGGGATTTTTGTTTATGTTTGTTTTGTTTGTGCTTATGCTGGCACAGCACACATCGGTAACGGTAAACGATGCGTCAGCGGTAGTTTTTGGGGTGATTTATATTCCCTTCTTTTTGTCTTCGCTTTTTTATATAAGACAGCTTGAAGGCGGATGGATTCTTATTTGGCTTCCTTTTGTGGGTGCCTTTCTTACGGATACCTGTGCGTATTTTTCGGGAGTATTCCTTGGAAAGCACAAGCTTTGCCCCAATATAAGCCCCAAAAAGACTGTAGAAGGTGCAGTCGGCGGTGTGCTTGGATGTATGGGTGCCTGCTTGCTTTACGGTTTGCTTCTGGAAAAGGTCTGGAACTTTGACGTAGTATATGTGAAGCTTGCAATACTTGGACTTGCAATGTCTGTTGTATCACAGATTGGTGACCTTTCGGCTTCAATCATAAAACGCACCTTTGGTATAAAGGATTACGGAAAGATTTTTCCAGGTCACGGCGGTATACTGGACAGACTTGACAGCGTAATTATGATTGCTCCGGTAGTATATATGTTCCTGACATATTTCGGAATATTCTCAAAATTTTAATTTGAATCAGGAAAGGTTTGGCTTTTTTATGAATATATCAATATTAGGTTCAACGGGTTCCATAGGGACTCAGGCACTCAGGGTTGTGGATGACCTTAAAGGAATAAAGGATATCTCTGTTCGGGCAATTTCCGGAAATGAAAATACTCTTTTGCTTGAGGAACAGGCGAGAAAATATAAACCCCGTTATGCCGTTGTGGCGGATGCAGAACGGTACAAAGACCTCAAAACACGGCTTGCGGATACGGATATTGAGGTTCTGTGCGGAGAAGACGGGTTATGTACTGCAGCAACCATGGATGATGTGGAAATGGTGCTGTCTTCAATTGTGGGCTTTGCGGGTCTTGTTCCTACAATGAAGGCTATTGAGTCGGGAAAGGATATTGCTCTTGCCAACAAGGAAACTCTTGTTACCGCTGGGGCTCTTTTCACTGATGCTGTAGAAAAGTACGGCGTGAGACTTCTGCCCGTTGACAGTGAACATTCGGCTATTTTTCAGTCAATGCACGGCGGTTCAAAGAACGAAGTGAGAAAGATTTTGCTGACAGCTTCGGGTGGTCCGTTTTTTGGAAAAAAACGTGAAGAACTGACAGGAATAAAAAAGGAACAGGCATTGAAGCATCCAAATTGGTCTATGGGTGCAAAAATCACAATAGACAGTGCCACACTGATGAATAAGGGTCTTGAAATCATTGAGGCAAAATGGCTTTTTGATGTGGAGCTTGAGGATATTGAGGTTGTGGTTCACCGTGAAAGTATAATTCATTCTATGGTGGAATTCACTGACAAAAGTGTTATTGCACAGCTTAGTCTTCCGTCTATGAAGCATCCCATTCAGTATGCTTTTACATATCCTGAAAGATTGCCGTCACCTGACACATCGGTGTCTTTTGCAGATATAGGAAAAATGACCTTCTTTGAGCCTGATGAGGAAACCTTCAGATGCCTTGCATTGGCAAAGATGGCAGGCAAGGCGGAAGGTATTATGCCCACGGTTCTCAATGCGGCAAACGAGGTTGCTGTGGATGCATTTCTTCATGATAAAATCGGTTTTCTGGATATTGCCGATTTTGTGGAGAAGGTTATGAATGATTATGAAAATAAATTAAATCCAACAATTGAGGATATAATAACAGTTGATAAATCTGTGAGGGAAAAATATCGGATTTGAGTTAAAGGAGATTTTTGATGGTCTGGACAATTATTTTTGCAATTCTGATCTTTTCGCTTATTGTCTTTGTGCATGAACTGGGACATTTTTTGACAGCTAGATTATTCAAGGTGAAGGTTCAAGAGTTTGCCATAGGAATGGGACCCAAGCTTTTTTCGTGGGGAAAGGGCCAAACGAAGTATTCGGTGAGAGCCATACCCATGGGCGGATTTTGCAGTATGGAGGGTGAGGATTCGGTCAGTGATGACGAAGGTGCTTTTTCAAGCAAGCCGAGATATGCGAGAATTATTATTCTTGCTGCAGGTGCGGTGATGAATCTGATTCTGGGTTTTGTTATCTGTACGGCGTATATTGGTATTTATTACAGTCAAAGCGGTATTCCCGTTCCGATTATTGAGTCTACTGTACCTGAGGCACCTGTTTCAGAAATTCTTGAAGCGGGAGACAGAATTCTTGAACTCAACGGACATAAAATTAATATAAAAAAGGATATTGATTTTGCTATGCAGGGTGTAGGTGCAGAAGAATGTGAAATAATCTTTGCACGAAACGGCAAAAAGTTCGAGAAAAAATTCAAACCCTATGAATATGACTCCAACGGAGAAAAGCATTATCTTGTCGGAATTACAGTGAAAACTGAAAAAGTAAATGTTTTCAATGTGTTGAGAGAATCATTTTTCCAGACTATATGGATGGGAAAGCTGGTATATGTTTCCCTTGGAATGATGCTGAGCGGACAGGTGGGCGTAAATGAGATTTCGGGACCTGTGGGAGTTGTCGGCATAATGACTGAAAGTGCCAAGCCGGGCGGCTTGGTGGGATTAACAAACTTACTGTTTTTGGGAGCCTTCATTTCTGTGAATATAGGATTGATGAATCTTTTGCCTTTTCCTGCTCTTGACGGAGGAAGAATATTCTTTGTTCTGGTGGAAATGATTCGAAGAAAACCCATTCCACCTGAAAAAGAAGGTATTGTTCATGCAATAGGACTGATTCTTTTGGTAGGGCTTATGATTTTTGCTACGTGGAATGATATCGTAAGGCTTATCTGGGGTGGATAAAAGCAACAGCTAAACAAAGGGTGCTTAAAAAATTAACGGAAAAATTTTAAAAAAACTATTGACAATTTGAAAAAATACGCTATAATATTAGTAATGATTATCATTATTATTTATAGGAGGTAAATGAAATGTTGGATGCAAAGGTTGCAAAGTTACTTAACGAACAGATTGTGAAAGAATTTTATTCAGCGTATTTATATCTTGATTTTTCGGTATACTATGAAGGGCAAGGGCTGGACGGTTTTGCCAACTGGTATATGATTCAGGCGCAGGAGGAAAGAGACCATGCTATGCTCTTTTTGAAATATCTTCAGCTTAACGGTGAAAAAGTGAGTCTGGATGTTATCGAAAAGCCTGATAAGGAATTGACCTCACTGATGGCTCCGCTGAAATTTGGTCTTGAGCATGAACAGTATGTGACCAGTCTGATAAATGATATTTATGCTGCGGCTTATGAGGTGAAGGATTTCAGAACAATGCAGTTCCTTGACTGGTTTGTGAAAGAACAGCTTGAAGAAGAAAAGAATGCAGACGATATGATCAGAAAAATGGAGCTTTTCGGCAATGATTCAAAAGGACTTTATTCTTTGGATGCCGAATATGCGGCAAGAATTTATACAGCACCCTCTTTGGTGCTTTGATTGAAATAAAAACCTAAGGAGGCGAAAAAATGAGCAAATATGTATGTCCCTGCGGATATGTCTATGACCCTGAAATAGGAGATCCTGACAACGGAGTGGCTCCCGGAACTTCATGGGAGGATGTTCCTGAGGAATGGGTTTGTCCTACTTGCGGTCTCGGCAAGGATGCTTTCGAAGAAGAGTAATATT
>JAZRIX010000015.1:0-57229 GCA_045645485.1 Clostridia bacterium | reverse complement strand
CAAAGGTGCTTTTCTTCTTTTGTCATATTCTTTCTCAACGCTTTTGCAAGTGGTACAATTTCTTTGTTGTGTTTATAGTCCATTACAATCCCTCCGAGTTGCTTCGCAACCCACCTCCCTTTACACAAGGGAGGCTTTTTGATAGTGTTTTCTTGTAGATTATATTATCATTTTTATTGCTTTTAGTCAACACAATCAACTTTTCACAAATGCTTACATATCAACCTTAAAAGCTTTTTGAAACTTCGGCAAAAATTCAATCCACAGAAAATCGAGTTATAGGTACTCAATTTGGAAAAGACTTGACTTTTGTCGAATAATGTTGGTATAATAAATTCATTAAGCATTTATTATAATGGATGGATTGGTAGATTATGAAGAAAATACTGAGCCTGTTTGTGTCGGTAGTGTTGATTTGCTCGGCTTGTGTGAATATCAATGCAACGGATACCGGTGTCACCGGGCAGATGATTGTTGATGACCTGAATGAAAATTATGTAGGGAAGTTCCCGTATATTCTGAACACAAGAGGTCCAGAGTCCTTTGATTGCTCGGGGTTGGTGCATTATATTTATTCCCTGTACGGAGTGACCCTTCCCACAACCACAAGAGATGATTACAGACCTTTTGGCAGGGTGATTGAGGATGTGGAACAGCTCAGGAGCGGAGATATTCTTTTGTTCGGCACTGAAGAAGAACTGAACCATGTGGGCATATATGATGAGAATGAAGGTTACATAATTCATGCTCTCAATTCACGGGTGGGAATTGTACGTCAACCTCAGTTGTCGGTCTGGATATCGGATTCAAGCTGGAACAGTCAGGGGAGCAATCAGTTTCAGTATGCGGTAAGAGTTTTTGATGTTGAAGAATATGACATTACGGCTCAGGAAGAAGAGGTTGATGCTGAAAGTATGGAGCTTTGTATTTCGGACACAAGTCGTGTTCTCGGTATGTCTGAAACGGAAAATGGGTATGATTCAGCAGTGGAAGAAATGCAAAAATGCCTGAATGCAGTATTGGATATTAACATTGGCACTGACGGCGTTTTTGGCGAAGAAACACGGGAGGCGGTTATCTGCTTTCAGACGGAATACGGCTTGGATGCAGACGGTATTGCAGGCCCGCAGACTCTTGAAAAGCTCAATGAGCTTGTAATAGAAAAAATAATTACAGATGATAACAGTGACGGGGTTGAAAAGACGGTTGTACAGTTGAAGATTGACTCTCCCGATATGTATGTAAACGGAAAAAGGTGTCAGGTAGACCCCGGACGTAATACGGCTCCCATTATCAGAAATTCCAGAACATTGGTGCCTGTCAGGGCGGTTGTGGAAAATTACGGAGCAGAGGTGCTGTGGGATAATGAGGAAAAGATTGTTACTATTCTTTCGGATGAAACGGTTATGAAATTCCGCATAGACAGTTTTGATGCTGAGGTGGACGGAGAGATACATATTATGGAGGTTGCTCCCGTTGTTATTGACGGAAGAACGTTTATGCCTTTGCGTTTTGTTGCGGAAAAAATGGGACTTGATGTGATGTGGAACAATGAAGACGGAGAGATAACTGTTGAGGGATTTAGAAAGTAAAAAAAAGGGGGTTGCGTGATGCAATCCCCTTTGTCGTTTTAGATATCCATAATTACCGGAAGAATCATAGGCTTTCTTTTTGTTTTTGAGAAAATAAATGCTCCAAGCTCGTTCTTCAGGTGAGTTTTGAGACTTGCCCAGTCAAGCGTATTGTGAGAGAGGCAGTTGTCAACAATTTCGCAGGCTTTTTGACGCATACTTTCCATAAGGTCTTCGGATTCACGGACATATACAAATCCTCTTGAAATAATGTCCGGACCTGCAACTGCTGTTTTGGTTGTCTGGTCGATAGTCATAACTACCACAATAAGTCCGTCTTCGGACAGATGCTTTCTGTCACGGAGAACGATGCTTCCTACATCCCCTACGCCCAGACCGTCAACAAGAACTCTGCCTGAGGGTACTGTACTTGTGATTTTGGCATCTTTTTCTGAAAGTTCAAGAACCTGACCGTTTTCCATCATAAAGATGTCTTTTGGCTGCATTCCCATCTGCAGAGCCAGAGAGCGATGCTGGCTGAGATGCTTGAATTCACCGTGAACGGGAAGGAAGTATCTTGGCTTTGCAAGTGCAAGTATAATCTTCAGCTCCTCTTGACAGGCGTGACCTGAAACGTGAACATCTGCAAGAGATTCATAAATTACTTCTGCACCCTTTCGGAGAAGTTCGTTGATAACGTTTGAAATAGCTTTTTCGTTTCCCGGAATGGGGCTTGCAGAAATGATTACAAGGTCATCTGATTCGATATTGACCTTTTTGTGTCCTGAAAATGCCATTCTTGAAAGAGCGGACATGGTTTCACCCTGACTTCCGGTGGTGACGATTACCAGCTGTTCTTTTGAATATCTGCCGATTTCGTCAAGCTTTATCAGTGTGTTTTTGGGGATATCCATATATCCCAGCTCGATTGCGGCGGCAAGGACGTTTTCCATACTGCGTCCTGAAACGGCAACCTTTCTGCCGTGCTTCACTGCCGTGTTTATTATTTGCTGCACCCTATGTATATTGGATGCAAAGGTTGCGATAAAAATACGCTTGCTGCAGTTGTCAAATACGTGGTCAAAGGTTGTACCAACCGTCCGTTCGCTCATGGTATACCCCTTGCGTTCGGCATTGGTACTGTCGGACATAAGCAGAAGAATTCCTGCCTTGCCAAGTTCTCCTATTCTGCCAAGGTCTATCATTTCACCGTCTATTGGCGTTGAGTCAATTTTGAAGTCGCCTGTGTGCAGAATAACCCCTGCAGGTGTATGGAGTGCCACTGCAACTGCATCTGCAATGCTGTGGTTTGATCGGATGAACTCAACCTTGAATTCACCCAGACGAAATACCTCGCCGGGGTTGATTACGTTGAGTTTTACGCTGTTTAGTATTCCGTGCTCCTCAAGCTTGTTTTTGAGAATTCCGAGGGTCAGCTTTGTTCCGAAAACAGGAACATTGAATTCTTTCAGAACATACGGAATTGCTCCGATGTGATCCTCGTGACCGTGGGTAATAACAATACCGCGGATTCTGTTTTTTTGCTTCTGAAGATATGTTATGTCGGGAATAACCATATCTATTCCCAGCATATCGTCATCAGGAAATGCAAGTCCTGCGTCAAGAAGCAAAAGGTCGCTACCGTACTCGAAGGCTGTCATATTTTTTCCGATCTCGTGCAGCCCGCCGAGGGGTATTACTTTCACTTTTGAGATTTTTTGTTTAGCTTTTCCCTCGTTTTTTTTCGAGGCAGAGGAACGCCGAATTTCGTATAGTTTGCTCATAATAAATTCGTCCTTTCGGCTTTTCTGTTTGTTGAGACTACGGGTCTCTTTGTTTTTCCATTGCAGCTTGCTATGGAAAATGAGAATTTGTTTCCCGAAAGTTTTAATCTCCCTCGGGCAAAGGAGTGTTTGTCTTCCCTCCCCTTGTCTGAATTTTTGCCGCTCTCTATTAATGAATCAAAGCTTTTGCTTCGATAACATTCAACCATTATACAGTATATACCAAAAAAACTTTTTTTGCAAGGGATTTGAAAATATTTACATAAAGATTTTTTCCTTTATTATATTATTTATACAAGCATAGACAAAAATATATGACTGAAGATACAGAATGAAAGATTTTTGAAATATGGGTTTTCTTGCGGATTTTGTTTGACAAATGCTCTTTTATGGTGTATAATAACAGCATAAAACTGAACACCCCTGCGACTGGCGGAACATAGAGAACTATGAGGAAACAGGGATTATATCAGCCGACCGCCTGGGCATCCTTGTTTTTTTTTTACGAAGGATGTTTTTCTATTTTATAAGACTGTGAAAGGACTGATTTTATGGCATATTGGAGAGGTTTTGCAAAAGGCGTGTGGACAGAGGAAATTAATGTAAGTGATTTTATAAAGAAAAATTTTACTCCATATTCGGGGGATGCTTCTTTTCTGAAAGGTGCCACAAAGCGTACAGAGCGTGTTGCTGAAAGAGTAAATGAGCTTTTGGTGAAGGAGAATGAAAACGGCGGTGTTCTTGCTGTTGATGCGGAGCATGTTTCGTCTCTTCTGAGCCATGCACCGGGTTATGTTCTGAAGGATGATGATATTATTGTGGGGCTTCAGACCGATGAACCGCTGAAGAGAGCGGTCAACCCTTTTGCCGGTTACCGCAATGCGGTTCAGGCTTGTAAGGCTTACGGTTATGAAATAGGTGATAATGTCACAAATGAATTCAAATACCGTACTACACACAACACCGGTGTGTTCAGAGCTTATACCGATACTATGAAAAAGGCAAGACACGTGGGTGTTCTCACAGGACTTCCTGATGCATATGCAAGAGGAAGAATTATTGGTGATTACCGCCGTATTGCTCTTTATGGAATGGATTATCTCATAAAGCAACGTGAAGCCGATAAAAAAAGAATTGGTGAAAGAGATATGAGCGAAGATACAATTCAGCTTCTTGAAGATA
This sequence comes from Clostridia bacterium, assembly GCA_045645485.1. Lineage (GTDB taxonomy): Bacteria > Bacillota > Clostridia > Monoglobales > Monoglobaceae > SIG440. The sequence goes on along the minus strand of JAZRIX010000015.1, from coordinate 52,692 downwards.
TTGAAAAACAGCTGGATTTTATGAAGCAGCTTGTTGTTATGGCCGGTCAGTACGGCTGTGATATTACCCGCCCTGCAAATAATGCGCATGAAGCAATTCAGTGGCTTTATTTCGGTTATCTGGGTGCGGTAAAGGAACAGAACGGTGCTGCTAACAGTATAGGAAGAATTTCAGCATTTATTGATATTTATATTCAGCGTGATATTGAAGAAGGTTCTCTTGATGAGGTTTCGGCACAGGAGCTGGTGGATGATCTGGTAATAAAGATGCGTCTCGTACGTCATTTGCGTACCCCTGAATATAACGACCTTTTTGCGGGAGACCCTGTCTGGGTAACATGTTCGCTGGCAGGTATGACCGAGGAAGGTACTCCCATGGTTACAAAAACCTGTTTCAGATTTTTGCAGACACTTTATAATCTGGGTGCCAGTGCGGAACCCAATATCACCGTTCTCTGGGCACAGGGGTTGCCTGAAGGCTTTAAAAAGTTCTGTGCAAAGGTTTCTATTGATACGGATTCTATTCAGTATGAAAACGATGACGTAATGCGCAAGGATTACGGGGATGATTATGCCATTGCCTGCTGTGTTTCGGCTATGAAGACAGGAAAACAGATGCAGTTCTTTGGCGCAAGATGTAATCTTGTAAAGGTTCTTCTTATGGCACTTAACGGCGGCAAAGATGAGGTTTACGGTGAGCAGATTGCACCTGAGGGCAAGATTTTTGACGAAGAAAAATCTCTTGTATATGAAGAGGTTCTGGAAAGCTTTAAGGAATATGCTTCGTGGATGGCAAAGCTTTATGTGAATACAATGAACGTTATTCACTATATGCACGACCGTTATGCTTATGAGAGACTGATGATGTCACTTCACGATGTGGAGCCTGAAAGACTTATGGCTTTCGGAATCAGCGGTCTCAGTGTGCTTGCTGACAGCCTTAGTGCTATCAAGTACGCAAAGGTTACGCCTGTTAAGGATGACAGAGGTCTTATTGTTGATTTTGTTACAGAGGGTGACTTCCCCAAATACGGTAATGATGATGACCGTGCTGATGAAATTGCCAAGTGGATTACGGAATACTTCTATGACGAGCTTTGCAAGACAAAAACCTACCGCAAGGCAAAGCATACACTTTCAATCCTGACAATTACATCCAATGTGGTGTATGGAAAGAAGACAGGTTCAACGCCTGACGGTCGAAAGGCAGGAGAGCCTTTTGCACCTGGTGCAAATCCTATGCACGGCAGAGATTCTGAGGGAGCACTTGCATCGTTGAATTCAGTTGCGAAGCTTTGTTTTGATTGCTGTCAGGACGGAATTTCAAATACATTCTCTATAACTCCCCAGACTCTTGGTAAGGATGAAGAGGACCGTATTGAAAAGCTGGTTGCGGTGCTTGACGGTTATTTCATACAGAGTGCACACCATCTCAACGTAAACGTTCTCAATCGTCAGAAATTGATTGATGCTATGGAAAATCCTGCACTTTATCCGTCTCTCACCATTCGTGTCAGCGGATATGCAGTGAACTTCAACAAGCTTACACGTGACAAGCAGCTGGAAGTAATTTCAAGAACCTTCCACGAAAAAATGTAGTCGGGGTGATTTTGGTTGATAGGCTACATTCATTCCTTTGAGAGTCTGGCAACGCTGGACGGTGAGGGTGTTCGCTTTGGCATATTTCTGAAGGGGTGTCCTTTGCGGTGCATATACTGTCACAATCCTGATACGTGGTCAGGTGACAGTATAGAAACCGATGCTTTATCACTGGTGAAAAAAGCTGTCAGGTACAAGCCTTATTTCGGAGAAAAGGGTGGAGTAACATTCTCGGGCGGTGAGCCTCTTTTGCAGGCGGAGTTTCTGTGTGAATGTATTCCGCACCTGACGGATGCGGAGATAAAGTATACTGTAGATACCTCCGGTGCTGTTGTTCTTGATGACAAGGTAAAGGCGGTTCTTGACAATGCACAGCTGGTAATTCTTGATTTGAAGTTCTGTGACGACGACAGTTATCTTCGGTATACCGGACAGAATATGAAAAATACCATTGATACCCTTTATTATCTTGACAAAATAAAAAAACGCACATGGGTGCGTACAGTAATTATTCCGGGGATTAACGATAGTGAAGAGTCTCTTGCGGGGTATCTTGATATTTTGAAAAATATGAAGTGTGTTGAACGCTATGAGCTTTTGGGTTTTCATACTATGGGTTTTTTGAAGTATGAGAGCTTGAATATAAAAAATCCTCTTGAAAGCGTATCGAACCTTGATAAAGATGTTCTTGAAAGACTTCAGAATTTCGTGGACGAGAGCTTTGAAAAATAAAGATTCTTGCTGACAAAAGCAGACATTACGTCTGCTTTTTTGGTATAATTTACTATTTTTCAATATTTGCGGTTGCTATAATACTGCCTGTTTTCACCTCTGTCTCTGTATTGTTGATAGAGTTTTTGAGGATTTGTTTTTCGACATTCACTTTGTTTGCCTGAGTAAGAAGTATTATTGTTGAACCCCCAAACTCAAAAAAGTCTTTTTCCTGACCGCGGTTAACATATCCTGCATTATAATGGTTCTGTATTCTGCCGACCATAATTGCTCCTATTTCCATCTGAATCACAGAACCGAAATTTTCAGTTTTGATTTCTGTATAGGTTCTTTTGTTCTGTACATATACGGGATAATGATGGCACGCAACGGGTCTTACACAGTGAAGTATTCCCGATATGCTTTTGTTTTTTTGCGGCAAGCAATACTCCCGAAAAACCCACAAGCATTCCGATATATGTCAGGACAACAGTATAATTGTAATATCCTAAAAGAAAGGCAGGCTTTGATGCTTCTGCAGCTTTATTTTCCACCGTAAGTTCCTGTTCGCATAATTCTGCCATAATTAATTTCCCCAAAGGATTTTTCTTAAGATGGTTTTTGAAATAGTTTTTATGTCTGTAAAAGTATATCATTTTTGTCGTAAATGCCAATGTTCTGAACGGCGTATACTAAAAAGGCTGATGCATGGCATCAGCCTTTTTGCGTTTATTCATCTTCACAGAGGGGCGTGGTTTTTCCTGCTTCCCAGAGGAAGAACCGTGGATTTTGATAGGTTGTTGGTGCGTTAATTACTTTACTGGATATGATTGTGGATCCGTTTTGAGAACGGTAATGGGAACCTTTATTTACCCCTAAAAATCTTCCTTCGTTATCATATTGTGCTACATACAAATCTGCACCGTGGGTCGGAATGTTTACTATGTTGATAAATCCTTCATGAACACTCAGTGCTGTCTGGTCGGTTACGGTAAAGGTTTCAATATCCGAGGGTATTTCTTCACCGTTGATTCCGTAAACATCGGCATAAACTTCATAGTCTCCCAACGATATGTCCCAATATCTCCATTGATTTAGGAAACTACTGTCAAAGGTAGCTGTGTATGTATAATATTTTTGATTCTTTGTGAACCAGAAGGTATATTCTTTTATATTATCGCCCGAAAGGGTTATACCGGGGTTATAGCTTGTGCTGAAATATCTTGATTGGACCTTCATATCGATATTTTCAGGCTCTGACCACTTTGCGAAAAGACGCATATCGTGTGTTACGGGAGTTGAGAAATCCCATTCCTCTGTTACACTGTTGTTGGTGTACCAGCCCAGGAATTCGTATCCTTCTTTGATGGGGTCTTCGGGGCGTGTTACACATTCACCGATATTTACAGTCTGAGTGTCGAAATATTCGGCCTCACGGGTGTTGAAGTGCACTGTTGCGGTATTGGACTTGCAATAAGCCTTTATGGTGGTGTTCTTTAAAGTGAATTGTCCTACCGACAGGTTGTGCGTGTCATACCAATTATTTTTGTAATAACAGTAGCTTTCGCCTTTTTCTGATGTATAGTTATCGCCAGATTCAAACATTGATGATGAAACGTTGTTGTTTGAATCTGATTGAATAACTATAACTGAAAGATATTGACCTGCCTTTAGATTTAAGGGGGTATTCAGAGTTACTTTATGAAATCCGTCGCAGGGTATTCTTCCCTTAAGTGTTATCTTGGCAGTTCCTGACATAGGGGTGGAAGGTTTGCTGTCGGAAACATAAATCATAATCTCGTATTTTTCGGGAACAATGTTGTATGTACGGGCATCAAAGCCTACGGAAAGCAAGGTTTGATCTTCTTTTATGGGGAAGATGTTTGCTGAAATAACTTCCCACAAAATATCTGCCATTCCTCCGTTATGTGTGTGAACAATATTCTCATCAGTTATAGGCTCAAAATCATAGTAGCAACCGAGTACAAGAGAAGGTTCTTCGTAAGATAGCCAGAAGTACCCAAAGTCTCCGAATGACTTGCCCCAGCTGTTTTTAACAAGCCATGCACCGGGGTTTTGGGGTCTGCAGTTTGTATTAAACTTTTCAACGGGGAAGTTGTCATCCCAGCCAACAACCGCAACCTCGTGGTTTATTCCGGTATATATGTTCTGATAATATGCCGCATCAGGAGAGTAATAGCCGTTCAAATCGCAGTAGCTTACGGATATTGCACCGTACTCCATAATTGCCATTTTTGCATCATCGGCGGAGGTAAGCTTACCGAAGTTTGTCATATGCACATCTGCGTGGTCACGGTATTTTTCATCAATGGAGAAGTCGGCAGAGTTGTTTGCCATTGAGTATGGAAAATCTGATTCAACTGTAAGTGCCTGAAAGTTTTCGGCAAAGCAAGCGGCATATTCGCCGTTTCCTCCGCCGAAATAGCCATATTCGGGATCAAAAACATCAATACCATCGCCCTGAGCTTCGTTTCGCTTATGGAAGAAGTAGGCAAGATGTGCTTCGGAATAGTTGTTGAAGTATTCCTCGTAACCTTTTTTTATCATGTTTGCCTCGGCACAGGCAGCAAAGGCGTGTGCCCAGCAGGTACCAAGCTGCCCCTGATTTTTTACGGGTGATATGTAGCCGTAGTCACGGGAATCATAGCTTTCGGGTAGGCGGGTAGAAAAAAACGAAAACTGTTGCTCTCTCTTTGCGGGAGTAATTTCTTTGCCTTGGGTATCAAAAATTCCGTACTGCTGATATCCCGATTCGCTTGGTTCTCCTATTGGTTTCATAATTGCAATATCGGGGTCTGTTGCTAAAACTGCGGATGTCATTGCAAACATAAGGATTATAAGAATTAAAATAAGTTTTTTCATAAATTTTCACCCTTTCATACTATTTTTGTGCTCCAGTCGGACACATCCCAAATCTCGTCACATACATTGCTGTAGAATTCAGGCTCGTGGCTTACAAGAAGAACCGTGCCTTTGAATTCCTTTACAGCTCTTGCAAGCTCTGCCTTTGCATCAACGTCCAGATGGTTGGTAGGTTCGTCAAGAACAAGCAGATTTGCAGGACTTTGCATAATCTTGCAGAGGCGGACCTTTGCGTTTTCACCGCCCGAAAGCACCTTCATCTGCGAGGTAATATGCTCGGTGGTGAGACCGCATTTTGCCAATGCCGCACGGGCTTCTGCATTGGTGAGGGAGGGGAATTCGTCCCAGAATTCCTGAAGTGCCGTTTTGTCCGAGGCACTTTCTTCTTGCTCAAAGTAGCCAACATTCAAGAACTGATCATGCTCAATTGTTCCTTCGATGGGTTGAATAAGCTTGAGAAGCGTTTTGAGAAGTGTGGATTTTCCAAGACCGTTGACGCCTCTGATTGCAATTTTCTGATTTCGCTCAATCTGCAAGTCAATTTTCTTTGTGAGGGGTGAATCGTAGCCTATAACAAGACCCTTTGCGGAAATCACAATTCTGCCTGGGGCACGGTCAGTGCGGAAGTTGAAGGTGGGCTTTATCTTTTCGGGAGCCAGGCTGATTCTGTCCATTTTGTCAAGCTCTTTCTGCCTTGAACGGGCAAGGGTTGCTGTTGCGGCTCTTGCCTTGTTTTTTGCAACAAATTCTTCAAGGTCGGCAATTTTCTTTTGCTGTTTCTTATAGGCTTGCTCAACCTGCTGTTTCTGAATATCGTACATTCTCAAAAAGTCATCGTAGGTTCCTTTGTAACGTGTAAGTACGGTATTTTCGAGGTGATAAATCACGTTTGTGACATTGGTAAGGAATGGTATATCGTGGGAAACAAGAATAAATGAATTCTCGTAGTTCTGCAAAAAGTTGGTCAGCCAGTTGATGTGGTTCTCGTCAAGGAAGTTGGTAGGCTCGTCCAGAATAAGAATCATCGGGTTTTCAAGGAGTACCTTTGCCAGAAGTACCTTTGCACGCTGACCGCCGCTGAGTTCCGAAACATCCTTGTCAAGTCCGATTTCTCCAAGTCCCAGACCGTTTGCGTATTCGGAAATCTTGGTGTCAATGGTGTAGTAGCCTGAAGAGTCGAGGATTTCCTGCATTTCGCCCACGTCTTCCATCAGCTTTGTTATTTCATCGTCGGTGGCATCTGCCATCTTGTCGTAGATTGCAATCATTTCAGCTTCAAGTTCGCTGAGGTGTGAAAATGCGTCACGAAGTACGTCCATGATGGTCTTGCCTTTTTCAAGACTGGAATACTGGTCAAGATAGCCGTAGGTAATGTGACGGCACCATTCAACGGTTCCGCTGTCGGGTTGAAGCTCACCTGTGATAATCTTCAGAAAGGTTGATTTGCCTTCACCATTGGCACCGATGAGACCGATGTGCTCACCTTTTAAAAGACGGAAGGATGCATCTTCAAGAATTTGTCTGCCTCCAAAGCTGTGTGTTATATTTTCTGCATTGAGTATACTCATTTGTTTTCTCCTGCCTTCGTATTAATCCATTTTATATTATATAGGAAGTGACGGATTTTGTCAAATGGTATTGATGTTTAAAGGGGTTTGTGCTATAATTTGTAATATGTGAAAAAAGAAAAGAGGTACACGTATGCAGGAAGTAATAAAAAATTTGTTGATTTTCCTGAAGGATAATGGATTGGCGGATTATATATATACAGCGTTTCATTTGCTGTCATTTGTGGTTGCGGTTCCATGCTTTCTGGTACTGGGAAAGAAGATGAAGGTGAGACCCGTTAAGGGTTTTTTGGCGTTGCTTATGACGTGCGTTATGTTTTTGGCACTTATGTATTTTATCGGCTGGCTTGAGGCGGTATTGGGACTTGGAAACTTTGGCAGAAAAAATGCTGTTACGGTTTATATATGGATTCCTTTTATATGTGCTTTTTCGGCAAAAACGTTTAAGATAAATACTCTGACGATGGAAAATATGATGGCGTTTGCAATGCCTTTTATTCAGGCGGTATCAAGACCCGGTTGCCTTGCGGCAGGCTGTTGCAAGGGTTTTCCGTGGAAATACGGTATTTATCAGCCATGGGTGCAGGAGTATCTGTTCCCTATGCCGATTTTTGAAATGTTGTGGATGTTTGGTATTGCCTTTTTGATTTTGTGGTTGATAAAGAAGAATAATTATAAGGCGACAGAACATCTGTACCCTTTGTTGCTGGTTGTTTACGGAACAGTACAGTTTTTCAGCGAGTTCTTTATTGACAATGCAAAAATATGGCATAACTTTTCCCTGAGGAGCTTTCACGAGATTTCAATTGTTATTGTGGGAACGGTGTGGCTGTGTTTATTGCAGAAAAGGAAAAAGAGTATTTTATACATAAAAAGGGATGTTAAATGATGTGAACTCAAAAAGTTAGATTTTGAGCTGCATCAGTTTGTGCAGACAGCACAAACTGATGCAGCTCACGTTGTTTACAGCTTTTTTAGACCACATATGCATCTTTTGTGATTTTTTTGAAGACTTCAACTGCTGATTTTGCAGAAGTTTCGGTTCTGAATATTCCGAAAACAGAGGAACCGCTTCCGCTCATAAGTGAGTAAACTGCACCGTGAAGCTTCATCAGGCTTTTGTATTCTTCGATTTCGGGATAGTTTTTTGATGTTACGGTTTCAAGAACATTTCCTGCCGATTTTGCCAATAAGTCCAGATTCCCGGTTTCCATTGCTTTAATAACCGATGAGGTATCGGGGTGTACTGTGTTTTCGTCCAGAATGAGGTTTTTGTAAACAAAGGCGGTGGATACATGTATCGGAGGTTTTGCCAGAACTATGTATGCATTTTTCAGAGGGGGAACGGGGGTGAGTTTTTCGCCTATTCCTTCCGCAAGCATACAGCCTCCGTAAAGGAAGAAGGGTACATCGGCTCCAAGAGCTTTTGCCATTTTTGCAAGGTCATCCTTCTGAACGGGATTGTCAAACAGGGTGTTCAGTGCGGTAAGCGTGCCTGCGGCGTCTGTTGAACCTCCCCCAAGACCTGCTCCCATGGGAATGTTTTTGCAAAGATGAATACGGGTTTTTGCGGTTATTCCTGTTTTTTCGTAAAAAGCATTTGCCGCTTTTATAATCAGATTGCTGTCGTCTGTGGGAACGGATTCTTTGTCAGAGGTCAGAGTTATACCGTTTCCGTCTTCAATAGAAAAGGTGAGGGTGTCAAAAAGCTTGATTTCCTGCATTATCATTGAAAGATTATGATATCCGTCCTCACGGCGGTTTATTACATCAAGGGACAAATTGATTTTTGCCGGACATTTGATTTGTAGTTCTTTTTTCATTATTACACCTTCTGTATATAGATTAAATGGGCTGTTTAAAAACAAATGTTTTTAAACAGCCCTACCATCAGGGGATAGGTAAAATAATTTGGAACACACAAACTGAGTCCAAAACTCTGGTTTTGGGGAACCCGACGGTGTACTGGTGTACACCGAGCGGCGAAGTTTGCGCGTAGCAAAAAGGAATTAAATTTATAGAAAAATCGAAAATATAAGATTTTTCAACACGGAAAAAACAATTGATACACAGTTTATATTGTTTTTAATCTTGATTTTTCGTCCTTTTTGCAGTCCAGACTATTTTAACATCCCCTTTTGTTGTTATTGGTCGATATCGTTGTTGCTTTCGGATTCTTTCACTTCGTCAAAGAGTGCATCGAAATCGTCTGCATCCAGTTTTTCTTTTTCAAGAAGAAGTGCAACGGTAGTTTCTACCTTGTCAGCGTTTGCTTTCAGAATATCTTCACAACGTGCATAACATTCATCAATGATACGCTTGATTTCTGCGTCAATTTTTGCTGCAACGTCTTCGCTGTAGTTCTGGGTATGACCGAAATCACGTCCGATAAATACTTCGTCATTGGCGGAGCTGAAGGCTCTTGTGCCGAGGACTTCACTCATACCGAACCGTGTAACCATATTCTTTGCAATTGCGGTTGCTCGTTCTATATCGTTTGATGCGCCTGTGCAAATGTCTTCGAGGAAGATGCTTTCCGCAACACGTCCGCCAAGGAGAGAAACGATTTCTTCAAGCATTTCAGTCTTTGACATATGTGATGAATCGTCCTTGGGAAGTGACATTGTGTAGCCTGCCGCTCTTCCTCTGGGGATAATTGAGATTTGCTGAACTCGGTCCTGAGTGGGAAGATTCTTCTGGACAACAGCGTGACCTGCTTCGTGATATGCAGTAATCTTTTTGTCCTTTTCAGTGATTTTTCTTGTTTTCTTTTCGGGTCCTGCGAGAACCTTCATTATGGATTCTTCAAGGTCAAACATAGTGATCTGGTTTGCACCCTGACGTGCAGCACGGAGTGCGGCTTCGTTCATCAGGTTTTCAAGGTCTGCTCCTGTGAAGCCCACTGTTTCTTTTGCAAGTACATCCAGCTTTACGTCTTCTGCAAGGGGTTTGCCCTTCGCGTGGACATTGAGTATGGCTTCTCTGCCCTTTACGTCGGGAACATCAACCAACACCTGACGATCAAAACGTCCCGGTCTGAGAAGAGCACTGTCAAGTATGTCGGGGCGGTTTGTAGCTGCGATAACAATTACGCCTTCATTTACGCCAAAGCCGTCCATTTCTACCAGAAGCTGATTGAGGGTCTGTTCTCTTTCGTCGTGACCGCCGCCGAGCCCTGCGCCTCTCTGACGGCCAACAGCATCTATTTCGTCAATAAAGATAATGCTGGGTGATGATTTTTTTGCCTGTTCAAAAAGGTCACGGACACGGGATGCACCCACACCCACAAACATTTCTACAAAGTCTGAACCGGATATTGAGAAAAAGGGAACCCCGGCTTCGCCTGCAACAGCTTTTGCAAGCAGGGTTTTTCCTGTTCCGGGAGGTCCGACAAGCAGAACTCCCTTGGGGATTCTTGCGCCCAGCTCACGGAACTTTTCGGGTTTTTTGAGGAAATCAACGATTTCCTGAAGTTCTTCCTTTTCTTCATCCTCGCCTGCAACATCGTCAAAGGTTTTTTTGTTTTTCTCGTCAACAGATGCCTTGGCACGGCTTTTGCTGAAGGACATAACGCCTTTGCCGCCGCCCTGAGACTGCTTCATAAAGATTACCCAGAAGACAATCATAATGATTATCAATCCGAGAGAGGGGAGAAAGCTCAGCCACCATGGCGGAGATACGGGTTCAGGAGTATCAACCTTCAGCTTGCCTTCGGCAATCTGGCGGTCAATCTCTTCTGCCGCTGCACTGTAAAGTACATAGTACCCCGGTGTAGATACTTCGATTTTTGTTCCGTCGGTCAGGGTTGCGTAAACATTGGTATCAACAACCTGCATTTCCTTGACCTGTTCCGATTCAATCATGGTCAGAAGATCGGAATATACGTACTGTGTTGATTCATCAGGCATTGTTACCATTACCATTATGCCCAGAATAATTAATGCGCCAATTATATAGAAGCTTATGCCTCGTAAAAACTTCAAATAATCGCCTCCTGTTTGATATTTATTCACTGTACTGCTGCACAGCGTGTAATGCAAAATTTCTACATCTAATATATTATCACAAATTTCTTTCAAAAACAATAGTATATTGTAAAAATTAATTAATTTGTAACATTCTTAGTATTGACAAAAAAAAGAATAAGAATTACAATTAAAGTTATAATGGAGTTTTATGTCGAAAGGGAGATGCTTGAAATGGCAAACAATAAAAAAACAAATAAAAAAGCAAAAAAGAAGAACGTCAACAAAACTGAAATCTGGATGTGGATTGCAGGTATAATTGCGGCGGCTTTGCTCATTGGTCTTTTTGTGTGGGGCATAATTCCCAAGCCAAAGGATGCAACTCTCACACAGCAAAACGGTCAGTCGCAGCAGAGTGAGCAGTCTGCACCTGAGGACAGCAGTGTTAAAACCTACACCGAAATTCCTGAAGGTCATCCGAATGTGACTGTTGAAATGGAAAACGGCAAAAAGTTCAAAATGGAGCTTTATCCAGAGTTCGCACCCCAGACTGTTGCAAACTTTGTTGCATTGGCAAAAGAGGGATTTTATGACGGAGTAGGCTTTCACAGAGTTGTTGAAGGCTTTATGGCTCAGGGCGGTGATCCCGAAGGCACAGGTATGGGCGGTGCAAAGCATAATATCAAAGGTGAATTTGCATCCAACGGTCACGCCGATAACACACTTTCACACACAAGAGGTGTAGTTTCAATGGCTCGTTCACAGATGCCTGACAGTGCGTCAAGTCAGTTCTTTATCTGCTATGACGATGCTTCCTTCCTTGACGGTGAATATGCTGCATTCGGCAAGGTTATTGAAGGCATGGAGGTTGTTGATGCCTTTCTTGAAATTGATAGAACAATGGGTTCTGACGGAGCTGTTTCAAGCCCCACACAGCCTATTATAATGAAAAAAGTAACAGTTGACTAAATTCGAGGTTCTAAATAGGAAGTTACAAATTAAATATAAATTACATTAAGGAGAAAAAATTATGACAGAAAACACAAAAGTATTGGTAGAAATGGAAAACGGCGGAGAATTTGTAATTGAACTTTATCCCGAATATGCACCTCAGACGGTTCAGAACTTCGTGGATCTGGTTGCAGACGGCTTTTATGACGGAATATGCTTTCACAGAGTAGTTGAAGGTTTTATGGCTCAGGGCGGCGACCCCGAAGGTACAGGCATGGGCGGAAGCGGTGTTGAAATTCCCGGTGAATTTTCGGCAAACGGCTTTGAAGGTAACACACTTTCACACACAAGAGGCGTAATCTCAATGGCAAGAAGTATGAATCCCGACAGTGCATCAAGTCAGTTCTTTATCTGCTATGACGATGCATCCTTCCTTGACGGTAACTATGCGGCTTTCGGTAAGGTAATCGAAGGCATGGATGTGGTTGACAAATTCCTTGACGTTGAAAGAACCTATAACTCAATGGGCGAGCTTGCGTCACCTGTTGAACCTATTGTTATGAAAAGTGTTACTTTCATTGAAGAATAATGAAGGGTTGAATTATGGAACTGAAAGGTAAAAAGATAAATTTTTTGGGAGACAGTATAACTGAAGGCTTCGGTACTTCCTGTGAGGCGGCACAGTTCAGCAGGGTTCTTGCGGATATGGCAGAGCTTGGCGAAATTCGTAATTACGGTATCGGAGGAACAAGAATTGCCAACCAGCACAAGGTTGAAAATGATGTAGACTCTCTTTCATATTGCCAGCGTTATACCGAAATGGACAATAATGCGGATATAGTTGTGGTATTCGGCGGTACAAATGACTACGGTCACGGCGATGCACCCTTCGGTGAATTCTCGGACAGAACCCCCGATACATTCTACGGCAGCTGTCATTATCTTATGAAGGGGCTTATTGAAAAATATCCTGACAAGCAGATTGTTTTCCTTACACCTATGCATCGATGCGGCGGTTACAATTTGAAACCTCAACGTGAGCAAAATCTGAAGGATTATGTTTACGCAATTTCTGAAGTTGCGGAATACTATTCAATTCCTGTTCTTGATTTGTTCGGAACATTGGGAATTTGTCCTGATGTGGAGATTCAGAAGGAAATGTTTTGTCCTGACGGTTTGCATCCCAACGATGCCGGAAACGAAAAGATAGCATTAAAGCTTAAAAAGTTTTTGGAAAGTCTGTAATGGAATTTTCAAAAGAAGGAGAACGATTATGAAAAAGATTATTGCATTGGTGATTGCCGTTGCTGTTGTATGCGGGCTGACGTCAATGGCTCATCCTTTTACGGATGTGAAGGGGCATTGGGCAGAGGCACAGCTTGAAAAAGCCTATAACAACGGTATGATTAACGGTGACCCTGACGGAAGATTTCGTCCTGATGATAATATTTCCCGTGCGGAGTTTATGAAAATGCTTACTGCGGCAACTTCTGCATGGCTTGAAATCCCTGAATCGGAAATAGATAGGTTTGCAGACAGCACACACTGGGCAATGAAGTATTATAATTTTTCTTTGTATCAGGGATGGATTATTAACTATTCTTACGGCAGTGACCCTGAGTTTGAGGAATTTGCAGAAGCGGTACGTGTTGGAGAAATACTTCCCGGAAATATGGACACTTCAAATTTTAATACTCCTATTGAACGGTGGGAAATGGCTTATCTTGCAAGCCGTTATGCTCATAGTATATGCGGTTCTTCCATGGCAAAAAAAGCAAAAAATGACTATGCTGATTATGTCGAGGTAAGTCGGGCTTACCCTGGAATTGTTCTCAATCATATTTCCTGTAGCTTTGGTGCAGGTATTATGACGGGTGATACTGACGGAAAGCTGAATACCACCGACAACGGCACCCGTGCTCAGGCCGCTGTTATGGTGAACCGTTATCTTGACTTGATAGACAGTGAGTACAAGATGCTTCCCGATACCAACAAAACCTATACTGAAATACCTCAGGGGCATCCTGTGGTGGTTATAACCTTTGTCGATGAACGCACAGTTGAGATGGAGCTTTATCCTGAATATGCACCTCAGACGGTTGCTCACTTTGTTGATTTGGTAGAGAGCGGTTTTTATAATGAAGAATTTGATGTAAATGGAGTTAGTAAAGAAAACTTCCCCACGGTGGGCTCCCTTTGCACCTTCTCAAGTCCGAAAGCTGTTGAATATACGATTTATGGCGAATTTGCAAAAAACGGGTATGAAAAGAATGCTCTTCCATTTGTGAAGGGAACTGCTGTTCTGGATTATATGTGGAGCTATAATGACGGAGGTGCCAACTTCCGTATTCTTGCTGAAGATATGCCTCAAAAGGAAGGAAACGGCGCTGCCTTTGGCAAGGTTATAAAAGGAATGGATGTACTTGATTCATTGATTGCTGAAGGTGACTTCACAATGATAACAAGTATTGTAATTAAGTAGGAGATAGAATTATGAAAAAAATAATTGCGTTTGTATTGATTGCGGTGATGCTTTGCGGCACGGTTGCCTTTGCTCAGGAAAGACTTGTCTTCAGTGACATTGGGGGACATTGGGCTGAGGAACAGATTTTAGAGGCATATGAAAATAATATGGTAAACGGTGACCCTGACGGAAGATTTCGTCCTAATGACAAAATTTCACGTGCTGAATTTCTCAAGATGTTGGTTGCGATTATCTGTGAAAGAGCGGAAGTTATAATTCCTGAGGATATGGCAGATGGTACACACTGGGCATCCAAATACTATAACTTTGCAATTCAGGCAATTTACAGACCCCTTGATGGGGATTCTGCAGTAGACGGAATTATTCCGGGCAAAATGAGTAAAGAAGACTTCGATAAGCCTATCGGCAGATGGGAAATGGCTTATCTTGTAAGCTCTGCAATCCGTAATGTATGCGGTGTTGAAGGAAGACCTGCGGAAACAGCTTTTGCGGATAAGGCTGAGGTTGATACAAGCTATTCCCTTACTGTTGCCGAAAATATAAACAATACTTATAATCTTGGTGTTATGACGGGTGACGAGAACGGGAACATCAATGCACATCTTGGCGGAACCCGTGCTGAGGCGGTTGTTATTATGAACCGTGTCGACGTTGTTCTGCTGGAAATCATAAGAATTGCCGAGGAAGCGGAAGCAACTGCAAAGAAACAGCAGGAGGAAGAATTGAAGAAGATGGAAGAAGCATTGACAACTTATGAAGAAATTCCTCAAGGTCATCCCATTGTTACAGTTGAAATGGAAAACGGCAAGAAGTTCAAGATTGAGCTTTATCCCGAATATGCTCCTCAGACAGTTGCAAATTTTGTAGCTCTGGTTAAAAGCGGATATTATAATGGTATTGGATTCCACAGAGTTGTTGAAGGCTTTATGGCTCAGGGCGGTGACCCCGAAGGAACAGGCATGGGCGGAAGCGGAAAGACAATTGTCGGTGAATTTGCGTCAAACGGATTTGACAAAAATACACTTTCGCATACCAGAGGTGTAGTTTCTATGGCTCGTTCAAGTATGCCAAACAGTGCATCCAGTCAGTTTTTTATCTGTTATGAAGATGCTTCCTTCCTTGACGGTGAATATGCTGCATTCGGCAAGGTTATTGAAGGCATGGAGGTTGTTGATGCATTTCTTGATGTTGAAAGAAACATAAACTCTATGGGTGAAGCGGCAACACCTGCCAAGCCCATAATTATGAAGAAGGTTACTGTCAGCATTGGTAAATAAATGAACGGGCGATTTGCGCAATGTCATTAAGTTAAGTATTTAGTCATTCTGAACGGAGTGAAGAATCTTCGTTTTTGACAGGATTCTTCGACTTCGCCTTTGGCTTCGCTCAGAATGACCCTCATTTTTACTTCCTTAACTTAATGATATTGGCGATTTGATAAAGTAATTGATATTTAAAAATCTATAAACAAAACCACTAGTTCGCTAGTGGTTTTGTTTCATATATGTTTTTCAAAGCTTCGTCCAAATCCTTGTACAGATAAAGGGAGCCGCATATGATTACGGGTTTTCCAAGTCTTACAGCATCAAGATATGCACATTTCAGATCTGCATAAGGCTTTGCGTCAACGTTTGCTACGGACGCACATTTGCATACAAAATCTATATCTGCAGCACGGGGATTGTCCTTCACTTTGGTAACAAAAATTTCTGCATTATTCAGCAATCCTGAATTCTTCAGAATCTGAAGCTCTCCTGAAATATCCTTGTCACCCATAAATGCCATAATGAAGGTGGCTCCCGTCCATTGGGGAAAATAACGGTTCAGGCTTTTGGCGAGAGCGGTCATTCCGTTGATGTTGTGTGCACCGTCATAAATAACGGTGGGATTTTGACTGAGTATTTCAAAGCGTCCCGGGTTTGTTGCACGTTTTATTCCGCTTTGTATAAAGTCAGGAGAAATGCCGAGCATATGTGCTGTTTCGATGGCTACAGCCGCGTTTTCAGGCTGATAAAGTCCGGGGATTCCGCATTCTGTGTCATTGAATTCGGTTCCATCAGATGTTGTGTAATCAAATATTTCGCGGAAGCCTTTTGTTGTTTTGAGCTGCGGCTTGTTTGCAAATATAAGCCGGTTATTTTTTTCTTTGCAGGTTATTTCCAGTACCTTTTCGGCATCGGGTGATTGCATTGCAGAAACTGTGAGACCTGATTTCTGTGAGGAAAGAGGTGATTTTATTATCCCTGCTTTTTCCTTTGCAATTTTTTCTATTGTGTCACCCAGGTATTCTACGTGGTCAATGTCTATAGAGGTGATAACCGAAGCAAGAGGAGGCGGGATGACGTTTGTGGCATCACGGGTTCCGCCAAGTCCTGTTTCCAGAATTACAATGTCACAGCACTGTTCTTTGAAATAACAAAAAGCTGCTGCTGTCCAGATTTCAAACTGAGTGGGAAAGTCGCCTGTCTCCTCCTGAACCTTTTTGGCGGCACCTTCCACGGTTGAAAGGATTCGGTTTATGGCAGATTCGGAAATAAGCGTTCCGTCAACGGAGATACGTTCACATACTGAAATAAGATTCGGGGAAGTATATCTTCCTGTACGATAGCCTGCATCCGAAAAGATACACTGCAGAAAATTACATACAGAGCCTTTGCCGTTTGTTCCTGCAATATGTATGAATTTCAGGCTTTCCTGAGGGTTTCCCAGATGCTTCATCAGACAGCGTATTCCTTCGAGCTGAAGACGTGCAATTGCCTGAAAGCTATTTGCAAATTTTTTGAAGTTGTTACTCATTTTGTCTGACCTCTTAATTTATGAATATAGCTTGCGGATATAAGAAAGAATGCAAGCTGTAAGGATGCCTTGATAATTCCCGCAATGATTCTTGCACTAAAGGCAAAGACAAAGGAAGGGAAGATTCCCACACTTACAAGCACGGCTGTGGTGAGAAACATATCAACGGCAAAAAGTATAACCGTACACAGTATCGACCTGAGTACGTAACCTTTGATTTGCGGGGCATGAGAATAGAATATCAATCCGAAGACTGCACCGCCGAGAAATTCCACTGCGGTTATCTGGGGAAGGAATACTCCTGACGGAGCAAGCAGACAGTTGAACAAATCACCTGTTGCCGCAACAATTCCACCCCATACGGGACCGTAAAGCACGGCTGAAATGAAGACGGATACAAATTTGGTGGGGATTTTGATTGCTTCGCCTACACGAAAGGTGCCAAAGACGGCAAGAACTACGGTTATTGAGGTGAGCACACCCAAGATACAGATATCTCTCACATTCAGTTTTGGAAAAAAGTTTTTCATAAAAAAATTACCCTTTCTGCAGAATAGCTACAAAAAGGGTAATTGGGCATACGAATTTTGCAGCAACGGAATGCGGAAACAACACCGCAAGCCAAAAGGCTTTTCGTAAAGACGGCAACTTCCCGTCCGTCTTTCACTTGACGCGTTGAATCCTACTTTGCCTGAAGGTACATCGTAAATTATTTTATCTGACTTCTGCGTTCCTTCACAATGTTGATGCACTGTTCAAGGTCACGGATAGTCTTGTACACAACGGTTTCAACATTTTCAAGCAGATAGTCTGCATACTGATATGATGAATCCTTTGCTGCCTGTGCTTCGGCATTTGCCTTGTTGGTGATGTCTGAAGCCGCAGAAATTGCCTTTCTGGTAATTTCGTTCTCGTCAATCATTGCAATAACCTTGTCGTTTGCAATTTTGATGATTTCGTCAGCCTCTTTGTTGGCATCATTGATAATGTTCTGGCGTTCTGCCTTTATCCATTTTGCCTGTTCAAGATCCTGAGGCAGCTTGAGGCGGATTTCCTGAATAATTTCAAGAAGCTCCTCTTTGTCCAGCATACAACGTCCTGTAAGCGGAACAGATACACCTTTGTCAATTATTTCTTCTAACTCACTCAATAATTCCAAAGCATCTACGTTGTTCATAGTTAGAACCTCCTTAGTTTTAGTCTTGCTTTTCTTTTCCGAAACGGTCCATTATCTTTGAAACCAGTTCTTTCGGAACCAGAGCAGACAAATCACCGTTGTATTTTGCAACTTCTTTTACAATGCTTGAACTCAAAAACATAAATTCTGAGTTTGACGGAATAAATACGGTCTCTATACTGTCAAAAAGTGCCTGATTTGTCAGTGCCATCTGGAATTCGTATTCAAAATCCGAAACAGCACGAAGCCCTTTGACTATAACCGAATATCCGTTTTGCCGCATATAGTCGGCAAGCAATCCTGAAAAGGAAACAACCTCCACATTGGGAATGTGGCTTGTTGCCTGTTTCAGCATATCCACCCTTTCTTCAAGAGTGAAGGCGGGATGTTTTTTGTTGTTTATCAGAACCGCAACGATCACCTTTTCGAACAAACGGGAGGCTCTGGTGATAATATCCAAATGTCCGTTTGTGCAAGGGTCGAAGCTTCCGGGGTAAACCGCAACCTGCATAATATACCCTCCGTTTTTATGTCTTGGTGCGCAACACAAAAACTGTTGTCTTTCCGTATTTTGCACGTTTTATTATGTCAAAAAATTCTTCATCCGGTTCTTCACCGAGATGCTCGCTTTCGGCAACGATTATGCCGCCGTCATTCAAAAGACCTTTTTTTCCTATAATTTCTGCTGACCGTGAAAGAAGTCCCTGATTGTAAGGCGGGTCAAGAAAGATTATATCGAATTTCAGACTTGTTTTGTCAAGAAAAACAAAAGCATCGCCATTGAAAAATTCGCTTCGGTCTTCTACTTTTGCAAGATTGATGTTTTGCCTTATAATTCCTGCAGCCGCTTTGTCCTTTTCAACAAAAACTGCCTTTTCGCAGCCGCGGCTCAAGGCTTCGATACCCAATGCTCCGCTGCCTGAAAATAAGTCAAGGACATTGCTTGCCGGAAGATATGGGGAGATGATGTTGAAAATTGACTCCTTGACCCGGTCTGTGGTGGGTCTTGTGTCAGTTCCCGCAGGTGCCAGTAATTTCCGGCCTCTTGCTGACCCTGAAATAACACGCACACTACCACCCCATTGTTATAATGATATAACTATATACTTATATTGTATATAAATTGAAGATTTTGTCAAGGTTTTTGTTGAAAATTTTTTAGAAAATAAAAAAAACCCCGCCTATGCCGTATATGGGACAAGGTAAAAACCTGCAGAGCAGGTGGGTAAAATCCCGAATACATTACAAGTCCACTGGCCGCAATCTGGGATTGGGGAGGCATGTGCGCCGCATCCGGAGAGAAATTCCCTTAAGAAAAGTGTTGGTTTTACATTGATCCGCATTTACGTACATCGCAGGGAAGTTATTCAACGATGGTCATATAATATCACAAAACAAATAAAATTTCAATAGGGAATTTGTGTAATTGAAACTATTTTTTGTACTGGAAAAAAATAAAGCTTTTCAAATCGGTTTTTTTGTTGTATAATGTTGAAAAATGAGAAAAATCAGATGAACAGTTTTGCTAACAATAAAAAGCGGAGGTGACAGCTTTGAAAATTGAACGGATTAATGAAAACAAAATAAGGATTCTGATAGAATCAACTGATATCCGTGCGTGGAATGTTGATCTTAAGAATTTTACGGAGAATACCCCCGAGGCTCAGGATATGTTCTGGCATGCACTTAAGCGTGCTGAACAGGATGTGAATTTCAGTGTGGGAAAGTCACAGCTTATGGTTGAAACCATTCCCACTGCTGATAATGGATTTGCTATGATCGTGAGCAAGCTGGAAAATCACGAGGAGGTAGCAAGGGCACTTGAGAGCACGGGTAAACGTTTTAAGCAGACAGAAATAAAAATCAAAAGACGAAGCAAAGCACATTCACTTCTGAGAATTTTTCGGTTTGAGGATTTTGAAGGACTATGCTCGGGAGTAAGAGAGATTTGTGAAATGTATGTGGGCGAAAGCTGTCTTACCAAATATCAGGGTTGTTTTTATCTGGAGCTGAAGCCTAGAGATTCCTTCGGTCTTTTTGAAATCGAAAACCAACTTTCGGAATTTTCTGTAAAGGAAAATCATCCGCTGCTCATCCAGGGGGTACTGAATGAGCACGGATATGTTATGATAAAGGATGATGCGGTTCAGCTTCTGAATGATAACTTTGCGTAAAAAAATATGGTAGAGGTTGTTGTGTTGAGTGACAGCCTCTTTTTTCTTTGCATAAACAGCCGAAAAATAAAATATATTTGTATTAGCATTATGGAAGAAAGGAATGGATATATATGGAAGAAAAGAAAACGGCTGTACACGGTATTTCGATGATGGGCAGAGAAAAAATGAATGTAACGGGAGTAGAGGATGTTGAAAGCTTTGAGGATAATAAAATTGTTGCTTATACCGTTGACGGGGTTATGACCGTAAAGGGTGCTGAGCTTCGGATAAACCGATTGAGCCTTGATGACGGTGGTCTTGAAATTGAAGGATATATTGACGGGATAGAGTATGCTGACGGGCATAAAAATGACGGCGGCGGGTTCTTCAGCAAGATATTCAGGTGAAAAAGGTGATGGGAATGTATAATACAGTGCCTGCAGAGACTGTTTTTTTTCTGGTGAGTATGGGCATCGGTGCTTTGTCGGCTTTTTTGTACGATCTGCTCAGAATCAGCCGCAGGATAAAAAAAACACCTGACGTGCTTGTTAATGCAGAAGATGCTGTTTTTGCAATTGCGGCAATGCTGATGTTTTTTTGCGGTACCTATATAAAAAACAGCGGTGAGCTGAGATGGCACGGCGTGCTGGGTTTTGGCGGAGGCATGGGTCTTTACGGCATAACGGTAAGAAATCGCTTTCTTGCGGCAGGTACGGTTGTTGTAAACGGAATTATAAAATTTTTGAAAAAGTTGATCTCGATTTTGTTTTTTCCTGTACGGCTGGTGCTTCGGATTTTTAAAAAACCTGCCGCAATTGTGATGTGGTATACCAGAAAACAGTTCAGCCGTACCAAGCATATTGCAAAAAGAGGGAAAGATCGCATTTTTGTCAGAGCGAAAAGTGCAGGGAATATATTCAGAAAATAGTACTGTCACGTGGTTTTCTGCTTTAAATTATAAAATGATGTCTGAGTGTGAAAAAATTTTTGTTTATGCTTATTTTTTTGTTGACAAAGTCCGCTTGTTGAGATATAATAAAACTACTTTATTATAAGGTGGAGAAGAATGTGTCTGATAGAAAAAGAAACAGAAAAAAACGGACATTGTCGGTAAAGACTTTATTGAAAGCCGGAGCGGTTCTGTTTGTATGTATTTATGTTACGTGCATCTTTGTAAATCAACAGATAAATCTTTCAAAGTGTGATGCAATTGAAAAAGAGTATAATCAGAAAATTGCTGAAGCACAGCGTGAAACACAGCGTCTTCAGGATGAGCTTGAACAGACTGGTACAGATGAATATATTGAACGTGTGGCACGTGAAAAGCTTGATTATGTTAAGTCGAACGAAAGAGTATTTGTGGACATCAGCCAGGAATAGCCGTTTGAACGGATTTTATTTACAAATGCCGGGGCGGCATTTCGAGGAGGATTTTTGAGAATTATGCAAATTGAAGAAGGAAGTATTCTTCGGGGGAAAGTTACGGGAATTGCGCCCTTTGGTGCGTTCGTTGAGCTCGAAGGCGGAAAAACAGGTCTTGTACATATTTCGGAGGTTTCATCCGAATATGTTGATGACATCAACAAGCATCTTTCGGCAGGACAAAGTGTGAAGGTAAAGGTTATTTCTGTTGATGAAAACGGAAAAATCAGCTTGTCCATAAAAAAAGCTGCTGAAGAAAAAAGCAAAAAGAAAAACAGTGAAAAGCCCAAAAGGAGCGGCGGTATAAAAGGCGCACCTGAAGTTTTTGAGTTCTCGCATAAGAAAAAAGAGAATGAGGAAATGTCTTTTGAAGACAAGCTCCTCAAATTCAAACAGGATAGCGAAGAAAAGATTCAGGACCTCAAAAGAAACACAGAGGGAAAACGCAACGGCGGCTATAAAAGGGCGTATTGAAAAACGTTTGTTTTTCGGAGCTTGAAGGTGTCATTGTTTATTTGAATTCTGAAAGGGTTTGATAAGGATGACAGAAATTTCTTTGTTTTGGTTGAGTTTGGCTGTTATACTGGGTGTTGTCGAAGCTGTTACGCCCAGCCTTGTGACCGTTTGGTTTGCGGCTGGTGCTCTTGTGTCTGCCATAGCGGCTGCTTTTGGCGGGGGCATTGTGCTTCAGATAACACTTTTTGTATTGGTATCGGCTGTTTTGCTGGCGACCACCCGACCTTTGTCCAAAAAGTTTGTGAATGCAAAGATTGTTGCGACAAATGCGGACAGGCTTATCGGCAAGGAGGGTATTGTTCTTCTGGATATTGACAGCATTGAAAATTGCGGTCAGGTTAGAGTGATGGGACAGGTGTGGTCTGCAAAGGCATCAGACGGTGAAAGAATTGAAAGAAACAGCAGGGTGACTGTTGTTGCTCTTGAGGGGGTTAGGCTGGTTGTTGTTCCAAAAATCAGTGCGGATAAAATCCCTGCAGAAATGAAAATTTAAATGAAAAGGAGTTTTTTGTATGACACAAGCTATTGTTATTTTTTTGTGGGTTTTGGTAATTCTGGTTATTTCAATCATTGCTTCATGCGTGAAGATTGTTCCTCAGGCGCATGCGTTTGTTATTGAGCGTCTTGGTGCTTATTGCGGAACATGGGGAACGGGTATTCACTTCAAGATACCTTTTTTTGACAGAGTGGCAAAACGTGTAACACTGAAAGAACAGGTTGTTGATTTTGCTCCTCAGCCGGTTATTACAAAGGATAATGTTACAATGCAGATTGATACAGTTGTGTATTTTCAGATTACGGATCCAAAGCTGTATGCATATGGCGTGGAGCTTCCTATGTCTGCGATTGAAAATCTGACAGCCACAACGCTTAGAAACATTATTGGTGATATGGAGCTTGATGAGAGCTTGACATCACGTGATGTTATCAATACAAAGATGCGTGCCATTCTTGACGAAGCCACCGACCCGTGGGGAATCAAGGTGAACCGCGTTGAATTGAAAAATATTATTCCGCCTGCCGGTATCCGCGAGGCAATGGAAAAGCAGATGAAGGCGGAGCGTGAAAGACGTGAAGCTATTCTCAAGGCTGAAGGTGAAAAGAAATCTGCAATTTTGGTTGCAGAAGGTGAAAAGGCGGCTGCCATTCTTAAAGCAGAGGCGGAAAAGGAATCACAGATTCTCAGGGCAGAAGCTGAAAAAGAATCTGCAATACGTATTGCAGAAGGTGAAGCTCAGGCTATTCTCAGTGTTCAGGAGGCTACAGCAAACGGTCTGAAGATGCTCAATGATGCGGCTCCAATTGAGTCCGTTCTTACAATAAAGAGTCTTGAGGCCTTTGCGAAAGCGGCAGACGGAAAAGCTACAAAGATTATAATTCCTTCCGAGATTCAAGGCCTTGCAGGTCTTGCGGCAGGACTTAAGTCCGTTGTGGACGAAGAAAAATAGATTTTGAGACACTGTAAGTGTCAGTAAAAGATACATTAGGAGGAAAACAAAATGTCAGGACATTCCAAATGGGCAACCATTAAAAGAAAGAAAGGTGCACTTGATGCAAAAAGAGGCAAGCTTTTTACCAAAATAGGCCGTGAGCTTGTTGTTGCGGTTAAGGAAGGCGGACCCGACCCCGACAGCAACTCAAAGCTTCGAGATGCTATTGCAAAGGCAAAGGCAAACAATATGCCCAATGATACAATACAGAGAAGTATCAAAAAAGCAGCGGGTGAAGACAGCAACAAAGAATATTTTGAACTCACATATGAAGGCTACGGTGCAAGCGGTGTTGCCTTTATGGTAGAGACCCTTAGCGATAACAAAAACAGAACAGCAGGTGATATGCGTCACTACTTTGACAAGTTTGGAGGAAATCTTGGTCAGACGGGAAGCGTAGGCTTCATGTTTGAACGTAAGGGTCAGCTTGTAATTGCAAAGGCTGATTCTATTGACGAAGATACCCTTATGATGGATGCTCTGGATGCAGGTGCAGAGGACTTCAGCGCCGAAGACGAATGCTATGAAGTTACTACTGTTCCTGAAGACTTCAGCAAGGTGCGTGAAGCTTTGGAAGCAAAGGGTTATGAATTTGAGCAGGCTGAAATCAGCTACATTCCCCAGACACTCACCGAGGTAACAGATCCCGAAGCAGTAAAGAATCTTGAAAAGCTTATTGATATGCTTGAAGATAACGACGACGTTCAGAACGTTTACCACACATGGGATATGCCAGATAGCGACGAGGAAGAATAATGGTTGGTACAAAAAGGCGGTTTGCAGCTGTTTTTACAGCACGGACCGCTTTTTGCATAAGGAATAGGGGTTTTCTCAGACAGAGAAAGATCCTTTGACTACGTTCAGGATGACGGCGTCCTGTCGTTTGATGCGTTGTCATAAATAAATTATAAACACGGAGGCTTGAAATGAATAACAAATACATAGGACATCCTTCGCAGATATGCGGAGTGCGTGAGACAAAAATGGTTGGCGGAAAGGCTGACGGAATGAGACTTCTTGAGGTTCGCAACGGAATAGGTCTTGATTTTACGGTTTCGCTGGACAGGTGTGCGGATATTCCATATCTGTTCTTCAAGGGAAACAGTATGGCATACGTTTCGCCCTGCGGTATGGTGGGACCTCAATATTATGATAATGAGGGATTAGGTTTTTTGAAGTCCTTTACTGCAGGATTTATTACCACCTGCGGTCTTGCGGCTGTGGGAAATCCTTGTTCTGATAATGGTGAAGCATTGCCTCTTCACGGTAATATTTCTCATGTGCCCAGTGAGCAGCATAGCTATACGGTAGACGAAGATTACATAATCATAAAGGCGGTTATGCGTGATGCAGCTCTTGGCGGTAATCAGTTTTTGCTAGAAAGAGAATACCGTTGCGGATTGAAGGAAAACACCCTTGAAATTACAGATACGGTGAAAAACACAGGCTGTCGTGAAACTCCCTTTATGATTATGTATCATTGCAATATGGGATATCCGTTGCTCAGTGAAAAGTCAATTCTTGAGATTTCTTCAAAGGAAGTAATCCCCAGAGACGAATATGCGGCACAGGATCTGGATACATGGGACAAAATGCTGGTTCCTGCCGATAATTTTGTTGAGCAGTGTTATTACCATTCTTTTGACGGGGAACCGACAGTAGTTCTTAAAAATCCTGATATAAACACAAAGCTTTGTATGACTTTTGACAGAGAAAATCTGGATTGCTTTACCGAATGGAAAATGATGGGTGAATATGAATATGTACTGGGTCTTGAGCCTGCTAACTGTTATCCTGACGGAAGAGATGTTATGAGAGAAAAAGGTATTCTCAAATTTTTGAGGCCGGGAGAAGCTAAAACAATGAAAATAAAGTTTTCTTTTGGTGAATGCGAATAATTTAATATGCTAACAAAAACAGCGTAAATATTATCACTGCTGGCTGATTGGACAGTGAGGTATTTACGCTGTTTTGTTGGTCAATGGTGAAATGTTATGTTTGCTACCGCTAAGATGTTTCGACGAGCTCAACATGACAGCAGTAGTAAAAAAACCAGAACTTGTTTTCTATAAAATATATTGAAGAATAATGACGAGGATTACTCCGGGGATTCCAAGAAATCCTGCTATCAGTGAGGAAAGGGGATTTATAATAACCGATATTCCGGCAAAGGCCCCGAGGTAGTTAAAGGCGGCGAGAGCAAGTCCTCCGCATATGCTGTTGAAGATAATTTTGAAAAGCCGTGCAAAGGGTCTTATGAAAATTCTGCATATCACGAAAACCAGTATGAGACCCGTTGTATATGCAAATATTGACATTGTGTCAAACACCATTTTGCAACCCTCCCTGTGTAGAATATATTTTCCTTGATATATCATATACACAGGTTGTCTGTTTTATGACGGTTATTTGAGTGTTGCTGTGTATTTCTCGGTAAGAAACAGTGGGTGATAAGATTTTTTTGCTTTTCGGAGTCCTTCAATTCCCATATCTTCCTCACGGTTTACAAGGCTAAAATCTGACCACTGATGTTCAAGAAATTGTTGGTTTATCATAGGAAAGCTACCTTGAAAATCGGTATCTGCATGTTCAAGGTGAATTACCACAATGGAATTGGCGTAGCAAAGCACCTCACCAAAGGAAAACGCCACAAGCTGTCCGTCTACGGTTATACAGCCACCTGCAATATCAAGATACTCCCAGTTGTCAAGAAGACGGCTTACAGCTTCAAGCTGATCATCTGCGTTTGTGAGGGAATCGCGCTTGCTGTCGCACCAGCGGTAAAACATCTGCTTGCATTCCTCACGGTAATCCGGCGTCATGGTATGATATTCGAAGTTGTAGAGATTTTTGAATTTGTTTATGTGATTCCGTTTTGCGTGGTACTTCCCGCCCGTAAGGGAAATAAGCTCGGGAATTCTGTATACATAATCAAAGGAGTTGCGGTCTTTCTCAAAACGGAAAGTGTTGGGAAAGGCATTGTCCAGTAGGGCCTTTTGATCTTTGCTGAACAGTCGTATTATTGGCGGGGAGTCTATTTCGGAAAAATAGTCAAGAAGCCTTTTGACCGTACTTTTGACATCGCCCGAAAATGTAGTTAGATTTACGCTTTCGGGTTCGTTTTGGTAATGAGAAAATATACACAGAGTACCTTCAATTTCGGCATAACGTATATTGTAAGGATTTTGCCATATAAACATATTTGTAAAGGTAAGCTCAGAGTTAAGAAAAAAACCTCTTTTGAAGTACGAATCCAGAACGGGTTTGGTTTCAAGAGTTATGGGTATTAATTTAAGTGAGTCATTGCTCATCAAAGCATCAGCCTTTCGGAATTTATGATTTACATTAGAATTTGCAGGAACTTTTTATTATATGCACCGAGCGTGTTCGAAGCTACAAGGTGATTTCGGTCAGTTCGGGGAAGGCTTCCTTTGCCATTTCTGCAATGTGGCGGTGGCAGGTGAAGAAGATTATTTGTGAAACTGAACCTGAGTTTTTGTAATATTCGTTCAAAAATTTCAGAGTATTGCGACAGCTTTCGTCATCATACTGAGTGAGAATATCATCCAGAAACAGCGGAAGCGGATTGTGTTTTGAGGCAATTATATCTGTTGCCGCAAGCCGAAGTGCAAGATAAACTCTGTCAATAGCTCCTGCACTGAGATATTTCCACTCGTGAAAACCGTCGGACAGTGTACTTCTTGCTTCAACGTTGAGTTCCCGTGAAACAAGGACATCGCCGTATTTTCCGTCTGACATCATTTTTAGGTATTCACCGGTTTGACGGTTCAGATGAGAACCGAGACCTTTGTTCATTTCGGATATGGCGGATTCCATAACTTCATTTGCAAGGGTCAGTGCCTCCTGCCGTTTGGTCAACTGAGAAATACGTTCTTCGGATTCTGCCATACGGCATCTGAGGTCACTTTCGCTTACGTCGGGAAGGGTTATACGGCTTTGGAGTTCTCCCAGACTATGTCGTTTCACAGAGAGCAGCTGTTTTATTTCTGCAGGGTCTGTGTCGGAAGAATTTTTTGTTTCAGCCGTAGAAGTATAATTTTTCAAAGAATCTATCCGGCAACGTATGTCGGTGATATCGGGGGATGATATGCCGTTGGAAGCGGAAATGAGTTCTATTTCGTTTTTAATTGATTTATAGTCGGAGTACAGAAGCTCAGCCTCCTTGAAAACAGCTTCTGCTTGAGTAAAGTCGCAGACTGTTATAAACTCTGAAACATAGCTTGTAAAATTTGCTTTTGCGGTATTTGCAGAGTGTTGAAGTCTGTCTATACCAAGACTTTCGGCAAATTTGTCAGCAAAGTCTTCAAAGCTTTTACAGCTGTACCGAAGGAGTATTGCGTTGAGTTCTTCGGTATAGTTTTTAAGTTTTTGTTCAATAAGCTTTTCTATCTCTGAAAAGGGAAGCTTCAAAAGATTTTCATTGAAAACAGAAAGCTTTTCCAAAATGTTGTTGTATGCAGAAATGACTTCCTCTTTGTGCGATGAAGTACCTTTTGCGGATTTTTTGGCAAAAATATAAATTAACGCAACAAGAAGTGTCAGTACGAGACCTGATGCTCCTGCAAATTTGTTAAAGAAGAAAGCAACAGCACTTGCACAGCTCAGAATGCCGAGAACAGCCGTTGTGATATTGTTTATTCTTCTGCGTTTTTTGGAATATTCGGCATCGGAAAGCGAAATGCGTTCATTGACATACGCGAGCTCTGTCAGGAGAAGCTGTTTGTCGCGGGAAAGACTTTCGATTTGTTTTTTTGCTTCACAGCCTTTGTCATAATCTTCACGTGGAATTTCTGTATAGCTGTTTGCAGGCAATGTCGGGATGGAAAGATAAAGTGATTTTGCTTCACTCAAAAACTCAATGAGCTTTTTGGGGTCAAAACCCGTTTCCCGGATTTTCAGAACCAGATTTTCTCTTTCCTCCAGTTTCTTGAACAGCATAACAAGACGATGAAGCTCCTTTTTGGCTTCCTGTTTTTTCATGGCTGCTTCTGTGTTTTCGAGAGTTGCTTCGAGCTGAGAAATTTCGTTTTTCAGTTGTGTGATTTCAGATAAAAGTGAGACTTGAGCTTTTGTTTTTTCGTTCAGCTCCTCAAGTGCACAGACAAGGGATTCAAAACGGGATTTTTCTTCAACCAATAAGCCCTTTGTTTTGCGCTTTGATTCAAGCTCCTCAAGTGCATCACCAATCCGTCGGGATACTATGCTTTGTGAGAAGTTTTCGTTTCCTGAAACCGAGAGATTCGATATTCGCATAGCAAGGCTGTCACCAGATGCTTCTGATGAGAAACCTCCAAAGCCTTCTATGAAGACACTGCGCTCAAATTCTCCTAAGTCCATATTCAAAAACTGTTCGCCAACCTCTTTGTCAGCCAGAAGGTCCGGTTTTTCACCAGTTTGAAGGTTAAAAATGGTTGTTTTGTCGGTTGCCGATGTTTTTTTGAAATCCTTATGCAGTCTGAGTAACTGTCCGTCTGATTCAAACTCTATTGCACCTGACATCTGTGCTCCGCTCCAAGGGGTATATTTTTTTCTCAGATTTTTTGAAATGTCCTGACCCTTGCTGCTGCTGTTGCCGTAGAACATAAGCTTTATAAAGGACATAAGGGTGGTCTTGCCGGCTTCGTTTTGACCAAAAACAAGGTTGAAACCGGAATTTGGCGAAAGGGTATAGCCTGAGAATTTTCCAAAATTTTCTATTTCAATTTTTTTAATTATCATCAAGAGTAACCTCTCTTTCAAAGGCTTTCAAACCCAGGTTGAGTGCCATTTTGCATATTTTCTGATTTGCACTGTCGGAACTGTCGGTCAAAGCCAGCATTTTTTGCACAAATATTCCGCGCAGAGAACTTTCGGTCGCAAGCTTGAGAATATCTTCGGGGTTAAGTTCTGTATTGTCTGTTACTCTCGCATATGAAAGAACTTCTGAAAGCTTTGCTTCGATTTGCTGTATGCTTGGTGAAAAACCGGGAGATACGGTTCCTGTAAGCGAAATACGGTAAAGATTATTCTGATAGGTGTCAGATTCGGCTTTCAGGCTGTTCAGAATTTTTTCGGTAATGCCAAGCGAAGTTTCGCAATCTGAAATGTCAATATTGGTATAAAGATATTTTCTTGAAGAAAGCTCACGGTATTCAAGTCTGCAGTTGCCTTTTTCGACTGTTCCGAGATATATTCCACGGCTTCCGTCTTCGTCAAAGCCTCTTCCGTCGGGACAACCGCAGTAGGCATAAAATGTGGTGCCGTTTTTTTGTATTTCACTGCGTTTGTGAATGTGCCCCAGAGCAAGATAATCAAAGCCACAGGCCGAAATTGAATCGGGAGTTATGGGATTGTAACTGCTTTCGGAATTGGATGATACAAGCTCCCCGTGGAGGACGCAGATGTTGATTGCGGGAGAGTCCTTGGTTTCGGCAGATGAAAGCAAGGGTATTTTTTCGAATCGGTCAGTGAAGGCTGCCCCGAAAAGTCGAAGATTTTTTTCAGGAAAGTCAAAATGCTCGGAAAAAGAGGTGAAAATATACACATTGTCAGGAAAGTCAGTTTTCAGCCATACAGAACCCGGACAGGCACAGTCGTGATTTCCGGGTGCAATGGCAACAACCGTATCGGGAATGCGTAAAAAGCCTTCTGTTATTTCATTGACGGTGTCGCTGCATGGAAACGGGGAGTCAAACATATCGCCCGCGATAAGAAGAAGGTCAATATGTTCTTCTTTGCATATGTCAAGAACCTTAAAAAAAGTATTTTTAATTTCTGCACGGCCGTTGGTTATGCCTGTGCGTGATGACCCTATATGAAAATCTCCCGTGTGGAGAATTTTAATTGCTGACATATTTAAGCTTCTCCTTTCGTAAAACATATTATCTTCAGTATATCATAACTGAATAAAAATTACAAGAATATGCCAGAATAAAAGAGAGAAAATTTGCAAAGGTCAAATTGACAAAAAAGAAAAAATGTGCTATAATTTTGATCAAATATTGATTAAGTTCCGGAGAAGGTTTATGAAGAAAATAGATACTGCAATTTTGAAAGAAACAAAGTATATTGGAATATGGGTCGCTATATTCAGTTTGTTGATGGAAGCGGTGTTTCTTGTTGCAGGGAAATGGCATTACACGGTTTTTCTGGGGAATCTGTTAAGCGGTTTTTTTGCTGTTTTGAACTTTTTCCTGATGGGAATAACTGTTCAAAAAGCACTGCACAAGGATGAAAAGGCTGCACGGACAACCATGAAGGTTTCTCAGACTTATAGAAATCTTATGCTTGTAGTTGTGGCTGCGGTGGGACTTTGGTTGCCCTGCTTCAACGGTGTGGCTGTTATTATTCCGTTGTTTTTCCCCAGAATAGCTATTGCGATACATCCGTTTTTTGATAAAAAATAAACTCTGTTTTACGGTGAGGTGATTGTTATAATGCAAAGGAAAAGTCGCAGTTTTGCGGTATTGGATTTTTTGTATATATGCATGATGGTTTTACCCTTTGCAGCTGGAATGGTGCTGAAGATTCTTACAAAACCTGCAAGTGAAGGAATAAGCATAACAGGTGCTCAAATTTACTTTGAAATCCCAATGCCCATACAAAATCTTATTATAACTGAGTCGCAGATAAATTCGTGGCTTGTTATGATAGCGATTTTAGGTCTTTGTCTGTTTTTGACTCACGGTCTGAAAACCAGAAATGTAAGTGTAAGACAGCACTGTGCTGAATGGGTGGTTCAAACTGTTGAAAAGCTGGTTTATAGCAACATGGGTAAATATTTTACGGAATTTCCGCCCTTTATTGCTGCAGTTCTTGCCTTGTCCGGATTTTCCAGTCTGATTACTCTTTTTGGTTTATATCCGCCAACCTCGGATATAAACATAGTGGCGGGATGGGCGATACTTGTTTTTATTCTTATAACCTATTATAAGTTCAAGTGCGGTCCCGTGACCTATCTGAAGAGTTTTGCACAGCCGGTTGCGCTCACTCCGCTTAATGTTATAAGTGAAGTGGCAACGCCTCTTTCAATGGCATTCCGTCATTACGGCAACGTGTTGTCGGGGTCTGTTATTTCGGTTCTGGTTGCAGCAGGGCTTCAGGGACTTTCTCATATTGTATTGGGATGGATACCCGGATTTATCGGAGAGTTTCCTTTGCTTCAGATTGGTTTGCCTGCTGTGCTTTCAATCTATTTTGATTTGTTCAGCGGTTGCTTGCAGGCATATATTTTTGCAATGCTTACAATGATGTACGTTGCAGGAGGTTTCCCCGCAGACGAATACTTTAATAAAAAACAAAAACTTAAAAATAAAAAATTGGAGGTAAATTAAAATGTTGGAATTGGCTATTGGTATTATTTTAGGTGGTTGTGCACTTGGTGCAGGCTGTGCTATGATTGCAGGTATTGGCCCCGGTATCGGTGAAGGCGATGCTGTTGGTAAAGCCTGCGAAGCTATCGGACGTCAGCCTGAATGTAAAGGTGATGTAACTTCAACAATGCTTATGGGTTGTGCTATTGCAGAGACAACAGGTCTTTATGCACTGGTTATTGCAATTTTGCTTATCTTTGTTGCACCCAATATTTTTGTTGATATTCTTTTGAACGCTCTCGGTAGATAATAAGGAGAAATAAATATGCCAACGCAAACTTTAGATGTCATATCTGTCAATCTATGGCAGATTGTGATTTCACTCATAAATCTTGCTTTGCTGTTTTTTATGCTGAAGCGTTTTTTGTTCAAACCCGTGAAAAATATTCTTATCAAGCGTCAAAGCGAGATTGACGGGCAGTATGCTGATGCGGAGCTTGCTCAGAACGAGGCTGAAGAAAATCGCAGACAGTGGCAGAAAAAGCTTTCGGGTGCAGAATCTGAAGCGGATGCTATTGTGCAGAGAGCAACGGACAATGCAAAATACCGTGGCGAAAAGCTGATTGCGGATGCCGAGAAAAAGGCTGAGAGTATTATACGCATTGCCAAAACCGAGGCAGAGCTTGAAAAGAAAAAAGCAACAGAGGCCATCAAACGTGAGATTGTTGAGGTTTCAGGTGCTCTTGCAGAAAAGATGCTTGAACGTGAAATTAATAATGAAGACCACAGAATATTGATAGATTCGTTCATTGAGAAGGTCGGTGAGCTTAATGAATGATGTAATCCGTGAATATGGTGCGGCCTTGTTTATGGTTGCCTGCGAGGAGGATGCCAAGGAGGAGTACGGAAAGGCTCTTGAAAATCTGAAAAAGGCTTTTGAGGAGTCACCTGAATACCTTGAATTTCTTTCATCTCCTAGTATTCCTCTTGGCGAAAGACTTTCGGCATCAGATGCTGCATTTGCAGACTTTGTACCTGAAAATGTACTGTCTTTTGTACAGCTTATGTGCGAAAAGGGCAGAATTGACGGCTTTTTTGATGCGGCAAAGGAGTATAAGGAGCTTCTTGATGCATCAAAGCATATATCGGTTGCAAAGGTGACAAGTGCAGTTGAACTTAACGATGATGAAAAGAAAAAGCTTTATGATAGGCTGAAAAAAATTTCCGGTGGCGATGTTAATATGGAATATTCTGTTGACATTTCGCTTCTGGGCGGATTTATAGTTGAGCTTGACGGCAAAATAATGGACGGCAGCTTGCGCAGTCGCTTGCGCGAGGTAAAGGATGTGATAAAATAATGAATACAAGACCTGAAGAAATCAGTAATGTAATAAAAGAACAAATTAAGAATTACCGTTCTAAAATCGAAATGAAGGAAACGGGAACAGTTATCCTTGTAGGTGACGGTATTGCCCGTGTTTACGGACTTCGTGAATGTATGGCAAGTGAATTGCTTGAATTTGACGACGGAAGCTTTGGTATGGCTCAGAATCTTGAAACCGAAACGGTTTCTGTAGCCTTGCTTTCGGATAACAACAATATCCGTGAAGGCTCCAAGGTAAAGAGAACGGGAAAGGTTTTGTCGGTTCCTGTTGGTGACTCAATGCTGGGCAGAGTTGTAAATGCTCTGGGCGTTGCAATTGACGGCAAAGGTCCTGTTACAGCAAGTGAGACAAGACCCATTGAAGCAGAGGCTCCGGGTATCATTGAAAGAAAGAGCGTTTCTGTGCCGTTGCAGACGGGTATCAAGGCGATTGACAGTATGATTCCTATTGGCAGAGGTCAGCGTGAGCTTATAATCGGTGACAGACAGACGGGTAAAACCGAAATCGTAATTGATACAATAATTAATCAGAAAAATTCCGATGTTATTTGTATTTATGTTGCAATAGGACAGAAAAACAGTTCGGTTGTTCAGCTTGCCAGTGAATTGACAAAGGCAGGAGCAATGGAATATACAATTATAGTTTCAGCATCAGCTTCCGAGTCAGCACCTCTTCAGTATGTGGCTCCATACTCAGGCTGTGCAATGGCGGAATATTTCCGTGAGCAGGGAAAAGACGTGCTTATTATCTATGATGACCTTTCAAAGCACGCTGTTGCATACCGTGCCCTGTCCTTGCTTATTCGCCGTCCTCCCGGACGTGAAGCATACCCAGGTGATGTATTCTACCTCCACTCACGTCTTCTTGAAAGAGCGGCGTGTGTTGCTCCTGAATACGGCGGCGGTTCAATTACCGCATTGCCAATCATTGAAACTCAGGCAGGTGACGTTTCGGCTTATATCCCCACCAACGTTATTTCTATAACAGACGGTCAGATATTCCTTGAAACAGAGCTGTTCCACGCAGGTGTTATGCCTGCCATAAACCCCGGCATCTCGGTAAGCCGTGTTGGAGGTTCTGCTCAGCTCAAGGCTATGAAAAAGGTTTCGGGCGAGCTGAAGCTTCTTTATTCTCAGTACAGAGAGCTGCAGTCTTTTGCGCAGTCCGGAAGCCACCTTGATGCAGATACAAAGGCAAGACTTGCTCTGGGTGAAAGAATTGTTGAGGTTCTCAAGCAGGGAAGAAATGCTCCCGTCCGTGTTGGATGTCAGGTTGCAATCGTGTATGCGGTTATCAACGGATATCTCAATGATACTCCCGTAAATAAGGTTAAGGAATATGAAGGCGAGCTATATGCACTTCTGGAAAATAAATATCTGAGCTTCCTTGAAAGAATTGAAGGCGGCTCATGGGATGAAAATGACGTGGTAGAACTGAAGAATGCACTTTCTGAAATGAAGAGGTGAGCATATGAGTTCTGATATCAAACAACTTCGGACACGAATAAAAAGTGTTGATTCCACATTGCATCTAACAAAAGCTATGGGGCTTGTGGCATCCTCAAAGATACGAAAAGCAACTGAATCTATGAACAAGGGTCTTGAATATTCAAATGCTCTTGGTGAAACGGTTGAGATGCTTTCTGCCTATGAGGAGTGCAGAAAAAGTCCATATATGGCAGAAAGCACGGACAATAAAATTTGTCTTGTAGTGGTGGCAGGTGACAGAGGACTTGCCGGAGGCTATAATGCAAATATATTCCGCCTTATGCGTGAATATCCTACAGCAAAGGTTATTCCCGTGGGAAAGCGTGCCTGCGAAAGATACGGCGGTGAGATGGTTTTTGCGGAAGGCTTCAGTTATGAAAAGGCAAAAGCAATATCCGAAGAAATTTGCCGTGACTTTGCAGAGGGCAAGTTCGATAAATTCGGTGTGGTATGTACAAAATATCATTCGCTTATGTCTCAGGAGGCTTATGTTAAGTGGCTTTTGCCACTTGATAAAGCTGAAAACAAGAGCGGTGCAAGTGCTATTTTTGAGCCTGATGAAATAACTGTTTTGAATGCTATTATTCCAGAATATATTGCAGGAATGATTATCTCCTGCGTAAAGGAAAGCTTTGCATCGGAAGTTGCAGCACGCCGTGTTGCTATGGATAGTGCAGGAAAGAATGCACAGGAAATGATAGACAGACTGGGATTGGAATACAACCGTGCACGTCAGGGCGCCATTACCCAGGAAATCACCGAGATTGTAGCCGGAAGCGGTGCATAATCGGTCGAAAGGAGAAATGATAAATGTCAGATACTGCAAAAGGAAGCGTTTCACAGGTTATGGGACCTGTTGTTGACGTTTGTTTTGAAGAAGGCTCTTTGCCTTCTATATACAACGCATTGACAATGAAAATCGGTGAGAAGACTCTTACTGTTGAGGTTGCACAGCATATAGGCGATAATGTTGTAAGATGTATTGCCATGTCCTCAACCGACGGTCTCAAAAGAGGAACTCCCGTTGTTGATACGGGCAAAACAATAAGTGTTCCCATAGGACGTGAAACTCTGGGCAGAATATTCAATGTTCTGGGTGATACTGTTGACAATAAGCCTTTTGATGAAGGTGTTGAACGCTGGAATATTCACCGTGCGGCACCGTCCTACAGTGACCTTGCAACATCAACCGAAATTCTGGAAACGGGTATCAAGGTAATTGACCTTATCTGTCCTTATTCAAAGGGCGGTAAAATCGGTCTTTTCGGTGGTGCCGGTGTTGGTAAAACCGTACTTATTATGGAGCTTATCAACAACGTTGCAAAACAGCACGGCGGTCTTTCTGTATTTACGGGCGTTGGAGAGCGAACACGTGAAGGTAATGACCTTTATAACGAAATGAAGGAGTCGGGGGTTCTTTCAAACACCACTCTGGTTTACGGACAGATGAACGAGCCTCCCGGTGCAAGAATGAGAGTTGCACTTTCGGGTCTTACAATGGCTGAATATTTCAGAGACGAAGAACATCAGGATGTACTTTTGTTTATTGATAATATCTTCCGTTTCACTCAGGCAGGAAGTGAGGTTTCAGCACTTCTTGGAAGAATGCCCAGTGCGGTAGGCTATCAGCCAACTCTTGCAAATGAAATGGGTACTTTGCAGGAAAGAATTACATCAACCAAAAGCGGTTCAATTACGTCAATTCAGGCTGTATATGTTCCTGCAGACGACCTGACTGACCCTGCACCTGCGACCACGTTTGCACATCTTGATGCAACAACCGTTCTTTCGCGTAGCATTGCATCTCAGGGTATTTATCCTGCGGTTGACCCTCTTGAATCCACAAGCCGTATCCTTTCGCCTGAAATATTGGGTGAGGAGCATTACACAGTTGCAAGAGAGGTTCAGAGAATTCTCCAGAGATACGTTGAACTTATGGATATTATTGCAATTATGGGTATGGATGAACTTTCTGACGAGGATAAACTGCTGGTTGGCAGAGCGAGAAAAATTCAGCGTTTTCTTTCACAGCCCTTTGATGTTTCGGAAAAGTTTACGGGTATTCCGGGTACTTATGTACCTCTCGCTGAAACAATCCGCGGCTTTAAGGAAATAATTGAAGGTAAGCATGACGATTTGCCCGAGTCTGCATTCCTCTTTGTGGGAACCATTGATGAAGCGGTTGAAAAGGCGAAGAAGGTGGCACGATGAAAACATTTCCATTAAGGGTTTCATCTCCTGAAGGTGACCTTTTCTGCGGTGACGCAGTTATGCTCAGCCTGAGAGGAACAGAGGGGGAGTTTGCCGTTATGGCAGGGCATATTCCTTTTGTTACATCCGTTGTTCCCTGCGAATGTAAAATAGCATTTGAGGATGGCGAAGAAAAAACTGCAAAAACTGATGGCGGAATGCTGACTGTATCAGCAGATAAGGTTTTGTTTCTTTCAGGTAAATTTGAATGGTTATAAGGTGCCATAAATCAAGACTATGACGGAGATTCCTTTTGGGGTCTCCGTTTTGGTATATGTGGGAAAGTAGTATATAGAGTTGCATTTTGGAAAGTTTTGTGTTATAGTGTAACGAGTAAAAGTATTTTGAAGGGCAAAATGTGTTTTCAGAATAATGAGGTAAGGTGTATGAAAAAAGAATTTATACGATATTTTTTTGGGAAACGATTGATTGAGCTGTTTCTGCCTATGGTGTTACTGTCAGCCGCTGCAACACTGCTGAATATTGTTGGATTGGCCTCGCAACGTTATATAGTGTTCGGGGTTCTCTTGGTATTTCAGATTGTGTTTTTGTCAATCAATATAAAAGAGATGAGAAAGTGTTATGCTGTGCTTGCTGATACTCGTCTTCATTATAAAGTTAATTTTGGTGCATATGGTATATTTGCGGCTGCAAATTTTGTTCTGTATTTTTTGTTGCCGCACACTTATTATACATGGTGTTTTGCGTTGACAAAGATGTTGGTGGTTATGGGTGCAGGCAAAATACTTTCGTTTCTGGAGTTTCACCTTGTTGGCATTGTTGCGATCCTTGTTTCTCCGGTAGGGGTCCGAATAAAAGAGTAATTTTTAAAATTATATTTGGTTAATTTGACTATTGAAAAAAGTCCTTCAGGGTGTAGAATGTCAAGTAGTGTTTTCTAAGGAGAAGAAAGATGGAAATATTTTTTCCAACATTAAATCAGACAACTTTTTTCTGCATTATTTGCCATTTGCTATATTCTGGCAAGGTGGCTGCTTCTTGCAATATGTATTCTTGAGGCGATTGTATTGCCCTTTGCAATTCTTATACTCAAAATTGCCACAAGGAATAAATACATACAGAACATTGCTGATTGCAAATATAGGAGAGAAGAAAAGTTTTAAAACCAGATTGAAGGCTTTTTAGAATCCTATGTTTGTTGCCATGGTAAAATTTTAATAAAACGAAAAAAGTGTGATTCTTATGGAATCACACTTTTTTTGGAGCGGAAGACGAGATTCGAACTCGCGACGTTCACCTTGGCAAGGTGACGCTCTACCACTGAGCCACTCCCGCATATGCCAGTTTTCTCAACTGCAAAAAATATGATACCATAAACAATGGCGTTTGTCAATACCTAAAATGAAAAAAATAAAAAAATAAAGTTTTTTTGTGAGTTTGCAGAACAATGTATTGACTTGGAAAAGATTTGTTGTACGATTGCTTTTGAGGTGAGTTTGATATGAACAATGATTTTTTGAAATTGAAAGAACATATTGAGAGTCTTGGTATAAAGAATGGTGATGATGTGTTGATTCACTCGTCTTATAAGTCTCTGGGCGGTGGAGACGAGGGAAGGCAGACGT
The DNA here is from genome assembly GCA_045645485.1 of Clostridia bacterium. Taxonomy (GTDB): domain Bacteria; phylum Bacillota; class Clostridia; order Monoglobales; family Monoglobaceae; genus SIG440. The sequence continues at coordinate 13,954 of JAZRIX010000015.1, read as the reverse complement.
TTTTTGATATGTTTTTTTCAGTTCTTGGAGATAGCGGAACTCTTTTGTTCCCCACTTTGAGTTTTTCAACGGGGAATCCTGCCCCTTCTGTGAATAATTCTATTATATAAAATACAAAATTTATATTGTCCGTGCGAAATTTTCTGCCGATGGCGGAAACGCACACAGATGACCGAAAGCGTAAATGCTACAGCCGCCGCCTGCGGCGAGCGGCATAGCCGCTTTATTGTATATAGTATTTTTTTATTCAAGTGTTCAGAATATTTTCAAGCAGTATGCAATCCTTTTCTGAAAGTTTTTTCAGTATAACTGAACCTTGTTGCTGAAATATGAGTATGCTGTCAGGAATGTCAGTGTTAAAAAAATCTGAAAGAAAGGTTTTGTACTCATCGGTGGCAGGGCGTGCTATTTGTCCTGAATTGCGGTTTTGTGGCGTTTGTGGTATGTCAAGTATATCAAGGGGTGAAACCTGAAGTGCTTGAGCCAGAAGAAGTATTTTGTCACGTCTCATATTCTTTATGTATCCGCTTTCCCACTTTTTTACTGTTCCCTTTCCTACTCCAACCATTCGGGCTACCTCTTCCAAAGTCAGTCCCAGTTCTTTGCGTCTTCCTTGAATGTTGATCAGCATTTTGTACTTTCCTTTCATTTGTATATTATTTGACCGTATTTTATTATACCACAGACTGCTTTAAAATGCAACTTGTTTTGACAAAAAAGTAAAAAAATGTTAGTTAGCTATTGACAACATTGTAAAAAAATGGTAATATTGTAACTGCAAAAACTACATATGGAGGTGTGACCTTTGAATATAGGGCGATTGAAGCAAGAAATGAAAAGAAAAAATATTTCTCTCAATGCTTTGTCGGATGTACTTGATATGGAACAAAGCTGTTTGCAGAAAAAATTAGACGGGCTTTCTGAATTTACTCTTTTTGAGATTTGCCTGATAGCAGACGTTCTTTGTCTTGATAAAAGAATGATTATGCTTATTTTTTTTGAGTAAAAAGTTTCCTTTAGGAAACTTTTGCGGAGGTGAGATGTTGAGAATTACACATCCTGAAATTCTGGGAATGGAAAGGTTTGGTGCTGTTTCAAAAACAGAAGGCTGCGTTTTGTGCTTTTGCTGCGGAAAGGTACTTGAGGAGGGTTTTCTTTGTGACGCCTCTGCACGGACCTTTTGCTCTGACAATTGTAAAAAAATATATTATGAAAGGTGAGGTTATTATGACGAAAAAAGAACTTATGCAATGCTATTACCTTAACCGTGAAATAATGCACGACACTGAGGAACTGGTTAATTTGAAAATAAGAGAAAGAGAAAACGGATGTTTCGGAACGCTTGCAGAGGATGAAATAAGAATGCAGGAAAAGCTTATTGTTGAAAAGATAAGAAAATGCTCTGAGCTTAAAAAGAGAATTGATGATTTTTTGAATACCATTGATGACAGTCTTACACGTCAGATTTTTTATTACCGATATGTAAAATGTATGTCGTGGAAGAAGGTGAGCTTTATGACAGGCGGTTATAACAGCGAGGAGGGGGTAAGAAAAATTGCAGAAAGATATCTGAAGGCTCACAGCAATGAGGAAATATAACAGGAAGACGGACGGCAAAGCTGTCCGTTTTTTCCGTTTTTGAGGAGTATAATTATAAATGTAATAATCTAAAACAAAAGGGTTTTGAAAGAAATGAGGGAAATTTGTGGCGGATGAGTTGAAAAAAGCAGATGTGGATACTCTTATTTCTGATTATATCAGGAACAGAAAAAAAGACATCTGTAAATTAATTGACAAAATTATTGCAGAGATAGGAGATCCTGAAAGAATTGCTAATGCTCCCATGAATCAACTTTCGTCTGCGGTGGGAACTCTTATTGATAAGTTTGGTGCAGGCGAAAAGGACAGCTCGGGAGAGGGAACTCTGGCTACGCTGTTTGATGATTTTGAGGATGTGAGGTGACGTTTGTGTGAGAGTATACAAAAATCTTACGGAAAAGCAAAATGCTTTGCTCAGAATTGCGAAGAACGGCGGACTCAGGAGAATCAATATTCTGCATGGGAGTGTCAGGTCTGGAAAAACATGGATTAGCCTGGTGCTGTGGTGTATATGGATCAGGAATATGCCCGAGGATAAGGCCTATCTTATGACAGCCAAAACCCTTACCACTCTGAAACGAAATTGTCTTGACCTTCTGGAGAGTCTTGCGGGACGTAATAACTTCAGGTATTCACTGTCGAAAAAAGAGGCTGTTCTTTACGGCAGGAAGATTTACCTTGAGGGTGTGAATGATGCCGGTGCTGAGAGCAAAATACGCGGCATGACTCTTCAGGGGGCATATTGTGATGAGGTGACTTTGTTTACTGAAGATTTTTTCAGTATGCTTCTGTCGAGACTTTCGGAGCCTTCGGCTAAGCTGTTCGGAACTACAAATCCTGATAATCCTAATCATTGGTTTAAGGTGAATTATATTGACAGACGGGATGAGTTAGATTTTTTTCTTATGGAATTCCTTATTGATGATAATTCCTTTTTGGACGGGCAATATGTTGAACAACTGAAAAAAGAGTATACGGGAGTATTTTTCAGAAGGTTTATTCTTGGTGAGTGGTGCAGTGCGGAAGGACTTGTTTATCCTATGTTTGATGAAGGGATACATACTGTTGATTCGGAGCCGCTGGTTTGCGGAATTCCGGAATACTATATTTCTGTGGATTACGGAACCCTTAATCCTTGCAGTATGGGGTTGTGGAGGCTGGATGACAGTTGTGCGGTAAGGCTGAAAGAATGGTATTATTCGGGAAGACAGAACAAAAAGCTTCTGACTGATGAGGAATATTATGAGAAGCTGGAGTCTCTTGCAGAAGGTTATGATATAAAGTCTGTGATAATTGACCCTTCTGCGGCTAGTTTTATTGCGACTATTCGTAGGCACGGTGCTTTTAATGTGCGTAAAGCGGATAACCGTGTTCTGGACGGAATCAGAATTACGGGAACTCTATTACAGACAGGAAAGCTTTTGATTTGTAAATCCTGCAGGGATGCTATAAGAGAATTTGGAACTTATTCCTGGGATGAGGCATCGGAGGAGGACAGGGTTGTAAAAGAGTTTGACCATGCAATGGATGATATCAGGTATTTTTGTACTACAATTGCCCGAAAAAGGCTGCTTTGAAATCTGAAGGAGGAAGAAAAATGGTGGATAATTTTATTAGTTTTTTGAGAAAGGTGAAGGAAAATATGATTGACAAAAAGATTTTAAGTCGTGCTGCTTTGTCAGTTGCTGCACTTTCGGATGAAATGTCCGAGGCTGTGCAGATGTGGAGTATGATGTATGAGGAGGATGCGGGGCTTCGTTTGCCGGCTGCGATTTCTTCTGAAATGGCAAGAATGATTACGGTTGAAATGAAGTCCTCTGTTTCGGGAAGTACGCGTGCGGAGTACCTTGACAGTGTGTACAGTGAGGTTGTGGAAAATATTCGTGTTCCCGTGGAGTTCGGTTGTGCAAAGGGCGGTCTTGTTATGAAGCCTTATGTTGCTGATGGAAGAATTTGTGTGGATTACATTCAGGCTGACAGATTCTTTCCTACGGCATTTGATTCAAAGGGAAGGATTTCGGAGGCAACATTTGTTCAGTCTTTGATGAAAAACGGTCGGTATTACACCAGATTTGAAACTCACAGACTGGGGAAGGAGGTTTATGAAATTTCCAACAGAGCTTTTTGCAGTCATACAAAAAACTCACTGGGAAAACCTGTTTCCCTTGATGAAGTCGAGGAGTGGACAGGACTTTCGGAGAAAGTTTCTTTTTGTAATGTTTCACAGCCTCTTTTCGGGTATTTCAGACCGGCGGGTGCAAATACGGTTGATACGCTCTCACCGCTGGGAGTTTCGGTTTTTGCCAAAGCCGTTAATCTGATTGATGATGCAAACAAGCAGTATGAACGGTTTCTCTGGGAGTTTGAAAGCGGAGAAAGGGCTCTTGTTGCCAATGCTATGGCGTTTAAAAGGGATAAGGACGGAAAACCCAGACTTCCTGACAAGAGACTGTATCGGACGCTTGATGTTGAGGATATGGATTTTTTCAAGGAATGGTCACCTGAAATACGGGAAGAGTCTTTCTCAAAAGGTTTGAACAGAATTTTCAGACAGATTGAGTTCAATTGCGGACTTGCCTTCGGTACGCTTTCGGACATTAATGAGTCAGAAAAAACAGCAGAGGAAATCCGAGCTTCAAAGCAGAGAAGCTATGCAACAATTGCAGATAATCAGAAAGCTCTCAAAAATGCTTTGAGGGATCTTGTGTATGCTATGGACGTATGGTGTACATTATACAATCTTGCTCCTGCAGGTGAATACAGTGTGTCCTTTGATTTTGATGACAGTATTGTTGCTGACAGAAGGGTTCAGTTTGAGGAGAAACAGGTGCTGGTGAGTTCGGGAATTATGGCTCCGTGGGAGTTCAGAATGTGGTACTTTGGCGAAGATGAGCAGACCGCAAGACTGAATGTTGAAAAAGCAAATAAATAAAATTAATATTTGTCCGCAATGACGATAAACTATGAAGTCTTTTGCAGAAGGAAACTGCGATAACAAACCGAAAAGACCGGGAACAGTATGTTCTCAAAGAAAGGATGTTGTAGCTATGACAAGAGAAGAAATCAGAGGAATTGTAAACGGTATAACAGATGAACAGCTGAAAAGTATACTTGATATTAATTCCTCGGACATTGGCAAGGCGAAAGCTGTGTCAGAAGAAACAAAAAAAGAGCTTGAGGAGGCAAACAAAAGAATTTCCGAGATGGAAGCCGATATGGATTTGCTGAAAAACAGTCAGGATGAAGCAGAAAAAATGAAAAACAGGGTAGAAGAGCTGCAAAAAATCATTGACGAAAGAGCTGCTGCTGATGAAAAGGCAGAGAAGAAAGCAATTCTTGAAAAACGGTTTTCTGAGGCATCAAACGGTGCAGAGTTTTTGAATGACTATACCAGACAGGGCGTTTTTGCTCTTTTTGAAGATGCTCTGGGCAAGGAAGAAAACATGGGAAAAGCTGATAATGAGATTTTTGGTGAGCTGGTGCAGGGATCTCAGAATCTGTTTGCTGAAAAACAAAACGTACCTTCGGTTGTTGCGTCTACGTCGGGTTTTGGCGGAAGTCTGAGCACAGGCGATGTGCGAGAAATTATGGGACTTGCTCGCAATGATTGACGGGTAATAAAATTATTCAATTTTTAAGGAGAAGATTTTTTATGGCTAATGCAATTTCAAAATTTAAGAAATATATTGATACACTTGATGAAGTATACAAGGTTTCGTCTGTTACTTCTGTTCTTGACGGAAACAACAGACTTGTGAGAATGGGTGCCAATGCAAATGAAATCATTATTCCCAAAATGACAATGGACGGTCTTGCGGATTACAGCCGTGAAAACGGTTATGTAAGCGGTGATGTTACACTTACAAACGAAACTGTTACCTTCAATTATGAAAGAGGACGTTCATTCACGGTGGATGCTATGGATGACGAAGAAACTGCAGGCATTGCTTTTGGTCAGCTTTCAGGTGAGTTTGTAAGAACAAAGGCTGCTCCCGAAATTGATGCGTTCCGTTTTGCTCAGTATTCGGGAACAGATGGAATCAAATCAGTTTCCAAGAACATTGCGGAAGCAACCGAGACTCTTGCGGCACTTATTGATGCACAGAATTCTATGGATGAGGCTGAGGTTCCTGCTGAAACAAGAATTCTCTTTATTACTCCTACGCTTTTCAACGGTGTAATGAATATTGATACAACAAAATCAAAGGCTGTCCTGGATTCTTTTGCACAGATTATCAAGGTTCCGCAGAGCAGATTCTTTACTGCTATTGACCTGTATGACGGTTCTACAGAAGGTGAAACGGCAGGACACTTTGCAAAGGCGGCAAACGGTTTTGATATTAACTTTATGATTGTTGAAAAATCTGCCGCAATACAGTATCAGAAGCATCTGGTAAGCAAGGTTGTTTCACCTGAAGAAAACCAGATTTCGGATGCATGGAAATTCTTCTATCGTTCGTACGGTATTGCAGATGTGTACGAAAATAAGGTTAGCGGTGTGTATCTGCATCATGCTGAAAACTGATTTTTGGGAGGTTTTTTATGAGAACTGTTGGACTTGAAGTAAAGGTATCTTCGAAATCAACAAAGAAAGGTGCCGGAAAAAGCCGTAAAGGTACAAAGTCTGAAAGCGGTGACAGCGGTGAAAATAACTGATGTAAGCTTTGAATATTATTTTAATTCTTTTAATGGCGGAAACCCGGGCAGGCTGAATAATGAAAACTTTGAAAAGTATGTCTGCCGTGCCAAAAGAGAAGTGAAATGCTTTTTTAGCACGGAAAGCATTCCTGCGAATGTACGGGAGGATGTTATGCTGTGCATTTGTGAAATTGCCGAACTGCTGTTTGAGACAGAAAAAAAGGGTGGCATAAAAAGCGAAAGCCTTGACGGATATTCTGTTACATATCCCGAAAAAGCCGAAACTGCTGATGAAATACGAAAAACGGTAGTAAAGCGGCTTGGATGGACAGGACTTCTTTTTGCGGGGGTGGAATAATGTGTGTGAATGGAGTAGTTACGCTGTTTGCACTTGATGCAGACGGAGAAAGCTTTGTCAGACGCGGAGAGTTCCCTGCATGGATTTATCACAAGGAACGTCTTCGTAATACTGAAAAGGGCGTTTATAAGCGGGATAACTTTGATATACGCGTTGAACGGAATATTCTTGAAAATGTAAAAACGGGAGATTTGGTGTTTTTTGGGAAAATGAATTCTGAAAAGCCTGATATTAGTAAGTGCAGGAGGGTTTCAGCGGTTTCAGATAACAGTTTTGGTGCAAATCCCCATTGGCATTTTCAGGCAGAATATGAATACAGATAAAGGCTGGTGACAAGTAGATGATTGCGGAAACAGTTGAACATCTTTTGATGTGTCCGTATCTTGAAGGATGCGGAATAAAGGTTAACTATCTGGATGAGAAGCCTTTTGCCTGCTCCCTGAAAATGCTGTCTGTTGATCATGTGGTGAAAAAGTATTGCGATGGAGGCATCCTTGGCGAAGCACGGTTTTTGCTTTCACTCCGTCAGGAATATACGGCTGCGAATTCAGTCAACAAAGAGGCGGCTCTCAGGTGTGAAAAGATTGAAGACTGGATCGAGGAACAAAACAAAAAGGGAATCTATCCCAGACTTCGCTCGGGTAAAATTGCCTTGGGACTGTCGGTTGAAAAAAGTTTTGAAATCACTTCCACTGGAGGAATTGATGCAAGGTTTGAGGCTGAATTGAGACTGCTTTTCTATGGCTGCTGAGTCAAAGGCTTTGTACCGAAAGTAAAATATATTGCAGTGCCGAAGGGCGCAAGGGTGTTTGCAGCACCCTTCGGCATGATTTTTAGGAGGAAAAATTATGTCAGAAATAATCAAAAGATTTAAGAAATTGGCTTTTTATGGTGTTCCAACCGTGGGTGAAGACGGAGAAAGCCGTATTGTGTTTTTCAGAATGAAGGGGTTTGATGATATTTCAACATCAAAAAACCCCAGAGAATATTCACGTCAGTATGTGGATGAAGAATTTGAGCAGACCGATGTTGTAGGATATAATCCGTCCATTTCCTTTGGTTTTGATCGTTTTAGCGATGATCCGGTACATGAGGATATTATCGGTATTTTTAACGGCGAGAAAGTGGGTGCTCAGGCTGTCAGAACAATTATTATGGTTGACATGGCAGATGATATGAAGACTGCAATAAAAAGGGATTTTGCTGTTGTTGCCGAAAATGAGGGCAACGGTCTTGAGGTGTATAAGTACAGCGGCACTTTTCGTGTAAAAGGTGAAAAAGTGTTCGGTACTGCAAGCAGTGAAGACGAATGGCAGACCTGTACATTTTTGGAGGATTAACGGATGAATACCGAAGCTGAGGTTAAGGATAAGCATCTGACACTGAAAATATCAGGTCAAAAATTTGAATTGGATGTTGATGAAGCGGTTTTGTTAAAATGTGATGACATAAAGAAGCAGGCGAAGGAGAAGCTTGAGGGTCTTGTGACGGGCATGGTTGAGACGGGGATGGAGGATAAAGCTGTTTGTGTATTTCTCGTTGAAAGCATAAATCTTCTTCTGGGAGAAAAGGCTGTCGGAGCTATTTTTGCTGATAGTGAACCGTCAATAAAGGAACTTACCGAGCTTTTGTGTTACCTGATTTCGCAGATAGGGGCTGTTTTGTGTGAATGCGAATAAAATGAGTAGTATTTCAGAATTATTTATATGTCCTGAATGTGTTGAAATAGGAAATTCTCTATATGCCCTGAACACAGACTTTGCGGTCTGGATAGAGATAGAACAGCTTCTTTTTTCGGATAATCGGGATCAGTTTGAAAGATTTGCCAGAATTCTTGGATTGGCTTTTTGTAATCTTCCGCCTGATCCCGTTCAGGCTATAGAGCGGGTTTTGTGGTTTCACAGAGGAGGACGTGATGAGACAGTAAAAGAGCAGGAATGTCATACGGGTGTTCCTGCATACAACCTGAAGACGGATTTTGAATATATTTATGCGGCATTTCTGGGAGAGTACGGAATTGATCTCACCGAAACAAAAATGCACTGGTGGAAATTTTTGCGGTTACTTTCGTGTTTGAGTGATAAAAACAAATTTTCACAAATTGTTTCATTCAGGTGTATGGAAACTTCTAAAATAAAAAACAAAGATGTACGTGCTTTTTATGAAAAAATGAAAAAAAGATACAGACTTCCCGATTTAAGAACTACGGAGGAAAAAGAAGAAGACCTTGCAAGGAAGCTTGAAGGCTTGTTTTAGTCCTGCTTCGGATTTCTGTCGGGGTGTAGGGAAGGAGAATTATGGAATTTGACTTTCAGAAAAATACTGAAAAAAACAGTATAGATAAAATGGTTTCCTCCGATATGGGGGTAGACTTGAAGCAAGAAGCATATGAGGCTATAACTTCTGTTAAAAATGTCTATGTGGTACTTGAAAATCTGACAAAAAATGCTCAGAAAAATGCTCAGAATCTGGCAAAGAAAAAACAAAAACAAGCTCTTGATAATTTGAAAACTTCATTGGAGCTGGAGCTTGTTACAGAAAAGGAATATTATGAAAACCTGAAGAAATACAGAGACGAAAATCTTCGTCAGGGTACAGATGAATGGTATAAGGCTACAAAAGAAATTGCCGCATATAATAAGCGTTTGGCTGATGAGGCGAAAAAAGCAGAAATGAAATTTCTTGAGGAGGTTTCGGATGCACGGCGAAAAGCTGTTCAGGAGGAAGCGGACAGACAGATTGCCATTATGACCGAGGTCTTCAATATGGAAAAGGAGCTTGGAGAAAAGCTTGGCGGTGAAAAAGGCGAGTGGTATTTGTCGCAGAAGATAACCTTTCACGGTATGGCTCAAAACGGCGGTGACATTGTGTACCGCAAAAAGGCTCTTGAGGATTTTGAAAAGGAAATAAAGCTTCTGGAAAAGTATAAGGAATCTGTGTTAGCTCTGGAAAAGCTCGGCAATATTCCCGATGGTGTGTTTTCTGAGATTGCGGCGATGGATACTGATGAGGCACTGGTTGCAATGGATGTTCTTCTCAGTGTTGACGATGCTAAGCGTCAGAAGTTTATTGACGGCTATAACAACAAAAACAGCCTGACAGAAAAAACCGCGGCAGAGCTTAATCCCATTCTCAACAAAGAGTATCTTGAAAGTCTGGGGATTGAAAGTGCCGAGTCCTTTAACAAAGGTTTTTTTGAGCTGGGGACTTCTGACAAGGCAAAATTCATCAAGCTGTTGGAGGAAAGCTTTGAAAATATTCCGGAGCAGTATTACAAGCTTGGAACCACAGCCGGACAACGTTTCGGAGAAAGCTTTCAGGAGGAGTTCGGTCTTATTATGAAAAATACAAAAGAAAGTGCTCTTGTGCTTGCTTCGGAAGTTGCTTCTGAAATTAATTTTCTTTTTGAAAAAGCTGAAAACGTAAACAATGTTAGTTCCTCCAATGTTTATAATACTACATACAGCTTTAATGCGGCAAAGGAAACAGTAAGAGAACAGCTTGATGCGGCAAAGAACAATGCACTTCTGAAAAAACTGAGAGGAGGGAATTGATGAAAATAAATGTGTTTTTTAAAAACGAGTTGGGGATGATTCCTTTTTCGGAAACTGTGCACGGAAAAATAAAACTTACCGAGATTCTTGGGCTGGGTCTTGTGGATAAAGAATATCGCACCGTAGTTTTTTACGGTTATAACGGTCAGGAGACTGTATATGAGAGGGCACTGCCGAGGACTGTTACTTTGGGGGTTGAGTTTTGTATGGAGAATCTTCGGGCAACTGTTGAAAACTTTCTCAGAGTAATTGGAAAACCGGGATATCTTTATATAGAAACTGAACATTTCTCACGAAAAATTTTTTGTAATCAGGTAAAGGTTTCGGATGAAAATAGGATTCTTCTCGGTGAAATAACCAATATTGTTGTTCAGTTTGTATGCGACAGCCCGTTTTTTGAGGATTCTGAAGAACATAATGTTCCCCTTTATAAACGAACAAAGAATTTGTCTACACCCTTTTCATTGCCTTGTTGCTTCGGAACGGTTGTTACAAGTGTTGTTATTGATAATCAGGGCAGCTATGATATTGAACCTGTTGTAAGAATTTTTTGCGGACAGACAATTGCAGATGCAGAGAGAATTGTTGTGAAAAATATCACCACCGATAAGAAAATTTGCATAGACTATATTCCGGGCGAAAATGAAGAAATTTTGATTGATATAAAAAATCGCAGGGTTTCGAGCAATGTTTTGGGGAATATATCGGACAAGCTCAGCGACGACACTTTTCTGGGCGATTTTGTTTTTGTACCCGGAATCAACCGTATTGAGACTTTTATAGGAAATGCAGCATCAGGCTTTATGGCGGAGTGTAGATATACAAACTTGTATAGTGAGGCGATGCTTGTATGAATGATTTATGTTTTTTTGATTTTGATTTCAAACCCGTTGATGTTTTTGCAAGGTATATTTCTCTGAATATCACAAAAAAGTATTGCGGTTTTGGTAATGTTGAAATACATTTCCCGATAAACGAGACAAGAGTAATTGAAATGCTTGAAAAAAACAAGTTTCTTATCGGCGCTGCAAAAGATGTTCAATTTGTGGTTACGGGCTGGATTTTTGGTGAAGATATATCTGTTTTCGGAAAAACACCGGAGTGGCTTTTGACAAAAAGATGTGTTCAGCCTTTTGAGCTTTATAATACTACTCCGAAAAAAATTGCTGTTTACGCTATTAATGAAGCGGTAAGTGATTTTGTTGATAACAATGTGAGCATTCAGGAGACGGGAAGCACAACCTTTGTATTGGATGAGGTGAAAACGGCATATGAGCTGGTTTGTCAGGTGCTTGAACCTGAAAAGCTGGGTTTCTCTCTTTGCGCAGATTTTCAAAAGAAGAAATTTGTATTTGATATTTATTCGGGGAAAGAAAAGAGTGTGCTTGTATCATTGCCGAACAGAACTGCCTTTGATATGAAATTGTCTGTCGATCTTCAAAATATGGTTGACAGTTGCGGTTGGTACAAAAGGGCTGTGAAGTATATCGGGGAATGGGACGGTGCAAAGAATAAACCACTTCTGAATAATAAGTTGACAATGAATTGCTTTACCGCCTATAAAATAACCAGTGATGCATACAAGTTTGGCATATCGTGTGTGGCGGGACAATTTTTGTACTGTGATACAATTGACGGAAAGTGGAAGACTGGAGAGTTTCTTCCGTCTTTTGGCTGGGATTATATTGATGAGTCAACAAGAAAAGGAGCCTGTCGATGGGAAGGACTTATTAATGAAACAAAAATTCCTGAAGATGCAAAGCGTATGTTTTCTGAATTGGTGGAAGAAGAACAGACTGAAACGGGATTGCGGCATATTGAATACGGAACAGATTATGAGTTGGGGGATGTTTTGCGTGTGCAGATACAGTTTGGCAGTGTAAGACATACAGTGAAAAAGCGTGTGTGTGAAGTTGACATTTTTTATGATTCGGAAGGGTACGGTTCAACGCCCATGCTGAAAGCTGAATAAGTATACAATCAGATTATGTACATTGAAATTTTGTTATAGGAAAGGATGTTATTTTATGGCGTTTTTATATTCGTTTTCGGACGATGTTTTATACGGAACAGACGATATCAACAGTATAACGGCAAGGCTTATGGGTGCAGGAGTTTCACCCTTTGCCAAAAAAGAAAGCTACAGCACGTCAGAGCTGAATCTTCTGACAAAAGCAGTTGTGAGGAGCGGAGTACAGCTTGACGGGTGTATGTGCGAAATACGGGATATCGGAGGCAGTAATGAGGTGTCGGTAGGACAGGGAGCGGTTTTCTTTGAAAACGGTGCGACAATGGATGTGGACAGTGAAGGGTATCAGATATCCGTGCCTTATGATACAGAGGGGTTTGTGTATGCTTTTTTTGACGCTGGAATTCAGGTAGCAGATATTTTGTTTTCGAAAGAATTGCCGTCTTCATCTTACTATGTTTTGCTCGCAAAGGTGAACAGCGATAATACCGTAACCGACAAGAGGGTTTTTGCAAGGTCGAAGGTTGCAACCTTTGGTGCGAATATTGCTTATACAACGGAGTTTGTTACACATGACCCAGTATTGTATGAACAGCTCCAAACAGGATATCCGAATCCTTTCAGCCACTATAAGATAGGTGCAATTGATGTGGATATCAGCAACTTTAACTATGCATTGGTTCAGAATAGCGGGGATAAATCAAACGGCGGTATTGGAGGAATATTTGATATCAAGGCTTCGGAGTTTGTCTTTTCGGTGGATTGGACTGACCCTCCTTCTTGGAATACAAATTATATGTATTACGGATCGGGAGGAGTTTACTACGGTATGGATGTGGTTGACGGACGGCTGTGTCTTATTGCCGGTTGTGAGGTTTCTCAAAGCAAGTATATTGATACGTCTTCAAAAAAGTACATTGTTACTTTGATGTAAAGGAGGGATTTGATGCTGGAATTTGAAGTAAAAAATCAGAAAATAACCAGAACGGACAGTTTTGAGGTAGTGGCTGACAGCAGAAATTATCTGACGGCAAGGTTTGTGTTTTCGGAGGAATGGCAGGGTAATATTGTTGCGGTTTTTGGCTTTGGAGGAGAGTTTTTTCAGCTTGAGCTTGATGAAAAGGGCGGGTGCACTGTTCCCTTTGAGGTTATCAAGGCTCCGTGTTTTTCTGTCTCGGTGTTCTGTGAGCAGGAACAGCTTGTAACAGCCAATGCTGTGACGGTTGATGTAGAAAAATCAGGTTTTGAGGACGGGGAGGTGCCGGGAACGCCAACTCCTACGGTTTTTGGCCAGTATATTAATGAAATGCGGACTATGATTGAAGAGTTGTCAAAGCAGAACGGTAGTTGGAATATAAGCGAAGCTGCTATTGCTGAAGCTGTGAAAAACTATATGAAGGAAAATCCGGTTGAAGTGCCTATTGTAACCCTGACAGAAACAAACAGCAGCATAACAGCAGACAAGACATTTGAAGAGATTTCAGCAGCATACAGTGAGGGCAAAAATGTTATAGGTCTTTACGGGTCAAGTGTTTTAACGTTGATTATTGCTTCAGCATCGGTGGTTGGGTTTTTACAGATTATCAATAAAGGTTTTAAAATATTTTTCTGTTCATCATCAAATGCGTGGACTACAAGCGTTGTAAATGTTGCAACGACAGAGTATGTTGATGATGAAATAGGTGACATTGAAGTTGCACTTGAAAACATCATCACAAAATACGGATTGGGCGGTGATACTGTATGAGTATAGCAAAAAAATTCGAAGTGATTGCTGATGCGGTGTATAACAAAGGTGTTGCCGATGCTACACTTCCCAATGTTGACGATGTAAAG
>JAZRIX010000014.1:0-12261 GCA_045645485.1 Clostridia bacterium | reverse complement strand
TTATAAAATAAAAAGGGATATTTGAAATAAACAGAATAAAAAAGACTGATAAAACAAAAAACATATTCGGTATTCGAATATGTTTTTTGTTTGCGTTTACTAATAAATCCTATAAAAGTGTTATTTGAAATTAAACTGCTTTTTTCTTCATATAATCAAATAGAATATGAGTAAAAGGTGGTTACTGACTATGGATATTGAGGAAAGAACAATTAACATAGCTCAATACATTGTGGATAAAAAAGCTACCGTAAGGGCTGCGGCAAAACACTTTGGGATTTCGAAATCTACTGTACATAAAGATATTACGGAAAGATTGGAAAAAATAAACAGCAGTCTTGCACGTCAGACACGGGATGTGCTTATGGAAAACAAGCAGGAACGCCACATAAGAGGCGGAATTGCTACAAGAGAAAAATATCGTCAGAAGGGAAAAGATAAAGGAAAAAGTTGAAGAGTTTTTGTATGTAAAAGTCGCTTCAGGTTATATGAGAAGCGGCTTTTAGTCTATGCTGAAGTCATCGGCAGAAAAACGCCCTTCGCTCAGTGCTCTTTTTTTCGAAGGTCTTTTGAGCAGACGATTGTAATCATATTTTTTGCAGACGAAATCTGATGGGACAAGACCTTTTTTAAAACAGATAACGTACCCGACTGTATGAAATGGTGATGCCCACTTGCAGGTTTCACAAATTTGTGTAACCTGATCTGAAACGTCTGAATAAACTCCGCCTGTAATTTTTCTTTCTGCCAAGACTCTGCACCTCCATAGACTAATACTTTAAAATGATTATATAGTATTCCATTTGAAAATGCAAGGGTTTGATGAAAAAATCTAAAAAGAAAAACTCCCGTGAAAAAATCACGGGAGAGAATATCATCTGCCGAAGGAAACGCCTGTTGCTTCTGCTATGGTAACAAGCTCGCCATTTGGGTCAACAGCTTTGTTTGAACCAATAACGTTTTCGAGAGATTCGTACGACATTTTGTTTCCGTCAAGAATAACCATATTGCCGAACTTACCTTCCATAAGAAGTTCTACAGCATATGAACCGTATCTTGTGGAAAGGATTCGGTCATTGGCAGTAGGAGTACCGCCACGCTGAATGTGACCTAGAATCGTAGCACGTGCTTCGTGACCTGTGAGTTTTTCGAGCTGTTTTGCAACAACCTTGGCAATACCGCCGAGACGGATTGGGTCAGGACTGTCTTCACGAACATCATCAATGACATGCTCACCACCGAGGGGTTTTGCACCTTCTGCTACAACGACAATTGCATAATCCTTATTACCTTTTGCAAAAGTCTGGTTAAGCTTGTCTGCAACTTTATTAATATCATATTCAATCTCGGGAATCAAAATTGCATCTGCGGCACTGCCAACACCCATTGAAAGGGCAAGAAAGCCGGCATATCTTCCCATTGCTTCAACAACAAGAATTCTGCTGTGTGATTCCGCTGTTGTTCTGAGCTTGTCAATAGCATCAACCGCCGTAGAAACAGCTGTATCAAAACCAAATGTTGTATCTGTTGCCGCAAGGTCATTATCAATTGTTTTGGGAACACCGATAACCTTTATACCTTTGCGTGAAAAGTCGCGACCGCTTGTGAGAGTACCATCTCCGCCAACAACGATAAGTGCGTCAATACCGTTTTTCTGAAGATTTTCAACACCAACATGAGAAACATCACCGTGCTGAATGTTTCCGTTTTCGTCTTCGTATGTGTAATCAAAGAGATTGTCCTTGTTTGAACTGAAAAGTATTGTACCACCCTTTGTGATAATATCATCAACATTTTCAATTGTGAGAGGAATAAATTCCTGTTCGCCGAGGTACAAGCCGCGATAGCCATGCTTGATTCCAACAACCTCAAGTCCGTATTTCATAATAGCTGTTTTTGTTACCGCACGAATAACTGGATTAAGTCCGGGGCAGTCTCCGCCACCGGTCATTATTGCAATTTTTTTGATTTCGCTCATTTTTGTCTACCTCCTGAAATTACCATGTCTTATGTTGACAAATAATAAATATTATACAAAAACGCACAATATATTTTATTATAAAATGTAAATTTATGCAATAGAAAAAAAGTTTTTTGTTATAATCCACCAATTTATACAAAAATATATTGTTTATAATCACAAAAAGTCGAAAAAAAGTTTTGTTTATTTAAGTTTTTATTGTTATAATTTAAGATTTTTGGGCGGAAACTTAAAAAAGTTTTAAAAAAATAAACTGATTATTAATACTCTGTTCATAATTTCGTAGTATTATTTTTGTGTTAAAAGTAAAAAAATATACAGCCGGAGGCAAATTAATGGGTGGAAAAATCAAATTAAAAGGAAAGTTTTCAGCGAAAGGTATCTTTAAACAGAAAAAAGTATGGATTTCTTTAGTCGCATTGGTACTGTGTGTATCTTTGACATGCTTTTTTGTGTTCAGAGACGACGGAAAGGAAGAAGTTCAGGCAGCTTATGTTGAAGCAGAGGCTGTAATTGGGAATATTATTGAAACAATTGAACAAAGCGGAGTTATTGAACCACTTGACCGTTATGAAATTACATCACGTGTAAAGGGAGAGATTATTTCCTCACCTTTTGAAGAAGGTGATGTTGTTGAAGAAGGTGCAACACTTTACCGTATTGACGATGAGGATGCGCAGCTTTCAATAGAAAAAGCTCAGAATAACATTGAAAAAGCACAGATGGCTCTGGACGATATAAATGATGATTTGAAAAAGCTGGACATATATGCACCAACAAGCGGAAAGCTGACGGATTTTTCACTTGAAGCAGGGGACAGTGTTGGTAACAGTGTTGTAGCAAAGATTATCAATTCAGATGTTTATACTATTGATATTCCCTTTTCACTAGATGATTTTGATAAGGTTTCTGTTGGTGACAAGGTCACTCTTACAAGTGCACTTTATATGACAACCCTTGAGGGAAAGGTTACCCATAAATATAATGCAATAGCAGGAATGGGAACAGACGGAAGTGCTCTCAAAAATATCGAGATTGAATTGAAAAATCCCGGTGCACTCGCAGAAAACACTACTTTTGCCGCAACAGTACATACATCTTCGGGAGAAGTTAATTCATCAGGATCTGGAAAAGTTTCAGGAGGAACGGTAACATCAGTGAAATCTGAAGTTGGCGGTACTGTAGTTTCGGTTTCTGCAAAGAATGGTGACTATGTGAAGAAGGGTCAGCTTCTTGTAAAGGTAAAAAATGACTCTTTAACGAATTCCAGAAAGTCAAGTGAGCTTAGCCTAAAGGACAGCAGACTTTCTATGGAATCAAGCAGAAAAACCCTTGAAGACTATAATATAACCGCACCTATTTCCGGTACAATTATCACAAAAAACAGCAAGGCAGGCGACAATATTGACAATTCAAGCGGGCAGATGGTAATGATGGTTATTGCGGATATGAGTAAAGTTAAGTTTATGATTACAGTGGATGAGCTTGATATTTCTGATATTCAGCTTGGCCAGACTGCAGTTGTTGATGCTGATGCTTTGCCTGAAGAATCCTTTGAAGCTGTTGTTACATCTATTGCAAGTGAAGGTGTTTCATCCGGAGACGGTGTTACTACCTATGATGTTGAGTTGACCATTGATGAACCTGGAAATCTTAAATCGGGAATGAATGTTAATGCTAATATTTACATAAATGAAGCAAGAAACGTAATTTCGATTCCTGAAGATGCATTGATGGGTGTACGGGGTTCAAAAGCAAGTGTTCTTGTAAAGACTGACGGGAAAACAAATAACAATGACGGAAAGAAAACAAAAGCTTCAACAGATTCGGACGAGAAAACTAAGACTGAAAAAACAGAAAAAATGCCTGCTTCTGAAAAGGTGAATCAGGAAATACCGCAGAAATCTGAGAACTTTGCAAAGGGTGAAATGCCTTCAAGACCTACAGATAGCGCAAAGGGGAAAATACCGCAAAAAGCGTCTTCTGATTCGGGACAAGAGAGTATTTCTGCAGAAGGAACCAAAAATCAAAAAGAAAATGCAGCTTTAACCGAAAAAAACAATGGAGCAAAAGGACAAGGCGGTTTTCCAACCCCGACAGGTGCGCCTCAATCTTCAGGTTCAGGTATGCCCGCAGGCGGTAAAATGAATATTCCTGAGGGCTATGAAATGCGGCAGGTGGAGATAGGTATTTCTGACGGAACCAACGTTGAAATTGTTTCTGGACTTTCTGAGGGTGAAATTGTTGCGTACATTCCCACATCTGCAAGCTCTACAAATCCGTTCTTCAGAATGATGCACGGAGGAATGATGGGCGGCGGCATGATGGGTGGAGGAATGATGGGCGGTTCCAGAACGTCAGGAAATACCAGAAACTCCGGTGCATCGACAGGAATGAGAAGATAGTTTTGATTTGACGGGAGAAAACATATATGGAAAAAGAAATTCAAAATAGCTCTGAGTATATCGTTGAAATCCGTGATATGTACAAAATTTACAAGATGGGTGACAACGAGGTTCGTGCCTTGAATGGTGTCAACCTGAAAATCAAGCCGAAAGAATTTGTGGCTATTATCGGACCTTCAGGGTCAGGCAAATCTACTCTTATGAATATGATTGGCTGTCTTGATACGCCCACTTCGGGTGAATACTACATTGACGGACATGAAGCTTCAACTCTCAAAGAGGATGAACAGGCGGCAATCAGAAACAAGGAAATAGGTTTTATTTTTCAGCAATATAATCTTCTTCAAAAGCTGACAGTTGAAGAAAATGTTGAACTGCCCTTGATTTATGCAGGTGTTCCTGCATCACAACGAAAGGAAATGACACGGATTGCACTTGAACGTGTTGGACTTTATGACAGACGCAAGCACAAACCCACAGAGTTGTCAGGCGGACAGCAGCAGCGTGCTTCAATTGCCAGAGCACTTGCGGCAAGACCACCCATTATTCTTGCAGATGAGCCTACTGGCGCATTGGACTCCAAAACAGGAACTGAAGTTCTTGCAATGCTCAAGGAGCTTCATCAGGAGGGTAAAACCGTAATACTTATTACTCACGATAATAAGATTGCTCACGAAGCGGAACGCATAGTACGTATAATGGATGGCGAAATAGTTTTCGATTCACTTGTGGACGGTGATAAGTCACAAGTCAATGTGTAAGGAGGGGTTCTGATGAATTTGAAACAGGCTTTCAAAATGGCAGTCAAAAGTATTTCTGCAAGCAAAGTGAGAACCTTTCTTACAATGCTTGGTATAATTATAGGCGTATGTGCAGTAATTGTTCTTGTGAGCGTTGTTCAGGGGTCAACAGGAAGTATCTCGGATTCCATTGAATCTCTTGGTGCGAACAGTATCTCTGTTTCCTTTACGGGAAGAAACAGTACCAAATATGTTACCTTTGAAGAAATGAAGGATTTTCAGTCTGAAAATTCCGAATATATTTCTTATGTTGTGCCGACTATGAGCGGTATGGGAAGAATAAAATATGACAGTTCAAATTTGTCCGCATCGGTAACAGGAACAAACGAAGACTATCTTGAAGTTAAAAACCGTGAGGTTACGTCAGGAAGATTTATTAATGGAATTGATATCGAAAAACGAAGAAAAGTTGCAGTTATCGGAACATATAATGTCAAAGAGCTGTTTGGCTTTGAAGACCCGATAAACAAGAGAATCAAGATTAACAATGAAATTTACACGGTGGTAGGCGTTCTCAATGAAATTTCGGATTCTCAGCAGACCTCTGAGGACAATATTGTAATTATTCCGTATACTTCAGGACGTCTTATCTTCAGAACAAACAAAATCCGTTCATATACCGTGTGGGCATCTGCGGCAGAGAATGTTGAAACGGCAACGGATATGGTAAACAACTTCTTGTTTTCTAAGTTCGGGGATGAGGATGAATACAATGTTGTAAGTGTTGCAAGTATGATGGATGCGCTGGATGAAATTACAGGAATGATGGCACTTCTTACAGCGGGAATTGCAGGTATTTCTCTTGTGGTAGGCGGTATCGGTATTATGAATATCATGCTTGTGTCGGTTACTGAAAGAACAAGAGAAATCGGCATAAGAAAAGCGATAGGTGCAAAGCGTTCGAGTATTCTGTCACAATTTCTGATAGAATCGGCTCTTGTGAGCTGTATGGGAGGCGTGGTTGGCATAATTTTGTCAATAATAGGAACCTCCATACTGGGAAATGCAATGAACATAAATGCTTTTCCGAGTATTCCTGTTATGCTGGGAGCCTTTGCTTTTTCAGCGGCAATAGGTATATTTTTTGGTTGGGCACCTGCAAACAAAGCCGCAAAGCTCAACCCCATAGACGCGCTTCACGCGGAATAAGAATTTGAATATACAGGAGTAAAAATATGAAAACAATGAAAAAACTGACAGCTTTAATTCTTGCAATAATAATGATTCTGGGAGCAACAGTCACTGCTGTTTATGCAGCTTCATACAGCGATGTGGCACAAGGCAAATATTATGCCGACGATGTTGAAATTCTTTCTACATACGGTGTGATTTCGGGTTTTGACGGAAAGTTCAGACCGGGAGCACAGATTACACGTGCAGAGTTTTCAAAAATTACAGCAGTAATCGCAGGACTTGAGGATGAAGTGTACACAAATGCAGGAAGAAGAAAGTTTGATGATGTACAGCTTGAAAGCTGGGCAACGGGATATATAAACACAGCAGCCAACAACAAGCTTATTGTAGGCTATCCCAACGGAAAGTTTATGCCCAACAAGAGTATAACTTATGCCGAGGCTGTAACTGTTGTTTTGAGAGTTCTTGGTTATTCAACAGAAGAATTGGGTGATAACTGGCCCTATGCATATATGGTAAAAGCAAAGAGTCTCGGTCTTACTGAAGGACTTGCTGTATCCGACAACAAGCCTATTTCACGTGCTGATGTGTGTGTGATTGTCAACAGAGCCCTTGATGAAGAAATGAACGGAACAACACAGAAGTTGATTTCAAAGCTTGATATCACAACAAAAGAAGATGTGTTTATTATTTCCACAAAGCAGATTGAACCGGAGCTTGCATCAAATGAAGTACGTACAGACATGGGAGTTTTTAAGACAGAAAAGAATGTATCGGGTATAAAGGTTCCGTCCAAGGGTACTGTATATTTTAACGCGGACAACAGGATAATCAGATTTGAGGAAACAGAAAAAATTACTCAGACCGTAACAAAGGTGGAAAATGTCTTGAATAATGATATATATTTTGCCGACGGAACAAGCTGTCTGGGACTTGGTGTGACAAAAAATACAGGAGTTTTCAATGAAGGAACTCTTACAACATACGGTGCATTCAGAAACAGTATTCAAAAAGGTGCAAGAGTTACCGTTGCTTTTGATGCAGAGAATACAGTGAAGCTTCTTATTGTAGGAAATGCTGAATACACTGATGCGGTAACTGTTTACAGTGATATTTATACTGCACTTGCAGGTGTCGGTGTATCAAGAGAGCAGATTGACAAGGCAGAGATTTTCAGAGACGGTTATGCGGCAAAGGTTGAAGATGTTAAGCTTTATGATGTTGCGTATTACCTTGAAGAAGATTCCAAAATATATCTATACAGTGACAAAGTATCAGGAACTTATAATGAGGCATATCCCAGCAAGGCGAATGTTTCAAGCATAGATATTTCAGGCAGTGTTTTTGAGATTGAGACAACAACGGCAACAAACAAGCTTGGCGAAAAGCCCGGAAGCTATAAAATAGGTGCAAGAATTACGGCACTTCTCGGTATGGACGGCAAGATTGTAGATATTGTGTCAGCAAATGACGGTGACAGAGTGAATTACGGTGTTGTTCTGTCGTATACAGTTGAAACCTCTGAGGATGTTCTTGATCTCGGCAAACAGCAGAATTATATAAATATACTTGACGGCGAAGGAAAGCTGGTAAAGTATAAAACTGCAAATGTAGAAAAAGGTTACATTGGCCGGGTGGGTAAAATAGTTGTAGACGAAAATGGCTATGCTTCATTTGAACATATTTCAAAGACCACAAATGTATACGGTGCTATAGACAGAAATAACAAAAAAATAGGTGACAACTGGCTCACAGACGATTGTGTAATTATTGAGCGTATGGTAAATCCGCACAAGCCCATGCAGGAAGGTGTTACGGCTCAGGTTATTGATTTTGAGGATATAACCTTGAATGAAATCAAAAAGGACAATGTTTTGTTTGCTGTTACAACAGGTACTTTTGATGATATTTCACTTTTGATTGTGGATGATTTGTCAACAGAGAAGTATGTGTACGGAATAGTAAAAAGCAGCAAAGGAAATACCAGAGGCACTTCTGTCAGCGGTAGCTATGAGGTGTTTGCAAACGGAAGTATGCACACATATTCCACGGGATTCTATAAGTCTGTGGAATCAGGGACAGCTGTATCAATGCTTGTAAACGGAAATGCATTGGAAAGTATTGATAAAATAAAAACTGTTGTTACAAATAAAAAAGTTTCCGTTGCCGATTTCAGCAGAATCAAAATCGAGTCAAAGGTATACAGTCTTGCAGATGATGTTCAGGTAATAAAGAAATCTTCATCGGGTTATCTGGCAATGGCAAAAAGTGAAATCCAAAGTCTCACGGGAAAAACTGTCAGTCTTTTTGCTGATGCCGATACAGAAGACGGCGGACTTATAAGAATTATTCTTGTAATGAATTAAATAAACAGACAAAGCTTTGTGTGATTTGAGGTGTGCCTTATGGCTGATGAAATAAGTAATATGTTTGGCAAGGGTGAAGGGGGATATGTATTTATATCCCATTCCCATCAGGATATAGAAAAAGTCAGAAAGATACGTAATACATTGGAAGAACAAGGCTTTGAACCTCTGTGCTTTTATCTCAAGTGTCTTACAGATGACGATGAAGTTGAAGGTCTTATAAAAAGAGAAATTGATGCCAGAGAAGTGTTCGTATATCTTGACAGTAAAAATGCAAGAAATTCAAAATGGGTCCAAAAAGAATGTGAATATATACGGACAATCGGTGGGAAAACTGTGCGGACAATTGATTTGGACAATTATAACGAAGATGAAATTTCAAGTAAAATAATGAACAGTATGCGTGTTTTTTTGTCATACTCGAATCATGATGGAAATATTGTATCAATGTTTCGTGACAAATTGATTGAAAGAAATCTAAAGGTTTTTTCGGATAATGACCCAACTATCGGTCAAAACTGGAGTGATGCTGTGTTTAACCAGCTTGAAACAGCGGCAAAATATGGCTGTGTTCTTCTCTTTGTATCAAAATACTCAGTTGATTACACATCTTCTTTTGTGAATACAGAGTTGCAGCTGGCAGTTGACTTAAATGCATTAATAATCCCTGTATTTATTGATATTTCTCCTGAAGAATTACCTGATGTATTTAGGTTTTATTTATCAAATATTCAAAGTGTTGTTGTGAGTAAAGAAATATCAGAGGAAGATATTAACAGGGTTGTTGAGGCAGTTGAAAAAAGGTTGAACGATAAATTTTATGAATAAAGCTATTTAAGCTATAAAAACTGAAGATTATTTGAAAATAATGGTTGACATATTAAATTTGTTGTGGTATAATCTTAAACGTTGTAAACCTATTGCTTAGTTTAAGGGTTGAAGATTCACCGCCTTTTACCAAGCTTTCAGGGGATAAAAATTATGGAGGTGAAACCAAATGCTGAAGGAAAGAAAAGAAGAAATCATCAAGACTTATGCCGTACACGAAGGTGACACAGGTTCTCCTGAAGTACAGATTGCACTCTTGACTGAAAGAATCAACCATCTCAATGAGCATCTCAAGACTCACAAGAAGGACCACCACTCAAGACGCGGTCTTCTCAAGATGGTCGGTGTTAGAAGAAGCTTTCTTAACTACCTTATGAAGAATGATATCAACAGATATCGTGCTATCGTTGAGAAACTCGGTCTCAGACACTAAAATACAAACAATTAAGTCTTTGTCCCGTTTCGGGCAAAGACTTAATTTCGTATTTCAGCAATAATTTATACGGAATATTTTTCGTGAATTTTATCAAAATATTATTATGAATTGAGAGTGTTTGCGCATTTAGCAGTTATAAATATACTTTTCAGGAAAGTATGCTTATAAGTGCTAAAAAGGCAGACCTCTTGAAAAACAAAGGAGGAAAATACTATGAGTAGAATTTTCGAAACAGAAGTTGCCGGCAGAAAGCTCAGCATTGAAGTCGGTAAGGTTGCAGAACTGGCAAACGGTTCTGTTATTGTAAGATATGGCGATACTGTTGTTGTGACAGCTGCAACAGCATCTGCAAAACCCAGAGACGGTATTGATTTCTTCCCTCTCAGCATTGACTATGAGGAAAGAATGTATGCGGTAGGTAAGATTCCAGGAAGCTTCCTCAAAAGAGAAGGCAGACCTTCTGAGAATGCAATCCTCACAGCTCGTGTAATCGACAGACCTATGAGACCTTTGTTCCCCAAGGATCTCAGAAATGATGTTTCAATCGTTTCGACAGTTATGTCAGTTGAACAGGATAACGCTCCTGAATTCTGTGCTATGATTGGTTCATCAGCTGCAGTATCAATTTCTGACATTCCTTTCAACGGTCCTATTGCGGCAGTTTATGTTGGTCTTGTTGACGGCGAATTCGTTATCAACCCTACAGTTGAACAGAGAGAAAAGAGTGACCTCAACCTCACTGTTGCAGGAAGCCTTGCAAAGGTTGTTATGATTGAAGCGGGTGCAAACGAAGTTCCTGAAGACGTAATGTTTGATGCAATTATGTTTGCTCACGAAGAAATCAAGAAGATTTGCGAATTCATCAAGGGTATTCAGGATGAAATCGGAAAACCCAAGTTCGAATATGACCACATCGTTGTAAACGAAGAAATCTTTGATGCAATTTCAGCATTCGCAACAGACATGGTAAAGGAAGCTCTTGATACAGACGACAAGTCAATCAGAGACGAAAATCTCAAGGTTGTTTATGAAAAGGTTTATGAAAATTTTGAAGAAACATATCCTGCAGAAGAATATGCTCAGGATATTGAAGATGCACTTTACAAGCTCCAGAAGACAATTGTCCGCCGTTGGCTTCTTGATGAAGGAAAGCGTGTTGACGGTCGTGCAATTCAGCAGCTCAGACCTCTTGCATCTGAAGTAGGTCTTCTTCCCAGAGCACACGGAAGCGGTCTTTTCAAGCGTGGTCAGACTCAGGTTATGACAGTTGCAACTCTCGGTGCACTTGGTGATTCACAGATTATTGACGGTCTTGATACCGAAGAATACAGAAGATACATTCATCACTACAACTTCCCTTCATACAGTGTTGGCGAAACAAAGCCCTCAAGAGGTCCCGGCAGACGTGAAATCGGTCACGGTGCACTTGCTGAACGTGCTCTTGTTCCGGTAATTCCTTCAGAAGAAGAATTCCCCTATGCAATCAGACTTGTTTCTGAAGTTCTCAGCTCAAACGGTTCAACTTCACAGGGAAGTATCTGCGGCAGTACACTTGCACTTATGGATGCCGGTGTTCCCATCAAGGCTCCCGTTGCAGGTATCTCTGTAGGTCTTGTAACAGAAGGCGAAAGATTTATTACAATCCTTGATATTCAGGGCCTCGAAGATTTCTTTGGCGATATGGACTTCAAGGTTGCAGGTACAAAGAAGGGTATCACAGCAATTCAAATGGACCTTAAGATTGACGGTCTTACACCTGAAATTATCAAGAACGCGCTTGCTGAAACACGTGATGCGAGATACTACATCCTTGATGAAGTTATGCTCAAGGCGATTGCAGAGCCAAGAACAGAAGTTTCTCAGTATGCTCCCAAGGTAATCCATATGGAAATTCCCGTTGATAAAATCCGTGACGTTATCGGTTCAGGCGGAAAGGTTATCCAGAAGATTATTGCAGATACAGGTGCAAAAATTGACATTGAAGATGACGGTCGTGTATTTATTTCTGCTCCCAATGCTGAAATGGGCGAAGAAGCAAAAAGAATTATCGAAGGCATCGTAAAGGAACCTGAAGTTGGTGAGGTTTATGACGGTAAAGTTGTAAGAATTATGGACTTCGGTGCTTTTGTTGAGTTCCTTCCCGGAAAAGATGGTCTTGTTCACATTTCAAAGCTTGACAAGACAAGAGTTGAAAAAGTGGAAGATGTTGTCAAGGTTGGCGATGATATTAAGGTTCAGGTTATTGAAATCGACAAGCAGGGCAGAATCAACCTCAAGAGACTTATTACAGAATAATATATTTTCAAGAAAG
>JAZRIX010000013.1:0-14082 GCA_045645485.1 Clostridia bacterium | reverse complement strand
GAGCGTAGTCGAAGGGTCTCACAGACATAATGTCGCAATTAGTCACCCTGAGCGTAGTCGAAGGGTCTCATAGACACAACGTCTCATTTAGTCACCTTGAGCGTAGTCGAAGGGTCTCACAGACATAATGTCGCATTTAGTCACCCTGAGCGTAGTCGAAGGGCCTTTATTCTGCATTAATCGTAAACCGCAAAGGAAGTGTTTCCATGTCAAAATACCTGAAAATAATATTTATGCTGTTTGTGCTCTATCTTTCTGCATTTCTGGTGCTTTCTCCCCAGACATGTCTCCCTGCCGCAAGGAATGCTCTTTCCCTCTGTGCAGGAACCGTAATCCCTGTTCTGTTCCCGTTTTTTGTATGCAGTATGCTTTTAACCTCATTGGGGTTCACTGCTTTGTGCACACACTTTCTTTCCCCGCTGATGAGACCTCTTTTCAATCTTCCGGGGTCTGCAGCCATAACATTTTTTCTGGGAATTCTCAGCGGTTATCCCATAGGAGCAACAACAGCCACAGAAATGTATACATCAAATCAATGCACAAAGACCGAAGCCGAACGGATGCTTGCCTTTTGCAATAACTCTGGTCCTCTTTTTGTAATGGGCGTTCTGGGTTGCAGTTATCTTGGCAATCCAACAGCAGGCAGGTATCTTTATGCCTCTCACATTTTGTCAGCAATAATTACAGGCATTGCTTTCAGATTTTACAAAAAAAACAGCACTGCATTGGTTATTTACTCTTCTCCAAATAATGCTGTCAAATACCGTTTATCATTCGGTTCAATTATTGAAAAATCCGTTCTTTCCATACTGAAAATATGCGGCTTTGTTGTTTTCTTTTCAGTGGTTCAATGCAGTCTTCCCTCAAACAGCCTTCTTTGCCCCTTCATCGAGGTTGTAGGCGGACTGAAGGTTCTTTCTGACTTTGAATCTGCCTATACCCTTCCGCTGATTTCATTTTTTCTTGCCTTTTCAGGGCTTTCTGTTGTTTTTCAGGTTTCATCCATTATTACACCCGCAGGACTTTCACTTTTGCCATATATAACAGGAAAGCTTTTTCAGGGAGCTTTGTCTTTTGGAATCACAATGCTGATACAAAAGGTGATTCCCTTGTCGGCAGAAACCTTTTCTGACAGAACAAATCTTTTCACCGTACCCTCAACGCCGTTTTCAGCCTTTTCCGTTGCACTATCAGGAATATTCTTTGCCATAGGTGCAGCCTTGTTTCTTTCTGTTGTTATGTCCGCTTTTCACCGCAACAAAAGATACTGACATTTTACACATACTTTATGAATATAAATACCGTGCTCAATCATTATATGCTTTAAAAATCTCATAAATTCTTCCCTCTATTTCCTTATCAGAAAGATTAAAACTTAATATTACAGGTTGAATTTCCTTTATGAATTGTATATCCTTTTCATCATATTGATTCAAATATTGTCCAATATCTGAATTTTCTGTTTTTCCCAAAAGTGCTGTAGCAACAGCAACCGCATACAAATCTTCAAACGTATTCATAATATAACCGCCTCCTTTTATCCTATTTTATACTACTTTATCCTACTTGTCAATGTTTAGTAAGATTATGTTATATAATTTAATTATAAATATATATTAATCCTATAGGAGTGATAAAGTGAAACCGTTAAAAGAAAAAATAAGCATAACAATAGACGGCACTGTGCTTGAAAAATTAAAGGAAGAAGCCGAAAGAGACGACCGTTCTCTGTCTCAATATATAAACATCATTCTGAAACAGCATATTAATACCCTTGAAAACACTTGTGAAAAATAAACGTTTATAAACATACAATACCCTGTAAACATTATTTGCATGCAAAAATTTGTATAACCAAACAAACATTGGCTTACCGCCAATGGTTGTTTGCGCATAGAGCTTAATTTTCTCTGTATGAAGGTATATGTCATTCTGAACAAAGCATAGCAAAGTCGAAGAATCTTTCTTCTGCTGAGATGTTTCGACTAATTATTGAAGATCCTCTGACGGCTTTCTTTTTAAAAAATGTTTTCACTTTTTTCATTCCTTTACTAAAAACGTGCTTTCAGCACGTTTTCTTAACGTTCCGTCAACATGACGTCATTACAAGCCGTATAGCGTCATCCTGAGCAGAGCGAAGTATCCTTCCCCAGTGTTTACCCCAACATTTGTAAAAGAACCACATTGAACTATAATTCTGAACACAAAAAGAGAGAAGCCGAATTGGCTTCTCTCTGAGTATATTAAGTTATTTTGTGATACTAAATCAGATAATCAAATTATCTAACCTTCATATCCTCAATACCCTTAACGATTACTACGTCAGTAACTCTGCCGTCATACTTTCTTGCGAAGATGAAGTCAGCAGCGAGCTGTGCATCTTCAGCATCAGCATTTTCGTAGTCTACATCGCCGATTGTTACATCAACTGTAGCTTCTGTGTAGAGCTTTTCGAAGTACTTGAAGTTAGAAACAGAACCCTTCTTAATGTCAATCTTTCTGCCGTTAGCATCGATAATGATTACATTTGCAGCCTGTGAAAGCTTGTAATCTTCGCCAGCAATTGTAGCTGTTGTAGAAGTCTTTCTGTAGTCTGTTACAACGCCACCAGCGATTTCTTCGTCGCCTGTAGCTGTGTATACTTCGTCAAATACTACAGCATAAGCATCAAGATCAGCATCTTCATCATATCTAGCTCTTACGCCATCTTCAAAGTCGTAAACAACTTCGATAGCTGTGAAGAGGTCGTTAGCAACCTTAACCTTAACAATATCACCAACTGTGAGGTAGGGAACATCTTCTGTTATTTCGTTGCCATCTTCATCTTCAACGGGATCACCGTTTTCATCTACAACTGTAACTTCCTTTGTAGCAACTGCATCATATACAGCATATGTTGTATCAGCAACAACTTCTTCGCCGTTAACGATAGCTTCTACAGAAAGGATTGTTTCACCGTCTTCGTTTGCAGAAGTACCAACAGCTGTGATAACTGCGAAACCAGCCTTCTTACCAGCCTTACCTTCAACAGCTTCTACAACGATAATGTTGTTGTCATCAGCCTTCTTGTCAGCGTACTTAGCAAGAACTTTGTATGTTTCGCCATCAGCGAGGTCTTCTACTGTACCGAGGTATGAATCTTCAGCTTCAGCAGCGATAAAGAATACATAAGAATCAGCATCTACAAAGAATGTAGCATCGCCTACAAATCTGAGGTCTTCAGAATCGTATTCGCCATCCTCATTAACAACACCACCAGCTTCAGCAAATTCAGCTGTTGTGTCGATAAGTGTGATGTTATTTGCAGCGTTCTTAGCATACTTAACGATTTCACCTTCGAGTGCTTCAAGAGCATCCATATCGTCATCAGCGTTTACACCAACGCCATCAAGCTTAGCGCCTGAAGCCTTGAGGTTGAGAGTAACTACGCCATCAGCTGTAACCATCTGGAAGATAGCTGTCTTCTTACCTGTAAGGATATCTTCGTCTTCAGCAACTGCTGTTACGTAAGCGTAGTTAGCAGATGCACTTACTACATCGCCTTCGCCTTCGTTGAATGCAGCGATCTTGCCGTACTTGTTGATGTAGAATGTACCAGCATCACCAACAGCAATGGGGAGACCATAAGCGCCATTAGCTACGTCGTACTTAGTACCTTCAATTCTGTAAGCCTTACCGCCTGCAGATGTTGCTGACTTAGATTCTGAAGCGATTGTACCAACAACCTTGTTAGAAACTACTTCAGCAAGGATGTATGCAGCGTCACTGCCTGCAGCGATGATTGAGAGAACATCCCATTCAGCGAGGTCAGCGAGGTCAATGAATTCGCCGTCTTTTTCTACGAGAACAACCATATCTGTGTCGTCTTCGTCAACTTCGAGTTCCATAATTGAGTTTGTAGCTGTAGCTTCTTTGAATGCAACGTAACCAGCTTCAGCTTCGTCAACAACTGCTGTTTCAGCAACTTCTACGAAGATTACGTCGTAACCCTTTGTATCGTCATTGTCGATAAGAGTAATCTTACCACCGTCAAGTGTAGCACCTTCGTTAGCAACTTCATCACCAAAGATATCAGCTACTTCAAAATCACCAACGTTGTTGTAAACAACAGCGGGAGCATCAATAACTACTGCTGTAGCTGTCTTTGCAGTTGCTGTCTTGTAGTATTCAAACTTGCCTGTTTCAGCATTGATCTGTTTGAACTGGCTGAGGTCCATTTCAAGAACGTCATTTCTTGTTGTATCTTCAACAATAGAAACGATTTCGTACTCGTCATCAACTTCGCGAGCGTAAGCGATTACCGACTTGCCGAGGAAATCAGCAGCGTCAGATTCACCAGCGAGGAAAGTAACAGGTACAGCATCGTCATAACCAAGCTCGTTGTAGTCTTCAAAATCTTTGTTTGTTGTGCCATAAGCATCAGCAATAGCGATTTCTACAGTAACATCTTCTTCAAGGTTGATAGCCTTTTCTTCGTTATTAAGAGCTGTGAAGAAGTTTTCTGTAACGATACCACGGATTTTAACAACACCAAGGTTTTCGCTCATGAGAGTCTTGTAGTCTCTGCCACCCTTGCCATCGCAGATAACGTAGTCAACTTCGCCCTTTGTGTTCCAGCCTGTCTGTTCCATCAAAGGTGTGTCGATAGCGTTTGCGAGAAGCTGAGCAATTGTACCACGGTTAGCCTGTGTACCCATTGTAGCGTTAGAAACACCAGCTGTTACGTTGTATCTCTGAGCAGCTGCCATGTAGCCACCGGGATAACCGCCGTTGTATTCAGCGTAAGCTGTGTAACCAAGAGTAGCCATAACCATCTTTACAGCCTGTTCAAAAAGAACGGGATCTTCAGGACCGAAAGTACCATCACCATAACCGTTGATGATGCCCATGCCTGCAGCTGTAGCAACATAACCTGATGCCCAGTGTGCAGCTGTAACATCGTTGAATTCTGTTGCAGTCTGAGCTGCAGCTGAATCAACATAACCCTGGATAGCAGCAATAAGCTTTGCCATCTGAGCTCTTGTTACGCCGTCTTCAGGCTTGTAAGTTCCGTCTTCGAAACCGTCGATGATTCCGAGTTTGTTGAGTGTTTCAACTGCTTCATAATAAGCACTATCTTCTGCAACGTCAGCAAAAGTTGCACCGAAAGCAACAGTTGTGAGCATCATAGCGATAACACAGATAGAAGCAATCACTTTTTTGAGATTATACATTCTCAAATCCTCCTTTAAATATAAAAAATTTTTTATTTTTTTCAAAGTTATTGAAAAAATCTGCAAAGCCCGTTGGGGTAAGCCTTGCTATGTTAACGGGACAATGAATATACACTTTCCCCATTAACTACGTTGATTATATCACTAAAACGCCGGAAATGTCAACCGCTATTTGAAAATGTAACATTATTGTAACACATTTTCAATTCTTTTGTCAAAAACAGCATCTCAGCACATAAAATCGATGCTTTAATCAATCACACACAAGATATTGAATAAAAACATCATATTACGACATACATTGTAATACTCTTTGATGATTATGTCAAGAGTTTTTTGGAAATTTTAATAAGTTTTGAAAATTTTTTCAGTTATTAACCTTGTTATTGTATAATTTGTTCAAAAACCGACCCTTTTTGCCGAAATATATCAGAAAAACTTCTTATATCCGAACAGCTTCTGCCAGAATTTCAATTTCTTTAAAGCTTCTTTCAGCGTATCTCTCCGCTTTTTCACGCTTGTCCTTGATTCGTACACCCAAATCTTCAAAAATCCCGAAATTCACATTCATAGGCTGAAAATCCTCCACCGCAGGATTTGATATATATTTTGCAAGTGCACCTATAGCTGTTCTTGCAGAAATCGAGGGAACAGTCCTTTCAAGAACGGTAAGTCCTGCACATATCCCTGCCCACAGACCTGAGGATGCAGATTCTATATATCCTTCGACACCCGTTATCTGTCCGGCAAAGAAAACCTTGGGGAATTCCTTCATATTATATATATCATTCAGCAGTTTGGGAGAATTTATATAAGTGTTGCGGTGCATAACGCCGTATCTGACAAACTCAGCATTCTCAAGACCCGGAATCATTCCGAAGACCCTCTTCTGCTCACCGAATTTCAAATGCGTCTGAAAACCCACTATATTGAACATACTTCCTGCTCCGTTGTCTTGTCTCAGCTGAACAACCGCATAAGGACGGCTTCCGTCATAGGGATTGGTAAGTCCCACAGGCTTCAATGGACCATAACGCATAGTATCAATTCCTCTCGCTGCCATAATCTCAATAGGCATACAGCCTTCAAAAACCTTGGGATTTTCCACGCCCTCGTGTACCTGTGCAGCTTCAGCATTCACAAGCTCCTCACGGAATGCAAGATATTCCTCCTTGCTCATAGGGCAGTTGATATAATCATCTCCGCCCTTTCCGTAGCGTGCCGCCTTGAAGGCCTTTTCCATATTAATGCTTTCATAGGAAACAATAGGTGCCGCCGCATCAAAAAAATGCAGGGATTCGTCTCCCGTAAGCTTCAATATATTTTGTGCAATTGCATCCGAAGCAAGAGGTCCTGCCGCTACAACAGTATATTCATCCGTATTGATTTCGGTTACTTCATCCTCCACCACACAGATATTGGGGTGAGACTTTATTTTTTCGGTTACCATCCGCGAAAAGCCTTCTCTGTCAACCGCCAATGCACCGCCCGCGGGAACCTTCACCGCATCGGCACATTCCATAATCAATGAACCCAGTCTTCGCATTTCCTCCTTGAGAAGACCCACTGCATTATAAATTCCGTCTGCACGGAATGAGTTGCTGCAGACAAGCTCTGCAAAATCCGAGCTTTTGTGCGCAGGGGAGAATCTTTTGGGTTTCATTTCAAAAAGCTCTACCTGTATTCCCATATTTGCAAGCTGCCAGGCAGCTTCACAGCCTGCCAGACCTGCACCTATTACTTTTACTTTTTTTGCTTGTGACATAAAATCAACATTCCTTTCGGATTTTTACCGGACAATTATATCACATTCTTCGGCATTCTGCAAGAGTTTCCTTTTCAAACCGTCATAGCACCCAAAAGCAGCGGTAAAGTTTCCTTATATATAACAGGAAAGCTTTCAAAAGGCAACGGATTTTTTCCTTCACCCACTTCAATGGTAAATCCCGGCCTTCGGAATTTATGTACAAACCAATCCTTGTAGCCTCCCACCGACGCCATTCCTTCTGCGTAATCAATTCTGTAAGGTGATATTATTTCAAGAGCCTTGGCAATTTTCAGAGAGACAAGGGGTTCTTCTCCCCCAAAGCTATAATAAATAACCTTTCCCTGACTGTGAAATGCCATGGTCATATCAAAATTCATTTTATCCGTAAAATCCGCCAGAGCTTTGCTCTCAGGCTCGGAAAAGGGTGCCGTTCCCGAAAATCTCGTAGGTCCCGGTCCGTAAATATTATATTCTTTTTCCATTGCCTTGGATTTTCCCCACAATGCATCGTAGTTGTGGTTCAAGTCCACACCTCTTGCATTCGCCTGCCAACGTTCAAAGTCCTCCGACCCGTTGCAGGAAAGAAGAAAGCTTTTTTCGTCTTCAGACAACCCATCCGGAAGCCTTCCCGTTGCCGACAGTTCCACTCCGTCGGGGTTTACCATGGGCACAACGTAAAGTGAAGTCTGTTCAGCAAGAGACCTGACAGAAAAACCGTTCAGAGTTTCATCCTCGATCTCTGCCCAAAGAAAATCTCCCGCAAACTTCATCAGCAGAACAGAAGTTATCCATTCCATCCCGTGATGGGCACCGTTGAAAGAGATTTTTTTCTTTCCGTGTCCCAGTCTTATGTAATAAAGCTTTCTGCCCCAACAGGATTCACCGATAACACTATATTCAACATCCGGGAAATTCTTTTTCAGTATCTCTACATCCTTTTCCAGAATATCATAGGTATATGCTTTCAGCTTGTTTCTCATTTTTTCACCTCTGCTGATTGTTATGCAACCTTCAAAACCGCAAAAACGCCCGTATGGAAAGACCTTTTCTTCCCGACAGGCATTTTTTTATTTCATAGTGTTGAAAAATTCACTCATTGCCAAAGCCGCACATTTTGCCCCCTCAATAGCTTCCGAAAGGCTGTTTCCGCTGCTCCCCACTTCAATTATCAGACTGCCCCGTGTCAGATGTCCGTTAAATCGTTCCTTCCGCAAATTTATATCACGCATAAGTCCGGGATATTTTTTATTAATACAATTCTGCAGCTTTACGGCAAGCTTCATATTTTCCCTCCATTGGGGATGTTCCAGACCACCGCTGTCTGTTCCGACCACAAACATAAGCTGTGCTGTTTTCTTTCCCTTTTGCTCAGATACAAACTTCGCCTTGCTCCCGTCGTCGTACACAAAAGCGTCTCTGTGCACATCAAGAACAATGCAGATTTCAGGATTTTTTCTGAGGTATGCTTCAACGGTCTTTCGCGAATTTTCATAAGAACCATTAAAGTTTGGATGGTCATGAAGAGTAATATCGTGCATAGCCCTTATTCCGTGTTCTTCAAAAACCTTCTTCATTTCTGCGCCTATCTTCACCACATTCTGTTCTTTATCCAGTGTTCGGTCGCTTTTGCTTGTATCATAGGTCGATGCACCCTCTGCCGTATAGCTTTCGGTTCCGTGAGTATGTACAATCAGAATTTTCGGTTTGTCACCCTTCATATCAAAGTTCAACGGAGCCTTCAGCATTTCGTCAATGTTTACGGCAAACCCCGTTTCGTTTCTTACGGAAATTTTTTCTCCGTCAGTCTTTTGTTTTCCCGACCCTACCTCTTTTATGGGGTACTCTTTTCCCGAAGGCACCTCGGGTTCAGGCTTTCCCTGACCCATATCTGCATTCTGAGGATTGAAGACCTCTGCCGATTTATTGGCTGTCCGTGCAAGATATCCGCTGCTCACCGCACGTACAACAGGAATTTCTCCAAAAATTGCAGTTCTGCCGTCAAAAGGGTCAAAGGAAAGAGCAAAAGTAAGAAGTTTTTCAAGACTTTTTGATGCCTGTGCAAAAAAACGCCCCTTCTCTGTACCCTGAACCCCCGGAAAGCTTTCACCGATGATTCTTTCTCCGTCAAACAGATTTTTTGCCAGCCTTCCCTCAGGGTCGGCAATCCGTATATTTACTGCCGCAAGCACGCCAACCACTGCCGCAATGCACCCGCAGGCAAACCGTCTCAAAACCTTCTTCCCGTCAATAACCGCAGATTTGTAATGTTTCATTCTAATATCCCTTTCTCATTTGGTGTCTCGCAAGCCTTCTGACTAAATAATATGAAGAAATCAGGATAATTATTACAAATCCATCAAGTATATCTTTTATTTCCGTAAACCGACAAAAACTTCTTGACAGTTAAAGCTAAAAATACTAAAATAATTTATATAAAAGTAATACAAAAGGAGAATCCCTATGGCAATTGATATCACAGCTTTATTCAAAATCAGCTACGGCTTATACATTATTACTTCAAATGACGGCAACCGTCACAACGGACTTATTGTCAATACCGTAAGCCAGATAACCAACAACCCCAATCGTGTTGTAGTAGCAGTCAACAAATCAAACTATTCACACGACACAATAAAAAATACCGGCATAATGAATGTCTGCTGTCTTACAACAGAAGCACCCTTCACAGTATTTCAAAACTTCGGCTTTAAAAGCGGAAAGGATACGGACAAATTTGCTGATACACCCTTCTGGACCTCGGAAAACGGTCTTGCTGTTCCATCTCAGTACATAAATGCGTTTATGTCACTGAAGGTTGAAAGCTATGTGGATATGGACACTCATGGAATGTTTGTGTGCACATTGACCGAAGCCAGCGTAATAACAAACACACCCGCTATGACCTACAGCTATTATTTCGACAACGTAAAACCCAAAGCACAGCCTGCCGAAAAGAAGGGTTATGTGTGCAAAATATGCGGATATGTTTACGAAGGCGAGCCGCTGCCAACAGACTTCATCTGCCCGCTTTGCAAGCACGGAGCAGAAGACTTTGAAAAAATAAAATAGCAATAAACACAAAAAAGGTTCTTTTCCAATATGACAAATGTCACCCCAACCAGGAAAAGAACCTTTTTAATATTTTATTTTTTTGCAATCTCTGCAATTTTCATAGGATCATCAACAATAAGGTCAGCACCTGCACTGATGAGCTCCGCTTCATCCCTGAAGCCCCACAGAACCCCAACAGAATAAAGTCCTGCATTTTTTGCAGTTTCAATATCTGTTGCCGTATCACCTATATAAAGGCATTCGGCTCTGGCAACGCCAAAGGATTCAACAATCTCAAATACAGATTCCGGGTCAGGCTTAAGAGCCTTTCCGGGTCTTGCACCAAGGCACAAATCAACAAGTCCTGATTCGAACAGCTCGTCCGAAACCTTTTTTGCTGTTGAGTCATCCTTATTCGAAAGGATTGCCGTCTTTATTCCGGCTGCCTTCAATTCTTTCAGCATAGGAACAATTCCGTCATATGCTCTTGTCAGGTACATAAAGTCGTTGTCATACTTGTTCATATACCACTGATGAATTTCATCAACGTTGCTGACTTCCGCATTACGGAATTCCAACATACGTTCAATCAGAACACGTGACCCGTTTCCTACCAGCTTTTTGTAATTCTCGGTAGGAATCTCTTCAATTCCAAATTGCTGAAGGGTTGTGTTTCCGAAATATGCAATGGTATCAATGGTATTCACCAAGGTACCGTCCATATCAAAAATACAAAGCTTTACCATAATTACCTCAAAAATTCTCAGCCTTTCGAGGATACACGAACCAAAGCTTTATGATTCAAAGCTTTTTACGTTTTCAAAAAGCCAAGTTTGTTCAGGTTCTATGGCAAATATTGGATTATCTGCCACCGCTAAGATGTTTCAACAAGTTCAACATGACAGCAGTGTCCGGCTGGACAACACGTTTGGTCATCCTGAGCGAAGTCGAAGGAGCTTCCCAAAGTGTTTGCCCCAACATTTGTCACAGAGCCTTTTTCAAAAGAAATGGCGGCTCTTTCGGGCCGCCACAAC
Source organism: Clostridia bacterium (assembly GCA_045645485.1). Lineage (GTDB taxonomy): Bacteria > Bacillota > Clostridia > Monoglobales > Monoglobaceae > SIG440. The sequence continues at coordinate 3,016 of JAZRIX010000013.1, read as the reverse complement.
TGTACTTAACAAATTACACAAGCTCCAGAATTGAAATCTCAGCTGCGTCTCCGCGTCTGGGACCAATCTTTATGATTCTTGTATAACCACCGTTACGCTCAGCATACTTGGGAGCAATCTCTGCAAACAATTTTGTAACAACGTCTTCCTTTGTGATGAACGCAAGAGCCTGACGTCTTGTGTGAAGAGTGTTCTTTTTACCGAGTGTAATCATTTTTTCAGCCAACTTCTGAACTTCCTTAGCTCTGGTAGTTGTTGTTTCAATTTTACCGTTTTCAAGGAAAGAAGTTGTCATGCTTCTTAACATTGCTATTCTCTGATCAGTGGGTCTTCCCAACTTTCTCTGGTGTGCCATACTATCACCTCTTTCAATAAAATGCTTCGACCAAAGGCAGCGCCTTCGGGGAATTAGTCTTCGTTTGTAGTAAGTGCAAGACCAAGGCTGTCAAGCTTTGCAATAACCTCTTCAAGCGACTTGCGACCGAGATTTCTCACCTTCATCATGTCGTTTTCGCTGCGGTTTGTCAAATCCTGAACAGTGTTGATTCCCGCTCTCTTCAAACAGTTGTAAGAACGCACCGAAAGATCCAGCTCTTCGATTGTAGTTTCCAGAACCTTTTCCTTCTTGCTTTCTTCCTTTTCAATCATGATTTCTGCATTCTTTGCACTTTCAGACAAATCTATGAAAAGATTTAAATGCTCATTGAGTATCTTCGCACCCAAGCTTACTGCATCGGGGGGATTGATTGTACCGTCGGTCCAAACCTCCAACACAAGCTTGTCATAGTCCGTAATCTGACCAACTCTGGTGTTGTCAACAGTGTAGTTCACCTTCATAACAGGTGTGTAAATTGAATCCACCGGAATTACGCCGATAATAGGCTGAAGAAGCTGCTTGTTTCTGTCAGCCGAAACATAACCGCGACCCCTGTCAATTACAATTTCCATAAACAGCTTTGCATCTTCGTTGAGATTTGCAATATGAAGATCACCGTTTATGATTTCAACGTCAGAGTCACACTTGATGTCACGGGCACAGATTTCGCCTGCACCTTCATGGTTGATGTAAATTGTCTTAGGACCGTCTGAATGAAGCTTTATAGCAAGCTTCTTTATGTTGAGAATAATCTCCGTAACATCCTCAACAACGCCGGGAATGGTAGAGAATTCGTGCAAAATACCGTCGATTTTGACAGAATTAACAGCTACACCCGGAAGGGATGAAAGAAGAATTCTTCTGAGCGAATTACCCAAAGTAGTGCCGTATCCTCTTTCAAGGGGTTCAACGACAAACTTGCCGTAACTGTTGTCATCAGATACATGAACACATTCCACTCTTGGTTTTTCTATTTCTATCATATCTAGCCCTCCTACTCAATTCCTTTAACACAGGGATAACAGAAACTGTGTATCCCGCAAGAAAACCTTGCTTCACTTTCCGAACCCAAAAACTCAAGTTCATCAGGGCTGTGCAAATATTGTAGCACTGCCGCATTATGCAGCAACGCTTCAAAACGGGTTTATTATTTGCTGTAATACTCAACAATCAAGTGTTCTTCGATTGGAAGATCGATATCGTCTCTTTCAGCAAAAGCAATAACTTTACCTTCGAGAGTGTCCTTGTTCATATCGAGCCACTTGGGAACCTGTCTTGATTCTGTTGATGCGAGAACTGCATCAAACTTAGCACTTGAACGGCTTGTTTCGCAAACAGTGATAACATCGCCAACCTTAACAAGGTATGAAGGAATGTTAACCTTTTTGCCGTTTACCAAAAAGTGTGCGTGAGAAACCAGCTGTCTTGCTTCGGGTCTTGAAACTGCCAGACCGAGTCTGTAAACAACGTTGTCAAGACGTCTTTCTACCAATGAAAGCAAGTTTTCACCTGTAACGCCTGCCATTTTGTTAGCCATTTCGAAGTAATGAGCGAACTGACCTTCCAAAATGCCGTAAGCGCGTCTAACCTTCTGCTTTTCTCTGAGCTGTGTACCATACTCAGAAAGCTTTCTTCTGCCCTGGCCGTGCTGACCGGGAGCATATGCTCTTCTGGTAACAGCGCACTTGTCAGTGAAACATCTGTCACCCTTGAGGAACAATTTTGTACCTTCACGTCTGCAGATTCTGCAAACGGATTCTGTATATCTTGCCATTCTATTTCACCTCCTGAAATTACACTCTTCTTCTCTTGGGGGGTCTGCAACCGTTGTGAGGAATAGGTGTAACATCCTTAATCATATTAACTTCAAGGCCTGCAACCTGGAGAGCACGAATAGCTGCTTCTCTGCCGCTTCCGGGGCCTTTTACGTATACTTCAACATATTTGAGACCGTGTTCCATAGCTGCCTTTGCAGCTGTTTCTGCTGCCATCTGAGCAGCAAAAGGAGTGCTCTTCTTTGAACCTCTGAATCCCAAACCACCTGCTGATGCCCATGAAATTGCATTTCCTGCAACGTCAGTGATGGTTACGATTGTATTGTTAAAGGTTGACTTGATATGAGCCGCACCACGTTCAATATTTTTCTTTTCTCTACGACGTCTGGTCTTCTTGACTGCCTTTGCCATAGTAACTTTCACCTCCTGAATTTAAGGGAGCTTTATGCAGATGCATAAAGACGATCGATAATCTTATTATTTCTTCTTGTTAGCCATAGTCTTTCTGGGACCTTTTCTTGTTCTGGCGTTTGTCTTTGAACGCTGTCCTCTTACAGGAAGGTTTTTCCTGTGACGAAGACCTCTGTAACAGTTGATTTCAATGAGACGCTTGATATCAAGAGCGATATCACGACGGAGATCACCTTCAACATTATAGTTGTCAATCTCTGCTCTGAGCGCTGAAACTTCATCTTCTGAAAGATCGCGAACTCTTGTGTCAGGATTAATACCTGTAGCAGCCAGAATCTTCTTTGATGTGGAAAGACCTATTCCGAAGATATAGGTAAGACCGATTTCAACTCTCTTCTCATTTGGTAAGTCAACACCTGCAATACGTGCCATACTTTCATTCACCTCCGAATAA
>JAZRIX010000012.1:0-16309 GCA_045645485.1 Clostridia bacterium | reverse complement strand
AGTTGGCTGTGGGTGTTGTCTTCCTAAGACCGCTTGGCCTCCGACTTCCAATAGCCATTTTAAAGCACTCCTTTGAAAATATTTGTAAAAACTACAAGCTAAGGCAGGTAAATACCTGCCTTAGCAAATATGTTCTGATTTAGAAGCCTAATTCAATGATACCCTTCTTCAGGTAGTCGGTCATCTTGTGACAACCGTCTTTAGTGATAGCGGCACCGATTTCCCATCTGCAACCGAAGCCGTCGCCCATAATAAATGTGTCAACCTGGAATGTCATATTTTCTTCCAGCTTGTATGTAGAGTCTGTTTCCATCCAGGGCGGCTCAACCTCAATCATACCTGTTCCGTGGCAAGGTCCGTATACATAGCTGTCTTTGAAACCGTTGTCAACGTACATTTTATAGAAGTTCTGAGCAACTTCATTTGCCATAACGCCTGCTTTAAGCTGGTCGATTGTCCAGTCGTGAGCTTCTTTACAGAATTCAACAACTCTTCTTCTTTCGCCTTCAAGCTTGCCCATAGCAATGGGAAGACCGATTGCAGGAGAATAACCGTCGATTTTAGCAGAAAGGTTCAGCTGAACGATGTCGTTCTTGCCGATTGTTCTGTAGCCTGAACGTGAAATTGCGTGGCTTGTTGACTTTTCGCTGAATACGTACATAGGAAGACCCTCGTATTCTGCACCTTCTTCATAAATAACCTTCTGTGCGATACCTACCATCTGGAGTTCGGTAACGCCGGGTTTAAGGTTACGGATAACTTCATCTGTTGCAATATCAACAATTCTGAAACCTTCCTGAATGCAAGCAAGCTCGTTAGCGGACTTAATCTTTCTTAAGTTAACCATAATATCGTTACACTTAACGATTTCTGCTTCGGGATAGCTGTTCTTAAGACCTTCATAGATGGGAAGTGTGCATTCTACATAGCTTCCGAGACCGATTTTGATTTTATTGCCTGTAACACCGATAGCCTTGAATACATCGTTAAATGTATTAGCCTGAAGCTCGGGGTAAGAGGGGTCAGCTGATTCTCTGAATTCTCTCAGACAGAATACTTTATCAATCTTACCAACGTCCTTGGCAAAGATAATACATTCGGGACCAACCATGAGGGCAGCCTCACCTGTTGCAGATATAGCAACACCTGCACGTTCAAAGAGGGGCCAGAAACCACTGAAATATCTGGCGTTTGCGTAGTCTGATTCGGTTGAGCATACAACCATTACATCCAGACCTTTTTCTGCAACCAGCTTTGCAGCTCTTGCAATTCTTTCTTTGTACTCATAATCGGGAATACAAATTCTTGACATAAAAACATCTCCTGTCTTTTATTTAAATTTTGGGGTGATTTCCCCATTTTTTTGCTTTTTACATATCCAGTATAACACAAAAACTCGGGTTTGTCTTTGCACAATATTTTCTTTTTTTTGCACAATCGTAAATTTATTTTATAAAATACTTGTGATTGACTGTAAAAGATAAGATTAACTTTAACATACAATTAACATAAAAATATCTTCACTATAAATGAATTTTATGTTACAATAAGAGCATAGGAGGTGAAACGGATGATTTTTCTTGTGGAAGATGATTACAATATCCGTAAGCTTGTGTGCTATGCACTTTCAAGGGAGGGCTATGATGTTAAAGGGTTTTCGGCTCCGTCAGGGTTTTGGTCGGAAATGAAAAACGGTTTACCTGACTTGATTTTACTTGATATAATGCTTCCTGAGGAGGATGGACTCAGTATTTTGGAAAAGCTTCAAAGCGGAGAGAAAACAAGGGATATACCCGTTGTTATGCTTACGGCAAAGGACAGTGAATTTGACAAGGTGACAGGTCTTGATATGGGTGCCGATGATTATATATCCAAGCCGTTTGGTATGACCGAGCTTGTGGCACGTGTCAGGGCTGTGCTCCGAAGATACAGAAAAAACAATTCACCAAATGAATATCGTATAGGAAAGCTTTATGTAAATCATGATAAGCACATTACTAAGGTTGAAGGAAAGGAAATCAGCCTTTCTTTTAAGGAATACTCCTTGCTTCTTATGCTTTTGCAGGCAGAGGGAAACGTGGTTCGCCGAGAGGTGCTTTTGTCGGAGGTCTGGGGCGATTTTTATGATGAATCAAGGACATTGGATGTTCACATAAGAAAACTCAGGGTTAAGCTTGAAACTGCAGGGGAATATATACAAACAGTTAAAAATATCGGCTACAAGATTGGGGTGAATGAAGCATGAATGCAAAAATATTCCGTTCGAATTTTCTGACATCCATTCTGGTACTGTTGGTTAGCTTTGTACTTATTTTCGGTATTTTGTTTGAGTATTTTGAAAGTCGGATTATGTCAGAGTTGAGAAATGAAGCAAACTATATTTCATATGCCGTTGAACTTGAAGGTGCTGAATTTATTGAAAAATTTAAGGACAGTGACAAACGCATCACTTTGATAAGTCCTGATGGGGTTGTGCTTGCAGATACTTCAACCGAAGGCGAAAAGACGGACAACCATCTATCACGTGAAGAAATTAAAAAAGCATTATCTGAAGGGTGGGGTTTTGCCTCCAGATACTCCGAAACCCTAACAGAAAAAGTAATATATTATGCCGTGAAGCTTGAGAATGGTCGCTTTCTGAGAGTTTCGACAGTACAGAATTCAGTGCTTACAATTTTGTTGGGACTTATGCAGCCGCTTATTGTGATAGTGTTGATTATTATGGGTATTTCTTTTTATTTGTCTTATCATGTTTCAAAATCTATTGTGAAACCCATAAACGAAATTAATCCCGACAATCCAATCAACAGCGAAGTTTATGAGGAGCTTGAACCATTGCTGGCAAAACTGAAGACCCAAAAAAGAATTATAGACCGACAGATAAAAGAAGCAAGGCAGAAGCAGGAAGAATTTCGTCTCATATCCGAAAATATGAATGAAGGCCTGCTTGTGGTTGATTCTGTTGGGGATGTTCTGACAAAAAACCAGGCTGTACTAAAGCTTCTGGATATTGGAAATACTGAAAAAAAGAATATATCTTATATGGAGATATCAGAAGAATTCAAGGATATTATAAAAAATGTTCTTTCGGGTCAGCATACGCAAAAGGACATTGAAAACAGCGGAAGAGTTTGCAGAGTCATTGGAAATCCTGTCCGTGACGGGAAAACTGTTATTGGTGCTGTTGTTATGATTATTGACATAACCGAAGCGGCAAATCGGGAACAACTGAGACGAGAGTTTACATCAAATGTTTCTCATGAGCTGAACACGCCCCTCACCTCTATCTCGGGTTTTGCTGAGATGATGAAAGATGGCGGAATGCCGAATGATACAGTTATGGATTTTTCAAGATCAATCTATGATGAAGCTCAAAGACTTATTACTCTTGTCACGGATATTATCAGAATTTCTGAGCTTGACGATGGCGATGTATGTTATGAAAAAGAAACTATAGATTTGTACAGGCTGTCGCAAAGGATTCTTGAAAGACTTGAAATTGTTGCTAAAAAGCGAAATATAGACCTCAGATTAATTGGTGAGTCTGCAGAAATTTTTGGAACCGAAAAAATATTGGATGAAATGATTTTTAATTTGTGCGATAATGCGGTGAAGTACAACAAAGATAATGGCTTGGTTGAGGTAATTGTCAGCAAAAGTGCTTGCAAAAAGGTATATCTTACGGTTCGTGATACGGGAATAGGAATTCCAAATGCTGAACGAAGCCGTGTTTTCGAACGGTTTTACCGGGTGGACAAAAGTCATTCAAAGGAAGTGGGGGGAACAGGTCTGGGACTTTCAATTGTTAAACACGCTGCATCATATCATAATGCTGAGATCATTCTGGAAAGTGCGGTTGATGAAGGGACAAGAATAACCGTAGAGTTTAATGAATAGGTCTTTATACCTGATGTTAATTATATGTTAATGTTAAGTTAAAGCTTGGAAATATGTATTGTATTTGCTGTCATTTTATGATATCTTCTGATTGTTCTGAATAATATAAAAGAAAAGGAAGATGATGGAATGACTTGGGAAAACGTATTATTTTTGATTGGCGGTTTGTGTCTGTTCCTCTTTGGTATGGATTTAATGGGTTCGGCACTTGAGAGAAGAGCCGGAAGCGGATTGCAGGCTCTTTTGGGCAAGCTGACAACGGGCAAGCTTGCAGGACTTATAACGGGTCTTGGTGTAACTGCCGTGATTCAAAGCTCATCTGCAACAACCGTTATGGTTGTTGGCTTTGTAAACTCAGGTCTTATGACCTTGAAACAGGCAATTAACGTGATTATGGGTGCCAATATCGGTACAACCGTTACAGCTTGGATTTTGAGTCTTGGTGGGATTGACGGCAGCGCATGGTTTGTGGAAATTCTTAAACCAATGTCATTTACACCTATACTTGCTTTGCTCGGTATATTCTTTACCATGTTTATGAAGGACAGCAAAAAGAAAGATACAGGATCTATTCTTCTGGGGTTTGCAGTACTGATGTACGGTATGAATATTATGTCTGATTCGGTTGCGGGACTTAAGGATGTAGAATGGTTTACACAGATGTTCATAATGTTCAAAAACCCTATATTGGGGGTTTTGGCAGGTGCAATTCTTACAGCTGTTATTCAGAGTTCATCTGCTTCGGTTGGTATTTTGCAGGCACTTTCGGCAACAGGTGCAATTTCAAACGGTGCGGCAATTCCTATTATTATGGGTCAGAATATCGGTACTTGTATAACGGCGATTCTTTCGTCCTTTGGCACAAACCGCAATGCGAAGCGTGCGGCACTGGTTCACCTGACTTTTAACATAGTCGGTACGGTGATTTGTCTGTCGGTATTCAGTATTGTTGATTATGTGGTTGCACCGAATATATTCGATGTGGCTACATCTGAAGCTCAGATTGCCATTTGGCATTCCATATTTAATGTTGCATGTACAGTAATTCTTTTGCCTATGTCGAGTCTTCTTGAAAAAATTGCATATATGCTGGTTCCGGAAACCAAAACTCCGGAAAAGGTTACCGAACTTGATGAGAGACTTCTTGCAACACCGTCAATTGCGGTTGAACAATGCGGTGAGCTGGTGGCAGATATGGCAAAATGTGCAGTTTATGCATTGAAGGACAGCTTGAACTGTCTGGGACAATACTCGCCTGAGATTGCCGAAAAAATCAGAGCTGCAGAAGAAAAAAGCGATCACTACGAGGATATAATCGGAACCTTCCTTGTAAAGCTCAGTGCCTATCAGACAAGTGAGTGCGATAGTGCAGAAGCTGCAAAGCTTCTGAAGGTTATAGGAGACCTTGAACGTATTTCTGACTATGCGGTAGGACTTGTGAAAGCAAGTGAAGAAATGAAAGAAAAGAAAATGAGCTTCTCCGATGAAGCCATGGCTGAGCTTGACAATTTGTGTAATGCTGTTGATGAAGTTCTTGACTTTACATTAAAGGCTCTTGACGAGGAAAATATAGATGCTGCAATGAATGTTGAACCTCTTGAACAGGTTATTGATGCTTTGAAGGAGAAACTGAGGAGCGGTCATATACGCAGACTTCAGCAGGGAGCTTGCAGTATTGAAACCGGCTTTGTATGGTCTGATATCCTTACAAACCTTGCAAGAACCTCCGACCATTGCTCAAATATTGCCGGTTGCATAATTGATGCGGCTGATGATAATCTTAACCTGCACGAATCCCTTCGTGCATTTAAAAAGGACAGCAGTGAATTCAAAACAAAATATGCAGAGTATGAAGCAAAGTATCTTTAAAACAAAGGGTGTGCCGAGGCACACCCTTTGTTGCTTTTATTTTGACTTAATTATTTCACACAGTTCGTCAACAGAAAGTGAAACAATTTTTTCGCCCAACTCAATTGACATATCCTTTGCGGTTTCGGTGAACCATTCATTTGCGTTCACGATGCGTTCTTCCTTTATGGCTTCGGGGTAGAGAAACTTCAGCGTTGAACATTCGTGTTTTCCTGCGTGGTCGCCGCCGTACATTGAGGCCACATTTTGAAGAAATTCCGTTGAGCGTTTTGATCCAGTTACATGGATTATCGGCTGAGTCAAGGGGGGCGCAGTCTACGTGGATTGTGTTCTTTTCAAGACCTGCAACGGCAAAGCTTGCAACTCCGTACCAGATTGGGGGGAGAACAACTGCATCAGTTCTTTGCGGAAGTCATAGTTTTTTTCAATATGCTTCATAAGAAATCTCCTTTGTTAAAATTCTTGACAAGTCAATTATATATCTGTTATAATCCGAATTGAATATAGAATTAAAACATAAAGTTGTCAAAAAGAAGACTGGTGAAACACCTGCGAAATTTATACATATACACAAGCTTGAAACGGCAAAACGCCTTATTGAAGAAACGGATTTACCTATAAGTGAAATAATGAGTCGGGCCGGAATTCTTGATGCGACACAGTTCGCAAAAAAGTTCCGCGGTCTTTACGGCAATGCACCCTGTGCATACCGTCAGGATATAAGAGGAATGAAGAAAACATTTAAAAAAAGAAAAGTGAGGAATAGTTATGCGTATAAATCTGAAAAAAACATTCTTTGGTGAAAGAGAATTTGTTCTTGCAGAGACTGCAAAAATGAAGGCTACGGCTTTTCGTTTTTCAACGGGAGTGGAAGCTTTGAAAATTGAAAATGAAAAAGGGTATATTATTGTGTTGCCTTTTCAGGGTCAGCAGATATGGCGTGCCTGCTTTCTGGGGCGTGAGCTTGGGATGAAAACAGGCTTCGGTGAACCTGTATCTACAAAGGAATATCTCAAAACCTATGGCGGATTTTTGCTTCACTGCGGAGCCCTTGCTATGGGAGGACCCGGAGCGGGTGACACACATCCCCAGCACGGTGAGCTTCCCAACGCGGATTATGACAGTGCGTTTCTTGAATGCGGAGAAGACTATATGGCATTGGGCGGATGCGTTGAATATAAGGTTGCCTTTGTGAAGAATTATAGGTTTTCACCAATCTGCAGGCTTGATGCGGATGCTACAACCGTGAAGGTTGAGGCGGTTCTTGAGAATCTTCGTCATCGCCCTATGGAATATATGTATCTGTGTCACATAAACTTCAATACTCTTGAAAATTCCGAGCTGGTATACAGTGCGGATTACAGCGATATAACGGTTCACAAGGGGGTGTGGGCGGATACTCCTGCGGAGCAGGCTGAAAAAATGCTGAAATTTCAGGACAGAATTGAAGAAAATATTGAACTGCATCACAAGCTTGGTGTTGAGGGTGAAACATATGACCCTGAAATTACCTTTACGGTTCACAGCTATATCGGTGATGAGGACGGTTTCGCACATACAATGCAGTATGGCGAGAATGGGGCGTATTATGCAGCACACAGTGTAAAAACTCTGCCCTTTGGAATCCGCTGGATTTCAAGAACCCCTGAAGAGGATTCCTGCGGTATGGTTCTTCCTGCAACGGCTCAGCATTTTGGTTATAATTATGCAAAGGAGCACGGTCAGGTGAAGGTGCTTGACGGCTTGGCAAGCGTTAAGTTTGCTGCTACAGTTGGCTGGCTTGATGCTGAACGTGCAAAAATGGTAAAAGAAAAAATTGAGGAGCTAAGAAAAAAGGTATGAAGCCTGAGACTTTGAAGGTATAAATTGGTTGACAAGTTGTTGCTTTTGTGTTAATATATAACTATATATTGTGTATTGGAGTTGATTTGAATGCGTTGTTTGTTTTGCGGTCATTTGGAAAGCAAGGTTATAGATTCCCGTTCTACTGAGGAGGGAACAACTATTCGCCGCCGCAGAGAATGTCTTGAGTGCGGAAAGCGCTTCACTACTTATGAAAAAATAGAAACAATTCCAATTATTGTTGTAAAAAAAGACGGACTTCGTGAAACCTGGGACAGAGACAAGGTTCTCAACGGTATTCTGCGTGCCTGTGAGAAACGTCCGGTTACTTTGGCTAACATTGAAAAGCTGATTGATGATATTGAGTCAAAGCTTTACAATATGCTTGAACGTGAGGTTACATCCGAGAAAATCGGTGAAATGGTTATGGACAGACTGAAGGAGCTTGATGATATTGCCTATGTACGCTTTGCATCGGTATACCGTCAGTTCAAGGATATAAACTCCTTTATGGATGAACTTGCCAAAATTATAAAAAAGTCTTGACAAATAAAGGTTTTTGTGGTATTATACTATTATCGTAATAGTGTATTCATAAGAGTGAGGCGCGCCTCACTCTTTTTGTTAGCAACAACGCCGACAAAAATACAAAAGGAGGAATATATGGCTTATTCAAAACTTGAAAAAATGATTATTGAGCTTGCTGCACCAATTGCGGAGGTCAGTGAATGTTATGTTTATGACGTTGAATATGTCAAGGAGGGCGGTGCCCGTTATCTCAGAGTTTTTGCAGATAAAGAGGACGGCGGAATTTCAATCAATGAGTGTGAAGTCATAAACCGTGCTTTGGGGGAAGCTCTGGATAAATGTGACCCCATAAAGGAAAACTATATTCTTGAGGTTTCGTCTCCCGGCATAGAAAGAAAGCTCAAAACCTCTGCACATTTTGAAAAATATATGGGATGTACTGTTGATATCGGTCTTTATCAGGCTATTGACGGAAGCAAGAATATCTGCGGTACATTGAAAGCGTTTGCTGATGATACGGTAACCGTTGATTTGGAAGGAACGGAAGTTTCATTGGCACTCAGCGATACAACTTTTGTAAAATTACATTTTGATTTTTAATATAAAAAGATAGGAGAGATTAAGAAAAATGAAGTCAGATTTGTTTTTGTTGCTTGAAGAAATTGAGAGAGAAAAAGGCATAAGCAAGGATGTTGTCCTTGATGCTCTCAGCGGAGCACTTCTCAGCGCATACAGAAAAAACTACGGTGCCGTTCAGGATGCCAAGGTTATTATTGATGAAGATAGCGGTGAAATAAAAGTATATGCCCGCAAGAACATTGTTGAAGAGGTTGAAGACAGAGAATGTGAAATCTCTGTTGAGGATGCAAAGAAAATTGATGCAAGATACGAGGCCGGTGATGTTCTTGAAAAAGAGGTTACTCCTGCGGCATTTGGCAGAATTGCAGCTCAGACTGCACGTCAGGTAGTGCTCCAGAGAATCCGTGAGGCAGAACGTGAAAAGGCTTTTGATGAATTTTCGGACCGTGCAAACGATATTATGAATGCAACGGTAAGAAAGATTGACAGAAGAAACATTATGCTTGAAATTAATGATGCAGAATCGGTTCTTATGCCCAATGAGCAGGTAAAGAATGATAACTACAAGCCAGGTGCAAAGTACAAGGTGTTTGTTGTTGAGGTTGCAAACTCGGTGAAGGGCGTTCATCTTGTGGTTTCACGTTCACATCCGGGATTGGTTCGCAGACTTTTTGAGCTTGAAGTTCCTGAAATCAAAAAGGGTATTATTGAAATCAAGGGTCTTACACGTGAACCCGGTTCAAGAAGCAAGATTGCTGTTCACTCTACAATGGAAGGCGTTGATCCCGTAGGAACTTGTATCGGTCCCAAGGGTATGAGAGTTCAGGCGGTTATTGATGAGCTTCGCGGTGAAAAAATTGATATTATCAGATACAGTGATGATCCCGCTGAATACATTACTCAGGCACTCAGCCCAGCAAAGGTTGTTTCAATCACTGTTGATGAAGAAAAGAAAATGTGCAGTGTTATTGTTCCGGCTGATCAGCTTTCACTGGCTATAGGAAAAGAAGGTCAGAATGCACGTCTTGCTGCACGTCTTACAGGCTGGAAGATTGACCTGAAGCCTGATAACGCCGACACCCAGGCTGAATAATGTTTTGGCATTCAAAAAAAGAATGAAAGGTTGACATTATTATGAAGCTTCAGCGTATGTGTGCTGTATGCAGAAGGACAATGAACAAGGTTGAACTTTTGCGTGTGGCAAAAAAAGACGGAATTGTTCAAATTGATTTTGAAGGAAGACTTCCGGGAAGAGGTGCTTATCTGTGCAAAAGTACAGAATGCATTGGAAAAGCACGAAAAGTTCGGGCTTTGGAAAGAAGTCTTTCTTCAAAAATTGACAGCGGAATTTATGATATGTTGGAAGGTCTGATGAAAAGTGGCGAATGAAAAGTTTTTCAGGATGCTTGGTCTTGCCGCACGAATGCGTGGTATTGCTTTTGGAGAAGGTGCGGTGAAGGATTCAATCAAGTCAGGAAAGGCAAAGCTTGTGATTGTTGCATCGGACGCATCCGAAAACACGAAAAAGAAATTCAGAAACAGTTGTGAATTCTACGCAGCAAAGATTATAGAAACAAGTGACCGGTTCACTCTTGGCAGATATACAGGGCGTGAGTTTGCTGTGGTAATGGCAGTTACAGACAGCTCAATAGCTGAAGAAATGAAAAGATGTACAGAATCGGAAAATGAGTATGTCAACGGAAAGGAGTAATATTATGACAAAAATAAAGGCATATGAGCTTTCAAAGGGATTTACCAATATTCCCGGAAAAGAAATTGTGAAAATTCTGAGTGATTATGGTATCTCAAAAAAAAGTCACATGAGTGCTCTTGATGAAAGAGAACTGGATATTATATTTGAGTATATTACACAAAAGAATCAGGTTGAGGATTTTTCTGCATTGTTTGTGGCAGTGAAAAAAGAAGAACCTGAAAAGAAGGAAGAGGCTGTATCTGCAGAAACAGTTGATGCAGATGCAAAGACAGAAGAAAGGGTTCCTGAAAAGGTTGAATCAGAAGGCGGATTTGCAACAGATGCACCTGCAAGAAAGACCAGAGTGGTTGATACCCGTGCAAACAATGTTGACCTTGACCGACTTGACAATGAGAGACTTGAAGAGCTTGTTCCAGAGAACGTAAAGGCTCAAGGCGGCGGCAAGCAGAAAATCAAGACAGGCAACAAAAAGAGCAAGCTGGTAAAGGAGAAGACTGATCCCAAGGCTTTTGAAAAAATTGCCAAGAGGGAAAAGAAGCAGGAAGAACAGGTTATTCTTGTTCCTGATTCAATCACTGTGGGAGAACTGGCAGAACGTCTTGACAAGGCTTCAACAGAAGTAATCAAAAAGCTTATGATGCTGGGAGTTATGGCATCTGTGAACGAAACTCTTGATTTTGATACAGCTTCTTTGATTGTGGAAGATTTTGGTGCAAAGGTAGAAAAAGAAATAATTCTTACAGAAGAGGATAAACTGTTTAATGATGTTGAAGATGATCCTGAATCATTGGTTCCACGTTCACCCGTTGTTGTTGTTATGGGTCACGTTGACCACGGAAAGACATCACTTCTTGATACAATCCGCAATGCAAACGTAACAGAAGGCGAATTTGGCGGTATTACACAGCATATCGGTGCTTACCGTGTGCGTGTCAATGACAAGAAAATTACATTCCTTGACACACCCGGTCACGAAGCATTTACTGCAATGCGTGCAAGAGGTGCATTGGTTACTGACATTGCGATTCTGGTTGTTGCGGCAGATGACGGTATTATGCCTCAGACAATCGAAGCTATAAACCACGCAAAAGCGGCAAACGTATCAATTATTGTTGCTATCAACAAGATTGACAAGGAAGGTGCAAACCCTGACAGAGTTCGTCAGGAATTGACAGAGCACGGTCTTGTTCCTGAAGAATGGGGCGGCGATACAATCTGTGTAGAGGTTTCTGCAAAGAAAAAGATTAATATTGACGGTCTTCTTGAAATGGTTCTTCTGGTTGCAGAAATGAAGGAACTGAAAGCTAATCCCAACCGTCTTGCAAAGGGTACTGTTATTGAAGCACAGCTTGACAAGGGCAGAGGTCCTGTGGCAACACTTCTTGTACAGAACGGTACAATGAAGGTTGGTGATATTGTTGTTGCCGGAACTGCTGTGGGCAGAGTTCGTGCCATGAATGACGACAAGGGCAAGGCTATCAAAAAAGCTGGTCCCGCAATCCCTGTTGAAATACTCGGTCTTTCTGAAGTTCCCGACGGCGGCGACGTATTCTATGTTGTTGAGGATGAAAGAAAAGCCAGAGCCGTTGTTGAAGCAAGAAAGTACAAAGCAAAGCAGGAAGCTCAGAAGGCAAGTCAGGCTGTTTCTCTTGAAAATCTCTTTGAACACATTGAAGCGGGCAAGATGAAAGACCTGAATATAATCGTGAAGGCAGACGTTCAGGGCTCTGTTGAAGCTGTACGTCAGTCACTTGAGAGAATTACAAACGAAGAAGTTCGTGTAAACGTTATTCACGGTGCTGTTGGTGCTGTTACAGAATCTGACGTTATGCTTGCAAGTGCATCAAATGCCATTATCGTAGGCTTCAATGTACGTCCTACACCGGGTGCAACTGTTGCAGCCGCAAGCTCTGAGGTTGATATCCGTCTTTACAGAGTAATCTATGATGCAATTGAAGATATTGAAGCCGCTATGAAGGGTATGCTTGCTCCCAAATTCCGTGAAGCAATTACCGGACACGTTGAAATCAGAACCACATTCAAGGTTTCAGGCGTTGGTACAATCGGCGGTGCTTATGTTACAGACGGTAAGGTTCAGCGCAACAGCCTTGTGCGTATTGTTCGTGACGGTATTGTTATTCACGAAGGTGAGCTTGCATCACTGAAGCGTTTCAAGGACGATGTAAAGGAAGTAAACAGCGGATACGAATGCGGTATCAGTATCGAAAAGTTCAATGACATAAAGGAAGGCGACATTGTCGAGGTTTATGTTATGGAACAGATTCAGCCTCAGTAGGAAATGTTAAAATTGTTCACTGATTCTACAACAAGTACGATTTCGAGTGCTCCAAAACTGAAGGTTTTGGATTCGGTTTGTGTGTTCCGAAGCAATTTTACCTATTCCCTGATTTAGCGGACTATCTCATACGGGCGGCATATTGCCGCCCCTACTTTAAAACAGGAGGTTTTTTATGCCTGCATATAACAGAATAGACAGAATTTCAGAAGAAGTTAAGCGTGAGCTCAGTATGATTATCCGTGAACTTAAAGACCCAAGACTGTCAAAGGCAGTTGTGTCGGTGGTAAATGCCAGTGTCACAAAGGACCTGAAGTTTGCCAAAGCGTATATCAGTGTGCTTGGTGATGCTGACGTACAAAAAGGTGCAATGGATGCTCTGAAAAGTGCGTCAGGATTTATCCGCAAGGAGGTTGGACGACGTATCAACCTTCGCAACACACCTGAATTTACTTTTGTTCTGGATAATTCAATTGAATACGGTGCGCACATTAATGAGGTTCTGAAGAATCTTTAAGCAAAAAGCGTTGAAAACTTTCTGGGTTCAACGCTTGCTGTATTTTGAGCGGAGGAAAAATTATGCTGAAAAATGTTGCAGAAAAAATAAGAGCGGCAGAGAAGATTGCCATATTCAATCACGAAAATCCTGACGGTGATGCTTTGGGAAGTGCATATGCACTGAAGCTTATTATAGAGGCAATGGGCAAGAAAGCAGAGGTTTTCTTGCGTGAAGGTGATGAAAGAACAAAGGAATATGCTTTGATAAAGGGAGTTGAAAGTTCAGATCTCTCTGTTGAGGAATGTGACCTCAAAATTGCTGTGGACTGTGCAGATATCAAGAGACTTGGCAGTTTGCAGGAATTTTTCAAAGGAAATACGGCTGCAATTGACCATCACATGACTCACGTGGAATTTGCACAGTGTACCTGCGTTCAGGATGCTCCTGCAACGGGTGAGATTATTTTTGATGTTGCAAAGGAACTTGGCGTAGAGATAACATATGATATGGCTCACAATATGTATGTTGCCATTATCTGTGATACAGGAAGCTTCAAATTCTCGTCAACAACGGCAAAAACACACTATGTTGCGGCTCAGCTTCTGGAGACAGGAATTGATGTGGGTGAAATTTCAAAGAAGGTTTTTGACACAAAAAGCGTTGATTATCTTCGGACTTACCGTTGGGGAATAGACAGGCTTGAACTTTTGGAGGACGGAAAGATTTCTGTTCTTGCCATAACAAATCAGGATTTTGAAGAGCTTGGTGTTGACGAAACTGTTATAGACGGTATAGTTGAGCTTCCGAGGTCGGTTGAAGGTGTAGAGGTTGGTGCTTATATCCGTCAGAAAGAAGACGGTGCTTTTAAGGTTAGCCTTCGTTCCAACGGCAGCGTTGATGTGGCAAAGGTTTCGGTTGCTTTTGGCGGCGGAGGTCACATCAAGGCAAGCGGATTCCTTATTCGAAAGGATATTGATACGGTAAAAGCCGAATTGGCTGAGGAAATAAAGAAACAGCTTTAAAGAAATCAGAAAAGAGAAAAAATATGACAGACGGAATTGTTAATGTAAATAAGCCTCTGGGGATTACATCTCATGATGTGGTTTACAAACTGAGGAGGATTCTGAATATAAAGAAGATTGGACATACAGGAACCCTGGACCCTGATGCATCAGGGGTTCTTCCTATGTGCGTAGGAAGGGGTACAAAGCTGGCTGAGTACCTTACCGCAGCTGACAAACAGTATTATGCCAGACTTCAGTTGGGTGCTTTTACGGATACTCAGGATGCGTCGGGCGAAGTGATTGAAAGCTTTGAAGTATCTGTGTCCGAAGAACAGATACGTGATGCTGTGAACGGTTTTGTGGGAGAAATATCTCAGATCCCGCCAATGTATTCAGCAATAAAGATTGACGGGAAAAAGCTCTATAAGCTTGCACGTGAAGGCAAAACCGTAGAACGTAAGGCAAGACAGGTTGTGATTCACAATATCGAAATAAAAAATATTGATTTGGCTGCCAATACCGTTGATATGCTGGTTGACTGTTCAAAGGGTACATATATCAGAACTCTTTGTAACGATATCGGAGCGGCTTTGGGGTGCGGCGGACATATGTCGGCACTTGAACGCACAAGAAGCGGCAGATTTGACATCCGTGATGCTTATACCCTTGAAAAGCTTGAAGAAATGGCATCGGCGGAGGACTTCAGCTTTCTTACCCCTGTATCGGAGGCACTTCCCGAATACAGCAAAATTGTTCTTGGCGGACGTAATGCGTGGCGCATTAGAAACGGTATAAAAATTAAGGTAGAAGGCTTGAATGACGGCGAAATATATCGTGTTTTTGACGAGAAGGATGAATTTCTTGCCCTTGCAAAAAGCAACGGTGAGAACTTTGAAATAATAAAAAGTTTCTATGGCGGAGCGGTGTGATGGTAGTTTTAAAAGGAAACCAACACGAAAATTTCATATTTGAGAAGAAGACAGCAGTTGCATTGGGGTCTTTTGATGCGTTGCACAAGGGTCACACTGCTGTTATTGGTGCGGCGGTCAGCTATGCGCGTGAAAACGGACTTCTGTCATTGGTTCAGCTTGTGGAAATTCCCAATACACAAAGAATAAATTCTTTCGAAAAAAGATTGGAAATTCTTGAGGAAATGGGGGTTGATGCAGTAATAGCAGAAGAGTTCAGCCCTGAGTTCAGAAGTATAGACTACAAAAGCTTTGTAGCTCATAATCTTTTTGAAAAATATAATGCAGCAGCAGTTTTTTCGGGAGAGAATTATCGTTTTGGGCATGGGGCAGAAGGTGATGTTCACAAGCTTCGTGAGGAATGTTTGGGACTTGGTATAAAAGTTTTTGTCAAGGACTGTGTGTGTCTTGACACAATTGTATCAAGTACCGAAATCCGAAGACTGGTGTCTGAGGGCAAAATGGAAAAGGTTACTGAGTATATGGGAAGACCCTTTTCGGTTTGCGGAAAGGTTGTGCACGGCAGAGAACTGGGCAGACGGCTTGGTTTTCCAACGGCGAATATAGGTATTCCTGAAAATATTATTATGCCCAAAGACGGTGTATATCTTTCGAGAGTGAGTTTTGACGGGACGGTTTTCTTTGGTGTAACCAATATTGGTGCAAAGCCTACGGTGGATGTGGCGGAAAAAAATATTGAAACCTATATTTCGGATTACAAAGGGGATATTTACGGAAAAGTTATAGAAGTGGAGTTTTTGAAAAAACTCAGGGATATAAAAAAATTTGACACCGTTGACGGGCTAAGAAAACAGCTTGTTCAGGACGAAATAAAAGCAAGAAGTATTGCAGAGGAAACAGAATTTCTATAGTCCAAACAGAAAATTTGAGAAGTATTTTATGTAAAAAACGGAGTCACCGAAGGGTGATTCCGTTTTTTGCACCGGAATGTTATGCTAAAATTTTATTTCGTCTGCTATTTTTTGCATGACAGCTGAGAAGGCGAGTGCCCAAAGTACTTTTTGTGATTTCGCCAGAAGGTGGAATATTCAGAAAAACCGCACTCTCAATACACTTCCAAAGGAGTTAAAAACATATCTGGTTTTGTACCGG
>JAZRIX010000011.1:0-16375 GCA_045645485.1 Clostridia bacterium | reverse complement strand
TGTTTATGATCCTGATGGTGTTGTAACAAAAGAAAAGATTGCTTACCTTCTTGAAATGAGAAATTCAGGTCGTGATCGCGCACAGGATTATGCTGACAAGTTCGGATGCGAATTCTTTGCAGGCCAGAAACCCTGGGGAGTTAAGGTTGATATTTGTATGCCTTGTGCAACACAGAACGAGATTACACTCGATGAAGCAAAGAAGATTATTGCAAATGGCACAAAATATTATATTGAAGTTGCAAATATGCCCACAACCGATGATGCTATGGAAGCAATCAAGGAAGCAAAGCTTATCATTGGCCCGTCAAAAGCTGTTAATGCCGGCGGTGTTGCGGTTTCATCTCTTGAAATGGCTCAAAACACAATGAGATATAACTGGACAGCAGAAGAAGTTGATGAAAAGCTTAAGGGTATCATGATTAACATTCACAAGGTTTCAATGGAAGCTGCTGAAGAATACGGTCTTGGTTATGACCTTGTTTCGGGAGCAAATATTGCAGGCTTTATGAAAGTTGCAGATGCAATGCTTGACCAGGGTATTTATTAATATTGGTGATACCTGAGGTTTAACTAAATAATGACTTTTACGGCGGTTGCATAAATCTGCAACCGCCGTTTTTGGGTTGAAAAAAGAATAATATTTTGATATAATAATTGAAAAATGTAAAAAACATAAATAAACCCGGCGAGGAAGTACGTTTGCTTTGAGAAAGGTTAAGCTTTATGAAAAACAAAATTCGGATGGAGTTAAAAGAACAAAGAAGAAATATGACCGTAGAGGATGCAGTGGAAAAAAGTGACCTTGCGGCTGAAATTTTTCTTAAAAGTACTATATACAAAAACGCAAAAACTCTTATGCTTTATATGCCTTTGGGCAAGGAAACAGACACCGGAAGGATTATTGAAAGAGCCTTTGAGGATGGAAAAAGAACAGTGCTCCCGCTGACAGATGCGAAAAGCGGAAATATTACACCTGTTTTTTTTGATAAAAATACAGTATTTAAAAAAGGTAGTTTTTCTGTGCTTGAACCGCAAGAAGGAGAATTTTTAAACAAGACGAAAATCGATGTTGTTATTGTTCCGGGCATAGCCTTTTCGCCAAAGGGCGGAAGAGTAGGCTTTGGAAAAGGCTGTTATGATATGTTCCTTGTCGGAATGGATGCAGTGAAGGTAGGATTATGTTACGAATTTCAGCTTTGTGAAGATATCCCGCTTGATGAACACGATGTAAAAATGGATTATATTGTTACGGAAAAAAGGCTTATTTCCTGCAAGTGAAAACATTTTATGCTGTTGGCGCAGGATGATGGATGAAGTCGTTTGAAGGATGGATATGTCTGAAAAACAAATTTTTTGCAAAAAAACAATAATAAAATCGAAATTTGTCTTGTGTAAAGTGTGATAGTGTGATAGAATATATCTGTTGCAGTGTTTTTTGTATAATAGAATTTATATTGACATTTAAAATTTTTGGCTTTGCCGAAATGCACATGGGCAAACAAAGCGTTTTTACTACGACTGCCGCTGGGCGAGCAGCGCAGCCGCTTTGTTCAGCAACGGGAAACTATTGAAAGGAAAAGAAACTTCTTTTGAGAACTTTTGCGGGACAAAAAAGATGGTAGATTATTTGAAAAGCATCATAAACGTTTTGAAAATATCAACAAAAGCCTTCCTTGTGATCTTTTGTCTTTGTCTTATGCTTTTTTGCGGTGCCCGCTACGGTTGGAAGCTTTTTGGACTGACAATGTGTGAAGACCCCGATGCTTTGTTTGTTGATACTGTTTATGTTACCGATACTGATGTGTCACTGATAGGCGGAACTTCAAGCAGTGCAAAATCTTTTGTTGGGTATAGTTATGAAATAAAAGGCGATTCTTTGTATATTGGTATAAAGCAGAATTTGCTGTTTGGTTTTGTGAACAGACAGGGTGAATTTTCCATAAAAATAAAAGAAGATATTTTGTCTGTGAACAAAGTCTTTCTTTCGGATGGGAAAAAAGCAAAAGAAATATGGGATGTCAATAATAATGGAAGATTTCTTGAAAAAATACAGTCTGTTAGATTGTATAAGTCAGTAGTAGTGACAGAGGATATAGACGCTGAAGCTGCTGTAGAGGATGCGTGGTATGCCATTGCAAATGAAGAATTACTGAGCAAAATAAAAAAAGCACGGTTCTCGTCTGCACCTCAGCTTGCAAGCGGTTCGAGTTATCTGGGGCTTGCTGAACTGGAAAACGGTGAACAGTTGTATCTGGCTTTTGAAAGAATCTATAATTACTTTGATATAATAGGAAAAAATGGTCATTACGGCTATTAAAAAATATCATAAAGGAAAAAATGCTTAAAGGAATACCGTCTATAATTTCACCTGAACTTCTGAAGGTTTGCGTGAAATGTGACACAGCGATACTATTGTAATCGGAGACGGAAACTATTGGAAGGGATGCTATTGTTATTCGCACAGACGTACATGGTGTGCCTGAACTGCTTGAAGCCATTTTGAAGGTGTTTCCGATATTGATGAACGTGGAGCTGAAGCTTTTGAAGAAGTTGAACGTTTTGAGTTTTATGAAAAAGAAAAAAATTTATCCTGTTATTGCAACGGGTGAAACTGCAATTTATGCCAATGTTACGCTTCAAAAGGGCGTTGTTGCAGAATAATTCAAATTTATAAAAATGAATATGGAGGTAAATTATGAAAACTATAAAAGCAGAACCTATTACGAATGAATCTTTTGCACAGTTCGGACAGTTTTATGTTATGGATAAACCCGAGGGATACGCTCTGTGCGGGGAAATTCACAAATTTTATCCTGACAGGGTTAATGCAGACAGCAATCACAGAGTGGGATATTCGCCCATTATTGTGAAAAAGCCTGAAAAAATGATTATTACACAGCAGGAGTATCACACTACCACATGGGAAATGATTCTTCCCCTGGATGATGATATGATTCTTCATGTTGCTCTTGCATCTGCTGGAACTCCTGCTACTGATTATGCAAAGGCTTTTGTTGTTCCAAAGCATACACTGGTAAAGCTGAATGCGGCAATATGGCATCTTGCACCGCTTCCTGCAAACAACGAACAGCTCACAGCAATGATTATTTTGCCTGAGTGTACGTATGCCAATGATTGTACAGTGGTTGATCTGGACGAAAGTCAGCATTTTGAAATAATCAGATAATAAAACGGAACTGTTTCATATCGGTGCGATATAATCCCTTTTGGGGGGAGTTTTAAAACAACAAAAAAAGATAATGCTTTTTTCAGACTGTTGACTGTGTCAGCGGTCTGATTGTTTTTTGAAGCGATCAGGACGGGTTTGAAAAAAGACAAAAGCCGATTGAGCATCCGTTTGTGGTTGAAACCGTTGGTCAGCGTAATGAAATTGAAGTTGGCGTTATGGGGGTTCATGAACAAGCTACACGCGAACTTGGTGAAAAAGTATGCAGAGAGATGGCTGATGGTCTTGTTGATTACGTGAATTATCTGGAACAATATACAAGTCAACTAGGATGTTGTATAAGAGATAACAGGATTATAGCTTATACAAGACTTGCGAAATTTTTCTGCAAAAATGTTAGAAAAACCGTTAGATGAAAGTGTTTGCACAAGCAAAAAAGCCCGTAAATACGGGCTTTTTTTATGGCTGCCGGACTAGGATTCGAACCCAGACAAACAGAGTCAGAGTCTGCTGTGCTACCTTTACACAATCCGGCAATATCTTGAAAATAAAAAAATCAATTTGGTGCGAGCAGTGGGACTTGAACCCACACGTCGGTTGACACACGCCCCTCAAACGTGCCTGTCTGCCTATTCCAGCATGCTCGCATCTTCAAATCAACTCGTTTATTATAATACGAAAAAATCATTTTGTCAATAGTTTTTTTAAAAAATTTCAAAATTTTTTCATTTTTTTTAAAACAGCATAATAGACATAATCAGAAGGTGATTTTATGTGGAAAAAATTTAAGGTATATTTGGTTTGCATGCTTATACCGTTGGCGGTAGGAGGGCTTGCTGCATTTCTTACAAGAAACAATATGATGCTATATGACGAAATAACAAAACCGCCCTTGGCTCCGCCTGCTGTATTATTTCCCATTGTCTGGACGGTGCTTTACATTCTTATGGGCATAGGCTGTGCAAGAGTTTATCTTCATAAGGATTTGCAACCTATGAAAGTATTGGAGGCTTTGAGAGTTTATGTATTGCAGCTTTTGCTTAATTTTTTCTGGAGTCTGATTTTTTTCAATGCAAGAGCTTTTGGTGCTGCTTTCTTGTGGATAGTTGCACTGTGGATTTTTGTTATTTTGATGGTTCTGAAATTCCTGAAGATTGATTTTGTTGCCGGTGTAATAAATATTCCGTATATTGTGTGGGTTACGTTTGCCACTTATCTGAGTTTTTCAATTTATATTCTGAATTAAAAATGAGGGGTGCCCTGTAAGAGACACCCCTCGCTTGTCGTTTTAAGAAATCAGTCTTTGAAATACGCTTCGCGTTTTGCTATGTAATCTGAAAGAATCTGTACACTTTCTTCTTTTGTAAGGTCGCCTGTATTGAGACAAAGGTCATAGTTCTTTACATCGCCCCAATTGTTGTTGGTATAGAAGTTATAGTAGTTGGCGCGGCGTTTGTCTGCCTTGCTCACAGCAGATGCGGCAACCTTTTCGGTCATATTGTCGCGTTCCATAAGATTCTTGATTCTGTGATCTTCATCAGCGCAGAGAAAAAGGCGAACCAGATGAGGATGATCGCGGAGAATGTAGTCCGCACAACGTCCTACGATAACACATGAGCCTTCATCTGCGATGTTTTTGATTACGTCAGCCTGAACCTTGAAGATGTTATCTCCGTTTAGCATATCGTTATATTGATAATAAAGTCCTTTCGTGGACTGAACACCCATAACAAGAGAATAAAGCAAGCTGTGTGTGGGTTTTTCTTCTATTCCGTCAAAAAGATGTTCGCTGAGACCGCTTTCTTTTGCTGTTCTTGCGATAAGCTCTTTGTCATAAAAGGGGATTCCAAGCTGTTCGGCAAGAGCTTTTCCGATAAGTTTTCCGTTTGAACCAAGCTGTCTTCCCAATGTAATAATTGCTTTCATAATGTAATACCCTGCCTTTCTTCGATTTTTATAGTATTTACATAATTATTTTATCATAATTTTTACATTTTGACAATTTGTATATTTGTATAATAATGTGAAAGAATTTCTGTGTATTTTTTCCCGTATTTTGCCATTTGATTTGC
This sequence comes from Clostridia bacterium, assembly GCA_045645485.1. Classification (GTDB taxonomy): domain Bacteria; phylum Bacillota; class Clostridia; order Monoglobales; family Monoglobaceae; genus SIG440. Next base: position 11,113 of record JAZRIX010000011.1, on the reverse strand, counting down.
ACCTTTCTGACTCATTCCCACGCCGTGTCCGTGACCGATAACTTCAAAAATAACACGGTTATTTTCCTGAGTTATGGTAAAATTCGCAGATTTCAGACCAAAAATACTGCGTATCTGGGTACCTTTAAAGGTTTTGTCAAAAATTTTGACTGTTGCAACGCTTCCGCCAGAGGTTCGTGTTATTTCTGAGATACGGGGAACGGCAGATGTGGGAGCTTCATCAAGATGCGGAGAGATTTTTTTTATAAAGTCTGAATTGTCAAAGCTTGCTGTTGATTTTGTACTGTCGTCGGATTCGGGATTTTCTACAGAACGGAGATACGGAAGGCTTGAGACCCAGACATCCTCGGAATTCTCGGTGCGGCTTCCGCCCGATGCAAAAAAACAAGCTTCTACTGCTTCGTTGTCATACATCATATATTCGCCTTTTGTTGCATTTACGGCATTGCGGAGTTTTTCCCAATATACCTGACGTTCTTTTTGAGCCCAGTTGGATTTTGCAGCTTCTTCTGAAAGCCAGCCTTTGCAATGGGTTGGGTTGGTGCATATTACGGCATCGGGATGGTCTTCACTGACGGTGCGCAGCTTGCTGAGAATATAGCTTCGTGCGGCAACAGCCTGAGCCTTTAATGCTTCGGATTCAAAGCTTGCCGGCATTTCGGCAGCAAGAACACCTATGAGGTGTTCTTCAAGGTTCACTTGTGAAATTGTGTTGAGTTTAGTATCAAGACAGCTGATTGAAAATTCTTGATTTTGTTCGCTTGCGGTACTGTCGGGAGTGATAACTGAAGGGGATGGAATGCATAATCCTAATATAATAGGAAAAATAAAGATTAAAGAAAAAACAGAAAACAATAAATATGTGTTTTTTTTCATTATGTATACTTCCTTTGTGTTTTTTGAAAATATATGATGGAAAGAGAGAGAATATACCTATTATATATTATAGCTCAAAACAGTGTTGCTATGAATTAAGAAATAACAAGCGGTTATTTACTTTTTGAGAAATTTGTGATAGTATATAAAAGTATTATAAAATCAGAGTAGATAAAATATTAAGTTAGGGGAAAAGCAATACGAAAAAATTTGATAATAGCATAGAAGAATTAATGTGTGAGTTGTGACAAAACAAAATAAGAAGTTATTGGTTAATTCTTGGATTTTATCAATGGTTTCAGGGCTATTTTATTTGGGTATAGTTTTATTAGCCTCTTTCACATTAGAGGAGAATGAATTGGCTTTTGGTTTGGTAATGTGCGCATCCTTTGTTCTTCTTTTTGTTGGTCTTTTTTATGCCTTCAAAATGGAAATTGATTCGGGATACTATGAGTGTAAAAACTGCAATCATAAATTTGTACCAACGTATAAAGAAGCAATGTTTGCAGCGCACACACCAACAAAAAGACATTTAAGATGTCCTGAATGCGGTGAGAAAACCTGGACAAAAAAAGTGATGTCAAAGTAATATATTAAAATAAATGACAGAAAAGTTTAGAGAATATTGTCTGCACGATTTTGCGCACTATATAAAATAATAACCTATAACTCGATTTTCTGTGAAACGAACTTTTTGTTGAAATTTCGCAGAGAAATTGAATTGTATTGAGCAAATATGTCCGTTTTTATGTATAGTTCGGAGTATAACAAAGTTCCGCATATTATAAACAGTATTAGAGGTTTTATAAAATCTCTTTTGTTTTTTATAAAACCGATTATAAAAAATCCCTACTCTTTTATAAAAGATTGTAGATAACTCATAAAAATAATTGGACTTTTATAAATAGTTACCGATGCTTTATAAAACATATTAATTCTTTTATGAAAAGTGTTGGAAATGCCGAGTTTGCAATGAAACAAGTAGCTTTTACAATTTTTTACATTCAATAAATAGTGTTGGTTAAAAAGTGTCGGGTTTTTTCGAAGGAGTTTTCAACTACACTTTTTTAATGATTTTATCCCTTAAAAACTATAGTTTTTGAAAAATTAGTGAGGTAAATAGAAAAAATGTTGGTTTTTCCTTCTTCGGGGATATTCATCAGAAGAAGATAACCAAAGATTGAAAAATAAAAACTTTTTATATAAATAATTTTAAAAAAACAAGTTAAAAGAATTTATAAAATGGAAAAAATATCTAAAATCACTTGTGATTTGGGAAAAGATGTGTTATAATAAAACCAACAAATAAAGAAAAGGGGGAGATACCAATGGTAAGTAATTTTTCAAAGGGGTTTGGCTTTGTTGAGTTGCAGCCTTTGTTGTGTTCCTCTGATATTAAAGAGATGTAAAAAATAAAGAAAGTTGGCATCGTAACGTATAAGTCAAACCTCTTTGAGTAAGGGATTTGATTTATACGTTTTTTGTTATTTAGTAAAGATACAATTAGAAAGATATGGTATTTAAAGTAGGATGTAAGTGACGTGTGTATAGGAAAGGAGAAAAATTATGAAAAAGATGATTTCTATTATTACGGTGATTTGTTTATTGTCAGCAACAATTTCAGTTGGAGCGATTGTTCCGCCTGAAGATGCGGCTCCAGTAGTTCCTATTAAAAAAGTAGTATCAGAAGCAGCGGAGTTTTATATTGAAGCATCTAAAACCCCATCGGGATTATTAAATGTTCTTTCTGAAAATGGTGCCCCGATAGAAACTGATACTGTAATAGAAGTTATTCCTCTGAATGATTCAGAAGATAAAGCAATCTGTGTTACTAACATAGTTAACGATGAAGTTGAAAAAGATATCTTTATTTCCTATGTAGAAGATGAAAACAATAATATGGTTGTTGATAATTCTATGGCAGATATTCTGGCTCAAGGACCGGATTATGATATGGAAGCATTTTATCCGCCTTTGAGTTGGAACGGAGATTATATTGTTCACGCTACAGCAACAGCGGCACTCTACTCTGATGGTTTTTGGCCATATTATAAGCCTTATAAATGTTCGTTCTATTATGAGAATATGGCAAATGTCTCTATAAGTCAGATTAAAGTAGAGTATATCGCCGATGGATTTTTATATTCCTATCCAGGATTCGAAGATTTGGATCTTGATGAGTATGTACATGTTGTTACGGTAAACAAGTACAATCCTGTTGAAGGAACAATCTATTCTAATACAAATTATTTTGCTTCTAACCGTGTGTTAATGACTACATCGGGTTCTCCGTTTGTGGGGCATAGTGTTACATTCTATAATTACGTGAACGGTAAGCTTGATACTTATACTGTTAAGCTGTGAGGTGCAAGCAATGAGGGTGAGAAAAATATGTCGATTATTAATAGGAGTGCTGCTTATCACTTCGCTATGTGCTTGTTCAAATGATATACCTAATGAGCCAACCAAAGAAGTATTGAAATTAGATTTTTCTGAATGCATGGGAAACGATTTGGATCAGACCTGCAAAAAAATGTTAATAAAAGAAGATGATTTGCAAGAAAGCAAACTCCGTGGAAGATATGATTTTGTGGAGAAGGTATCATATAAAAACATAGAATTTACGAAATATTTGGTGTTTGAGGGAAAAGAGGATGCTAATGTCTCGTTGTATGGTGGCGGATACGAAAGTAAGTTATCCAAAAATGATGAGAAGCTTTCAGCGGTGATTACTTCTTTAAAACAAGAGTTGTGTGATGAATATGGCTCTCCTACGACATATCCGGGAACAAAAAATGCAATAGGAGATCATACAGATTTTTCAAGGTTTTCAAATGAATCTTTACAGGAAGAATGGACAGACAAATCGAATGGTTGTATAGAATTAAGAATGAATTTTTTTGGGGACGATGTGGTAATACAGTTGGAATATAAAAATGTATAAAATAAAAGTAGCTAAAAATTAACAAATTATATGGTGGGCAAGCTTTTGAAATTTGCTTGTTTTTTGTTGCGTTGAAATTGACTTTGTTACAAAATCTCAAAAAAAAAATTATTCCACAGAAAATAAAGTTATAGGGAATAATAAAAAAAGCTTGACATTTGCAGAAAAGTGTATTATAATCATTTGGTTAGGAAAATCCTTACTTTCGGTATGCCCGAAAGTCAAAAGTCCACAAGGAGGTGAAAAGAAATGGTTGAAGTTATTAACAAGTACGAGACATTGTTCGTTGTTGACGCATCCAAGGGTGAAGAAGAAACAGCAGCATTGGTTGATAAGTTCAAATGATTGATTGGGGCTAACGGTACAATTGAAAGCGTTGACGAGTGGGGACGCAGAAGATTGGCTTATCCTATCAATGACATGGCTGAAGGCTATTATGTTTTGGTTAACTTCTCAGCAAAAGCTGATTTCCCTGCTGAGCTTGAACGTGTGTTCGGTATCACAGACGGAGTTCTCAGAAACATTGTCATCAAGAAAGACGAGAAATAATTGTGAGATTTCTCACAGAAAGCGAGATTGCTTATGATTAACAAAGCGATTTTGATGGGCAGACTTACCCGTGACCCCGAGCTTAGACATACAGGCTCAGGTACACCTGTTTGCAGTTTTACGATTGCTATTGACAACGGGTACGGTGAAAACAGACAGACTGATTTCATCAACTGCGTTGCATGGAACAAGAGTGCTGAATTTGTGGACAAGTATTTCACAAAAGGCAGAATGATTATTGTTGACGGTCGTATTTCTACACGTACGTGGGAAGGTCAGGACGGAAAGAAAAACTATGTTACCGAGGTTGTAGCAAATCAGGTTTCTTTTGGCGAATCGAAAAAGAACGCTGAAGAGGGCGGATATTCAGCTCCTGCACGCGGCGGTTTTGAGTCAAACGTTCCGGAAATGCCCGCAGACGACGAATTTGTCGCTCTGGAAACTAATGATGATTTGCCGTTCTGATACGGCTAACCTTTGAAATTGTTGAAGATAGGAGGATAATACAATGCCTGAAAAGGAAAGAAATGATAAAATCAGAGCAAGAAGACCCAAGAGAAAAGCTTGTGCTTTTTGCGTTGATAAAGTAGAATTTATTGATTATAAGGATGTTGCAAAGCTCAGACGTTACATCACAGAAAGAGCAAAGATTCTTCCCAGAAGAATCAGCGGATGCTGTGCAAAGCATCAGAGAGAGCTCACTGTTTCAATCAAGAGAGCAAGATATATGGCTCTTCTGCCTTACAGTGCTGACTAATATTGAAGATTCAAAGAACCGCTTCAAAGGCGGTTCTTTTTCTATGCATAAATATACAAGAAAGCTTTGTAACCAAATTTTAATATAAATGTAATAATCTTTGGTACATTTGTGACAGAAAACAGCCTCTTTTTCTACATTTTTCAAAAACTTTTTTGTGAATTTCTATTGAAAGTTAACAAAAATTTTAGTATAATAATCAATGGAAAACTGTGTGAAATTGAGGGAGTGCTAATGAAAAGAACTTTTATAAAAATATTGGCAGCTGCCCTTTTTATGCTTGTGATTATGCAGGCATGTGTTTGTGCAGTTGATTTTCCGGATGTTTCGCGTTATCACAACAACTACAAGGCAATTTCGTATCTTGTTGATTTGGGTGTTGTTTCGGGTTATGAAACAGGCGAGTTTTGTCCTGAACGTGAAATAACCAGAACGGAATTTTGTGCTCTTGTGGCAAGGACTATGGGTTTTAATCAGAAAAGCTACAAGGTGAAAAAATTACCTTTTTCAGATGTTCCTGACGAATACTGGGGTATCGGATTTATTTCATACTGTTATGAAAAGAACCTTATCAACGGTATGGGAAACGGAAAGTTTGCTCCTGCCGAAAAGGTTACGGTTGCACAGGCTGTGAAAATTGCAGTTTGTGCGGCGGGTCTCGAATCCAGAGTGAAAAGGATTAACGGGAAGAATTGGTATGACGGATATATCAAGGTTGCCGACAATTACGGGTTTCTGGACAAGGTTACTCAAAATGCTCAGGAGAATGCTGTTCGTGCCAATACGGCTCAGGTTGTGTATAATATGATTCGTTCGGGAATGGTAGAGGTTGATGAACCGGTGTATGAGCCGGAAGATACCGATGTATCGGATTCGACGGATGAAAAGACCGAAGATAAAACCGAAACTGAGATTGAGGACAAAAAACCGGTGAAAGAACCGGAAAGTACCGATGGTGTGACGTCTGAAATTGACGGTGCTTTCAACCAAAAGGATTATTCCGAGATCAGTGTTATTGTCATTGATGCCGGACACAACTATTCAGGATATGACAAGGGTGCATATAATGAAGAGCTTGATGTAAGTGAGGAAGTCCTTACGTGGCAGATGGCGGACAAGCTTCGGGAGAAGCTTGAGGCTGAAGGTTATGAGGTTGTTATGACAAGGGAGAACCTCACAGACAATGTTGAGAATTCGTCCTTGACTGCCAGCTTGCAGGCCAGAGTTGATATTGCTAACAAGGCTCTTGCGGATTTGTATATTTCTATACACTGCAATATGGGCGGTGGAAAAGGCACTGAAACATATTGTTTCAGCCTTGGCGGTTATTCGGCAAGAATTGCGGGTCTTGTTCAGGAGAATATTACTGAAGACACCGGCCTTTATAACAGAGGTGTGAAAACTGCTGGTTTTTATGTTATAAAAAATACCGTGATGCCTGCAATTCTTATTGAAACTGGATTTATGGATAATGTGGATGATGTTGAGTTTCTTATTTCGGAAGAGGGACAGGAGCTGATAGCACAGGCTGTCGCTGATGCAGTTGTGGAATACGATTCAATGGCTCCCATAATAGAAGAACAGACAGAAAAAAAGTCTGAAGAACAAGCTGAAGACGGATATGATGATGAAAGTCTTCATACAAACGCGGCAGAGGAAGAGGAAAATGATTAAAAAACCTGAATTGCTTGCTCCTGCAGGCAGTCTTTCAAAGCTTAAAATTGCAATAACCTACGGTGCAGATGCGGTATATGTTGGCGGTGAAGAATTTTCACTTCGTGTAGCCGCAGAGAATTTTACTCCGGAAGAACTTGCTGAAGGTGTTGCTTTTGCACATGACAGAGGGAAAAGGGTTTATCTTACAGCAAACATTATTCCGCATAATGCGGATATTGCAGAGTACGGTGAATTTTTGAAAAGGTATTCAAAAGCTGGATTTGATGCAGTAATCCTTTCTGATCTCGGAATGTTTCAGCTTACCAGAGAGCTTGCCCCCGACCTTGAAATCCATGTAAGCACACAGGCTAACAACGTGAACTTCAAGAGTGCGGAAACGTGGTACAAGATGGGTGCCAAGAGAGTTATTCTGGCAAGGGAAATGTCTTTTGAGGAAATTGCGGAAATCAGAGAGAAAACTCCTGAAGCCCTTGAACTTGAAGCTTTTGTTCACGGTGCAATGTGCATCTCATATTCGGGAAGATGTCTTCTCAGCAATTATATGACCAACCGTGACAGTAATCTTGGTGCTTGCTCGCACCCTTGCAGATGGAAGTATTTCCTTATGGAAGAGACCCGTCCGGGAGAGTATATGCCGGTTGTGGAGAATGAGAGAGGAACATTCATATACAATTCAAAGGATTTGTGTATGATTGAGCACATTGACAAGCTTATTGAAAGCGGTCTTGACAGCTTCAAAATTGAAGGCAGGGTAAAAACAGAGTATTATCTTGCGACGGTTGTCAAGGCATACAGAGATGCTATTGACAGATATTTTGAAAACCCAAATGAGTTTGAGTTTGATGCAAAATGGCTGAATGAGCTGAAAAAAGTCAGTCATAGGGATTACACAACGGGATTCTTTTTTGGAAAGCCCAATGGTGATGAACAAAATTACAAGACCAGCTCTTATATAAGAAATTATGAGCTTTTGGGTATTGTGGAAAGTTATGACCCTGCAACAAAGCTTCTTACGGTTATTCAGAAAAACAGATTTTTCAAAGGTTCAGAGATTGAATTTCTCAGACCTCATGGAGACTTTGTAAAAATGACTATCGAATATATGGAGGATGAGAATGGCGAGGAGATTGAGGTTGCAAACAGACCGCAGAGTATTGCCAGAATCAGAACCGATATTCTTATTGAACCTGACTCAATGATTCGTGGTGTTCGAAACGTATCATTGGGAAAATAGATTCTCTCTAAATTTGAAATAAGATTAAATAATATATTTTTTTAGGAGGTTGAAGATATGAAAACTTCAAAACGTATTTTAAGTTCCTTGTTGTTGATTGTTTTCACTATTGTAAGTTTTGCAACTGTATCAGTTTCAGCTACAACATTTGCTGACGTGAAGGCAGGCAGTGACGTGGAAGAAGCAGTAACGGTTCTCAGTGGTCTTGGTGTTATCAATGGCTACGAAGAAAGCGACGGCTCGTTCACTTTCAAACCGGAGAACAATGTTACAAGAGCAGAATTTACAGCAATGCTGCTCAGAACTTGCGGCAAGGGTAGTCTTGGTTCAACAGACCTTAAGAATCCTCCCTTCCCCGATGTTACAACTCCCAACGTTGCATGGGCAATCGGTAACATCAGAACAGCTCGTGACCTTGGTATTATCAACGGTTATGACGACGGTACATTCAGACCTACAAACACAGTAAGCTATGAAGAAGCTGTAAAGATGATTGTTTGTGCTCTTGGCTACGGCAATATGGGTACAGACGGTACACCCTGGTACTCAAAGTACATTAAGAGTGCATCACAGCTTAAGTTCACAGATAATGCAGGCGGCAAAATCGGTACTCCTGCAACACGTGAAACTATCGCAAAGATGCTTTACAACTGCCTTGAAGTAAAGGTAGCTGAAAATGATGAAATCACAGAAAAGACTCTTCTTGAGGCTGACCTTGGTCTTACAAAGGCAGTAGGCTTTATTGCTTCAAATCCTGAAATCAGTCTTTCAACTCCCGATGCAAAGCTAAGAGCAGACGAAATTCAGATTACAGCTCCTGAAGAAAACGGCCGTATCGAAACAATGACATATAAAGTTGACGATATAGCAAAATATGCTGATATGCTTGGTGCTCAGATTACATTCTATTATCAGAATGACAGAGGCGCAAGCGTAAGAAAGCTTGTTATGGCAAATGTTGAAAAGAGTGTAGTTGTTGAAGTTGCTGCTGATCAAATTGATGTGGATGAATCTTCAGCAAGCTCAGTTTCATTCTTTGAAAGTGAAACTGCTAAGAAGGCTACTGTTCTCAGAGTTGCATCAGACAGCATAGTTGTTTATAACGGTCAGCTCTACGGTGCAGATGCAGAGTCAAGTACATTCGAAATCTTCTGTGACGAAATGGGTGCAGCTGCATTCCCCGCAATCGGTACAATGAAGTTCCTTGACAGAAATGCTGACAAGTCATACGATATCGTATTTGTTGATTCTTATGAAGCTTATATTGTATCATCAGTTACTTCTTCAACAAAGACAATTGTTGACAACAACCTCAGAAAGGGTGTAGAAAACAAGATTGTTATTGACCCTGATGATACATCAAAGAAGGTTAAGATTGTTGACAAGAACGGAAAAGAAGTTCCATTCAGCACAATCAAGGTTGGAAGCGTAGTTTGCGTGAAGGCAAGCAATGAAGCCAACGGCGGTGAACAGGTTATGACAGCTGTTGTTTGCAATGACACAGTATCAGGTACTGTAAAGGGTGTAAATTCAGATGATACAATTAAGATTGACGGCAAGACATACAAATTCTCAGAACTGGCTCCCTGGATCAGTCCTATTGAAGGCGCAGAGGTTGTTATGACTCAGCCTGAAATGGGTGACGGCGGTAAGTTCTATCTTGACCTCAACGGCAATATCATCGGCTATGACAAGAAAGAACAGACATCCAATATGCAGTATGGATATCTTATGACAGCAAGAACAAAGAAGGAAGCTCTTGAAGAAATCTGTGTTCTCAACTTTATCACACAGTCAGGAAGCAAAACTTCTTATTATGTATATGATAAGACAAAGCTGAACGGCAAGGTTTACGGTTCTTATGATTCACTCCTTTCAGCTCTTGAAGATACAGCGGCTCCCAGTGGTTTTATATATCCTGAACCTAGTGACCTTGAAGACGATGAAGACTTTGATGCAGAAGAAAACCACAAGATGGCACAGCTTGTTAAGTTCTCGACAAAGAGCAACAAGGGTCAGCTTGTAATTGATGAGATCATCACAGTTACAGATTATGTAACAAGCGGTCGCGATCAGGAAGCTGATAAGATATTCTTCTTCGAAGCAATGGATGCATCTGAGGCTGTAACATATAACTCAACAAACAAGCAGCTAATAGGTGACAAGAAGATTAACATCGGCAGCTCGGTTATCTTCAAGATTCCTGAAGACAGATCTGATGTTGACAAGTACAAGAAGATGAGTCTCAATGACTTTAGAAACGGTGAGGAATACATTGTAGAATTCTACGATGTAACCGGCACAAATACTGCAAAGTTTGTTCTGGTATACGGCGGTGCAAAGAATGCAGGCGAAGTTGTTGCTGAATCACCCGTTATGGTTATTACAGAAATCAATACAGAAGAAGATCCTGAAGGTAACGGAACACGCTATAAGCTGGTAGGTTATGTTGGTTCTTCTGCTGTTGAATACTGGGGTTCAACTGAAAGCGATGCTGTTTTTGCAGATCTTCAGGCTGGTGATGTTGTAAGACTTGGTACTGATGACGAAGGTTATTACACAGTTAAGGCAGAACATGTTATCTTTAGTGTAGAAGACGGATACAGAGATGATGCAATTGATCTTCCTCAGGAAGCGGACGACGATAATGTTGGCGAATATCCGAAGGATGTTGAGGGCTCAACAGGTAGCGTAGCATTTAAGCTTGTTTGGGGTTCAGCATATCAGAGAGACAGTGAACTTTTGATTGTATCTACAAATGCTATTCTTGACGGTAGCGAAGATGAAGATTCTATTGAAAGCATCACAATGCAGAGATCATGGTTCAAGAATGCCAAGATTTTTGAATTTGATACAACAGGTCGTGAACTTGAAATTACTGAATATGATACATCTGAAAACGAAAGCGTAATTGATGCTCTTGACCTTTATGACAGCGGTGCAACACCTGCTGAATTGTTCATCCATATGTCTTCAAAAACAGCTGTTAAGACTGTAATTATTGTAAGAAGATAATCGTTGATTAAATGAACAAAACAAGAAAACCAGCAGTTCAAATTGAACTGCGGGTTTTCTA
>JAZRIX010000010.1:0-17412 GCA_045645485.1 Clostridia bacterium | reverse complement strand
AAATCTCATAGTCAAAGCAAGCTCGGCTTCCGACCTGTGTGCGGACATAGGTTGCAACCTCGACGTGTTTGGGATTAACCTGATAGCCTTTAAGTGCTTCTTCGTCAACGAATGTGCTGTCAAGAATAAGGTCACCGCTTGATGATTCAAGGGGATTGATATGAACCTTGATGTCGGTGAGACCTTCAATCTGTCCCATAAGACCTTCGATTCCTTCCTTGATTTTTGCTGCTGCAACCTTTCTTTCGTCAGCGGTGAGCTCTTCTTTGAAATTCCAGATAATAACGTGTTTAACCATTGTTTTTTCTCCTTTTTAATGTGTTTTATGTTTTAGAAGCGGAAGTCTCTGTTTCCTGCTTCAATTTCTGCAATGTATTTCTTTGCAAGCTCCCGTGTTTTTTCATTGGGAACCTTTTCTATTTCAGTCTTGATTACCTTAAGTCCGTTTTCCACAGTCTGAGGTGATGCGTAGTCGGTGAGGTATTCCTTCAGTGTGATAAGTGCGTTAGGCTGACAGCAGTTGGCAATTTGTCCTGATTTTGCAAGTGACATAAAACGGTCACCTGTTCTGCCTTCGCGGTAGCAGGCTGTGCAGAAGCTGGGAATGTAGCCAAGCTCCAGAAGCCAGTTCACAACCGCATCAAGGGGTCTGGTGTCGCTGATGTCAAACTGTGCGGAGTTTTCTTCTTCGGGCTCGTCGTGAATATAGCCGCCTACAGATGTCTTTGAACCGCCGCTGATTTGTGATACGCCAAGACGGAGAACTCTTTCTCTTGATGCTTTTGATTCTCTTGTTGAAATTATCATACCTGTATAAGGTACTGCAATACGGATAATTGCAACAATCTTTTCAAAGATTTCGTCCGAGATTGCATTGGTGAAGGAGTCTCTGTCGATACCTTCTGCGGGACAAATTCTTGGAACACTGATTGTATGAGGTCCAACGCCTTTTGCCGCTTCTAAGTGCTCTGCGTGCATAAGAAGACCCACAAAGTCATAACGGTACATTTCAAGTCCGAAAAGAACTCCTATTCCGACATCGTCAATTCCGCCGTCCATTGCTCTATCCATTGCTTCGGTATGGTATGAATAGTTATGCTTGGGACCCGTTGGGTGAAGCATTTCATAGTTTTCCTTGTGATATGTTTCCTGAAAGAGAATATACGTTCCAATGCCTGCTTCTTTCAGCTTGCGGTAGTTTTCAACGGTTGTTGCCGCAATGTTTACGTTAACTCTGCGGATTGCACCGTTTTTATGCTTGATGCTGTATATTGTGTCTATACTTTCAAGAACATATTCAATCGGGTTGTTTACGGGGTCTTCGCCAAGCTCAATGGCGAGACGTTTGTGCCCCATATCCTGAAGAGCAATAACCTCGTTTTTGATTTCTTCCTGAGTGAGCTTTTTTCTGGTGATACACTTGTTGCCGTAATGATAGGGACAGTATGTACATCCGTTTACGCAGTAATTTGAAAGGTAGAGGGGGGCAAACATAACAATTCTGTTGCCGTAAATCTTTTCTTTGATTTTGATTGCAAGCTCCTTGATAGCATCAATTGCTTCAGGAATGTCACATTCCAAAAGTACTGCAGCCTCACGGTGTGTAAGACCTTTGCAGTCTGCGGCACGCTCAATCAGTGAGAAGATAAGTTCTCTGTTTGATTTGTTTGCCTTTGCATATTCAATGGTGTCAAGTATTTCTTCGTGGTTGATAAATTCCTCAGCAACTAAAGATATTGGATCGTATTTTGCCATAATTAAATCATCCTTTCTTCAAAATCACCTCGTGAAACGGTGACTTCGTATCCAATGTTTCTCATTCGTTCTTTCAATTCTTCAAGCCCTTGGGCAGATTCACTGTCGGAACTAATTTTGCCGTCATACAGCATATATTTTTTTCGCACCGAAATTGGTGAGAGATTGGGCATTACAACATTTGCACCTGAAAGTATTCCCATTTCACGTCCCTGAGGATGAATTGTTCCCAGAGCAGTGGTGGAGGGGAGAAGGACATTTTTTTGCATTATTCTCACAAGAGAGAGCAAAAATAATGTCAGTTCAAAGCTACCTGCTGGCTCTTTTCCGAAGGGGGTGTCCTTGTGGGGAAGAAATGGACCTATGCCAACCATTTGCGGTTGTAGCTCGTGGATAAAAAGCAAATCCTCTGCAAGAGTTTCATAGGTCTGGTGCGGTGAACCCACCATAAAACCGCAACCCGTCTGAAAACCGATTTCTTTAAGGTTGAACAGACATTCCTTTCGGTTCGCAAGGCTGAGGTTTTGGGGGTGGAGCTTTGAATAGTGCTCTTCATTTGCTGTTTCGTGACGAAGCAGATAACGGTCTGCACCTGCGTCAAAGAATTTCTGATATGTAGCCCTCGACTTTTCGCCGATTGAAAGAGTTACGGCACAGTCGGGGAATTCTTTTTTGATTGATTTTACAATGTCACACACAAGCTCATCATCAAAGTGGGAGTCTTCACCACCCTGTAGAACAAAGGTGCGGAATCCCAGAGGATAACCTTCACGACAACATTCCTGTATATCGTCCTTTGTGAGACGGTAGCGGGAAGCATTTTTGTTCTCGGCACGAAGCCCACAGTAATAGCAGTTTTGTCTGCATATATTGGTGAACTCAATAAGCCCGCGGATATACACTTTGTTGCCGAAATACCTTTTTGAGATTTCCTGCGCTAGCTTTTGAGCGTATTCGGCATCTTCAGGAGTGTAAGAAGACAGCAAACAAACAAACTCATCCTTTGTGAGTACGTTTTCGGTATTCAGTTTTTGGATAAGCTGTTTGTTTGTCATTTATTTTACTCCTTTGAATAAACCGTTTTCACAGATACACCCTCAAGCATACCGAGCTTTCCTGATAATGCTCCGATGATATCGGTTGATGCATCAACAATAATACTCATAACCGAGATTTTTCTTTCACGGTAGGGAATTCCCATTCTGCCCACAATATATGAACCATATTCGTGAAGGATCTGGTTGATGTCGTCTGCAAACTCCGTGTTTTCAACAATAATACCTATAATTGCAATTCTTGTGTCCACAAAATCATCTCCTTTTTGAGAGTAGTATATCCGAAAAACAAAGCACCAATGCACAAGGATGCAAAGGTGCTATGGTATTATTCAGTGCTTCAAGCTCCTTCGACTGCGCTCAGGATGACTTTATATTATGCGACAGAAATCCATTAACCTTTGCCCCGGACTCAGGCGAACCCTTGTCTTCAGCATCAGAAAAATCTTTCTGTAGATATTTTATCAAACATATTTGTATTTGTCAAGAAAAAAGAGAACTGCTCCTTAAGAACAGTTCTCTTTTGGATAGATTAGTATTTGAAGCTTGTTTTACCGATAACAACCTTTTCGCCTGTCTCTATTTGTAAGAGTGAAGGAAAGTGTTTTGTAGGTGTTTGCAGGTGCGTCAAAAATTTCCACACCGCATTTGAAACTCTTTACAAAATTGCAGATGTCAGCATAGGTGAACTTGCCAAGCTGGGCAAATTCAAGAATTTTTACGGGAACACCTGCTTTAAAGTCATAATCAGTTAATGTAATCCAGTCAGCTGAATAGCTGTCATACTGACCTGAAAGTGCCGCTGTTGTATCATTGCTTAATGTAATTTCATAATCTGCAATCCATGAGCCATAGGGACTTGCCAGTGCTGAATCATAATCATTAATGGCTTCAAATTTTATAACATAATCAAGGTTAATACCCGTTGCGGCAATAGGCATCAGCATCAAATATTTCCATACGTCATTCGGAAAGTGAATCGTTTATCTCAACAGTAACGGGAACGTTTGTTCCAATGCTTTCCCAAATCATAAATTTGTATGCACCGTAGGTCGAAGAGTCAACCGAAATGCTTACGGGAACAGTTCCTTCGGCAACATTGATTGACGTTGTTTTTGTTTCAATGAAACGTCCGTCAGCATCATAAAGGGCAATAATTGCCGTTGCTGTCTGTGCTTTGAATGAACCGTCAAATTTCACGTCAGCCGAGAATACCTTGTTTTCAATCTTTGCATTTTTAACCTTATAGCCGTCAAGAATGGGTGAAAGATCAAGAGCAAACTGGCTGCTTTCTGTGCCGTACTGCTTGCGGACTGTTGAATAGTATCTTACATCAACCTTGTTTCCGTCTTCCGAGAAGTAGAGCATTGCAACCATACCTGTGCCGCCCTCGGGCTGGTAGTTGTGGTCAAGGTCCTGAGGATTGATCAGCATCTGTGTAACCTGATTACCGTTTTCACCAATATCCTGACGGTATACAATGGAGTCAAATGCATCGTGTCCGCTGAGTACCATAACAATGTTCGAATGCTTGGAAACAAATTCTTCCCACATATCGTCGCCGTCGTTAAAGTCTCTGGTGAATGCTGAACCAGTGTCATTTCTGCCGGGAGCCTTTGATGCAGGATATGCATCGTTTGCGTCCAAAGTTGTTCCGTCACGGTACATATACTGATGTGTTGTGACGATCACGCGGTGGTTGGGATACTGCTCAACAACATCCGATGCCCATTCAAGCATTTCATCTGATGGACCAAAATCAAGGCAGAGGATGAGGTAGTCTGTTTCGCCTACTGTGAGGAGTTTGTAAGTGTTTGTATAGTCGCCTTCAACCATACAGCCTGTAACTTGTTTTGTATAGGCGCTGTCGCCGAAGGTGGTATTGAAACCGACATTTCCGTCGTGATTACCACGAACGAGTGTATAAGGAATTTGTCCGTCAAGACGTGAAATGTTTTCTTTTGCAACAGACCATTCGTTTGCAAGGTTCTTTTGTGTGATATCGCCAAGACCCATTACAAGCCGGATGTTTTGTGAATCCTTGTTTTCAAGAATCCAGTCATAAACTGCCTTTGTTGCATCGGGAAGATCCTCGGTGAGTTCCTGTGTATCACCTACAACAGCGAAGGAGTATGCGTAGTCAGAAACGGGTTCAACCTCATCGTTCCAGAGATTGTCGATGTACAAATCGTTGCTGTTTGCCGAAAGGTCAAGAAGGTTGTTTTCTTCTGCTGTCAGGTCATAAGCAAAGAGGAGGTTTACATCATTTGCATTCAGTCCGTTTTGATAATCTGCAAGAATTTCATCAGATGTACGGATGTCTGACCATACTGCAACGTTCAAAATATCACCTGTGAAGTATTCAAAGTTTGCACGTCTCATATTTCCGCCAACAACATATTTTTGTGCAGGCAGGAAGGCAGAGGAAGGAACTCCGCTGACTGTCTGTCTGAGAGTGCCGTTGATATAGCAGTGAACACTGTTGTTTGCCATATCAAGCACAATTGCCATATGAATAGGTTCTGTGCTTATGGTATTAACATTTGAAAATACACATTCGTATTCGGTCTTGCCGGCATCACGGAAGAATACTTTTGGTGCACCATTTTCGTTAATTGCATAGTCGATGCAGGGCGAATATTTATCATTGCTGCCCAAGATTACACCGCCTGTTGAGTTTGCGACGGGCTTTATAACAGCCTCGAAAGTCACGGGCATTGCCTCGGGCTTTGTTTCCACAATGTGACGTGTGTTTTGTTCAAACTTCATGCCGCCGTAGTCTTTGGTTATTGCACCGTAGGAATAAGTTTCAGCAAAGTTTTCATAGAAATTGTCGCCTGTCTCCTCGGTTTCATCAATTACCAGAATTGAGTTTGTCTGATAATAAAGAGCACCGCCGTGGAAGGTACATGATGTCATAAGTGAAACATTGTGACGAATGTCGTCTGCTGTTGTGTATGACATAAGTATGTCTTTTGCATGGATACCGGTGCTTATGTCAACACTTTTGAATCCGATGTCTTTTCCTACAGTGAGGTCATCCCATGCTGTCAGGTCATAGCTGTCAAGCTGAATTTCAACCTTGTTTTCGATATTTCTGTTGTTGTGGAATGCGTTCTCAACCATTTTCATCATAATATCTGAAATATAGAAGTTTGTGAAGGTTGAGTTGTTCCATACAAATTCAATATAATCGTCGGATTTAGCCAGCTTTTCGGTATATTCACAGAATGGGTTGTTTTCGGTGTCCCATGCGTTGTTGTATCCGCCAAGACCGGTGAAATAAAGTTTGAATATGGAGTCGGTGTCGCTTCCCAGATAAATAATTCTTTCGTTTTTGGGGATTTCATTTCCACGACCTGCTCTTATAAGCTCTGCCTGTTCGGTGTTACGTCTGTTCACCAGGTCGCGAAGCTCGTATACCTTTTCCTGACCTGAGTTTGACATAATAAGGTTGATGTAGTTGCAGGTGATGTTATAGAGTTCGTCATGGTTTGCGATAAGAACACCTGACTGTGAACCGTTGTTACCGTTGCAGCCTTTGTAGTCAATGGCATCCAGGTTTGCACTGCTGAACCATACTGCAGGTCCGTGGTCGACACCGTTGGAGTCGCGATAGTTAGAAACGGTGCAGGCTTTCAGATGCATCATATCGATTGAACCTTTGTCGCTGATAGCCCAGTCAACCTGCTTGTAGGTCATAAAGTCGCTTACCTTTTTGCCGGAGGCATATTTGTCATAGCAGGCACTTTTCACTGCTTGAGCATAATATGTGGACGATTTGAGCTCGCTTTTGCTTACTAAAGCTCCGCTTGCGTTATATTGCTTTACGGAATAGGAGTTGAGCTGCCATAGAACATCAACATCAATCCCCATTCTTGCAGCTTCTGTAAGCATATATGAGAATCTCACAAAACCGTGTTCATCATAGTCTCTGTCGTAGAGTGAACGCATATATCCGTAATACTTACTTTGGGGGATAACGCACACAGCGGCGGTGGGTGAAAGTCTGTAGCTTGAAAAATCAATTGAAACGGCTTCGTCGGGATGAGCAATCTTATACTGGATTGCCTGATAAATCATAAGACCTGCACCAAAGTTGGGATCGTTGCTTGCCTGGTCTTTTACTCTGTAGAAACTGTCGGCTGTAACTGTCTTGCCGTTGATGTTTTCATAGGTTGATGTTCCCAGACTCATGAAGTTGTTTTTCTGTTCAAGAACCGGGAAAAGGTCATAAGACGGATTAATAGAGTTTTTGTTACCTTCTGCGATATTTGCTTCAATTTCTTTAAATGTTGTTTCAAAGAACGGGTTTGCCGCATCTATCGGAGTAAGATATGCATCTGCTGCATATACGGGCGCTCCAATTGAAAGAAGGAGCGAAAGTATCATTATTGTTGCAAGTATAAAGCTTTTAAATTTCATTTTCAATCTCCTCCTTTATTAAATGTAGTTGATGGCACTGTATGTACCTTTGATAACATCTGTCCATTTGCTTGTTGCTGAATCAAGATCTGTGAGACTGTCTTCATCTACTGTTATAACAACTGATGCATTTGCTGAGTAGAAGTTGGGGTACTTAGAGGTTACAGTGTTGCCTGAAATTGTGGCTCCATTAATCTTCAGTGCTGAATTTGCTGAAGTAATATATACGATACCGCCGTATTTTGCTTTGTTGGTCTTTGCGGTCAGGTTGTTGAGAACAACATGAGTTCCGCCCACGATATACATTGCACCGCCGCTGTCTATACTGTTGTTTGCAGTAAACGCACAGTCTGTGAGAACAACACTGTCGTCTTTTTTGCGCGAATAGAGGTAAAGTGCACCACCGTCACCTGTTAAAGCCTTGTTTGAGTCAAATGTAGTATTTGAAACATTAAATGAAACACTTCCTGAACCAAGGAGTACAGCACCACCGTTGGTTGATGCTTCGTTTCCGGTAAATGAAGAATTTGTTATATTGACTGCATTACTTTCTTCTGTGTAGATTGCACCGCCGGAACTGTTAGATGCAACGTTTGATGTAAATGTGGCTTTGTCAAGATTTGCCGATGCATTTGAACCTATATACATTGCACCACTATGGTCGGTTGAGGTGTTTGAGGTAAATGCTGTTGAAGTTGAGTTCAAAGTACAGCTTGAACCTAAGTGAATTGCACCTGCGCGGTATGCTGAGTTGCCCTGAAGGGTTGCGTTGTTAAGTGTCAGGTTAACCGATGAAGTGAGGTAGAATGCACCGCCGTTATTTATAGCTGTATTATTCTTTATGGTTCCCTTTGGAATGGTAATTGTAGCACTCTTGGCATATATACCACCACCCAAAGCGCCTTTGTTTCCTGTGATAGTCAGGTTGTTGGTGAATGTTGTTGTGCCACCTGCAATGTAGATTGCACCGCCGTTACCGTCTTCACATAAGTTGTTTTTGTATACACCGCTTGAAGACGTGAAGGTACTGCTTTCGTAAATACAAACGGCACCGCCGTAACCGCCGAGGGAAGTGTTTTTGTCAAATGTGGAGCCTGAAACCTTGAAGGTGCTTCCACCATTTGCCGCAACTGCACCACCCATATTGCCGGCTGTGTTTCCGGTGGCAGTTGAACCTGAAAAGATAACTTGACTTCGATTGGTAAGGTACAAAGCGCCACCTTGACCGTAACTTACGCTGGTTGTAACAACCGGGTTACCGTTTTCGTCATATGTGGGATTACCGTCGGCATCAAGAACGGGGTTTTCCTTTATGACTGCGTTCGCTTTGTTGTTGGTGAGAGTGCAGTAAAGGAAGGTTGCGTTGGCACCGGGTGCGTTGTCGTTTGATGCGCTGAATGCAGCCGCACCGCCGCGAAGTGCAACGTTGGAGTCAAAGACTGTGTCTCTGACATACATCTGTCTTACGGTGAGTACATCCTCGGCATCGGGATCGCCTGCATAGAAGTGATAAATTGCACCGCCGTAGTATGCGGCTTCGTTGTTAGTGAATTTTGATTTATAGATGCTAAGTGTACCTGATGTGTAGATAGCACCACCGCTGTTTTTCTTTGAGTAGTTGCCGTCAAACAATGTATCACCGTGGATAACAATGGGACTGTTATAGTAAGAGTAAAGTGCACCACCTGTACCTGTGGTTGCATAGTTGTTCAAAAACTTAATTCCGTAGGTGTTTGGGTCGGCATCGGTAGTACTGCCGATATAAAGCTCGGCAGTCTGAGTTCCGGACAGAAAAATAGCTCCGCCCTGTGCTGCATAGTTGCTGTCAAGTGTTCCGCCGAATATTTTTACTATTCGGTTGTTAAATACTGCACCGCCGCGGTAGGCTGAACAGTTGCGGATTGTACCGTCATACATATGAAAAGTTCCGTTGTTGTAGATTGCTCCGCCATAGTATGAAATGGAATCAGAGGAAGATGTACGAACACCGCAGTTTTCGATAATACCTCCACGCATATTGAATGCACCGTTACCGATGATTACAGCACTGCCGCCGGCATATGTGGGAGAAGAGACACGGTCAGAGTCCAGATTGACTGTTCTGTCGTTCTGTGTTTTTACGCAGTTTGTGATTTTTACATCATCATACATATCAACAACTGCACTGTTGATAATATAAACTGCTGAACCGCAAACCTCAACGGTCATATTTTCTGAATTACCGTCGATTGTGAGGGTGGTTTCTGTGGTGCCTGCTTTGCCCAGAGTGAGTGTGGACTTTTTGAACTCAAAAATTGGGTTATTGTTTTCTGCATCTGTTCCCACCACAAACAAATCACCGCCGTAATTTACATTACGTGTGAGAGTGTGAGGTTCGTCTGCAAATATCGAAACCTCAGATGTTATGTAGACAGGTTTGTCAATTTCGAAATCTGCTGTAATTTTGATTATTTTTGCTCCGCTTCCGATGTGTCCAATCAGCTCGTTCAGTGTGTTTGCGGTTACAAACGATTCCTCAGCAGAAACCGAAGGAACAAACACAATTGTCAGTGACAGGACAACCGACAAAATAAAAGCAAAAAGTCTGCTTTTTTTGAAACTTGTCATGTTGACATCGCTCCTTTATATTTTATTATTATTATTTTTTAAAATTAACACAAAAAAACTAAGAAATAATGTTTTATTTAGCATTATTTCTATACTTGTTGATTATTTCTATATTTTTAAGCAATAATTCTTTTTCTTTAGATGTAAATGTTTCTGTTAATTCTGAGACTTTTTTGATAAAATGATTGTTTCCTGATTTGTTATTCAAATCCCCGAAGAGCAAACTATCTGTTGACACTTCGAGAATATTTGCAATCTTAACTAATGTTTCAAGAGATGGAATTCCTTTTGCCCTTTCGATTTGTCCTATAAAAGTGGTTGATACGTCAAGCTTTTCTGCCAACTGCTCTAATGTATAGTTTTTCTCTTTCCTTTGATGTCTTATTTTTCTTCCTAATAATTCATAGTTCAAAACATTAACACCTACCTCTATTTAATTTTATCATTTTAAAGATAGTATTAACAGAATGTATAATCTTAAAACGTTAATTAAAATCTTTATTTGGCGTTGTAACACTTAAACAGTCAGGCAATAAGAAACAGATCTGTATTGTGGCAGGTTTTATATATAATTGATATTGTATTTTCAACATTTTTCAACATCAGGGAAATTTAAGACTGAATTAGAAAGAATATATGCCATTATAAAAACGGAGAATTAAAAGCAAAATAAAAGGAATGAATCATGTTCAATACAGGATTCATTCCTTGTTGTCAGTCTAATTAATTTTGTGTTTGACAGTTCATAGACGACACAAAGGTAGGGGTATCTTATAGTATTTGTTTGTGATAAAAACTTCTATATGTTTTTACCAGTCTTTCGGGATTGGCGGTGTGTCAATAAACATAACTACTCTCCTACTGATAATATAATTTTTATGTTGTTTTCGAGAGAAAGCTTTTCAAAGTGTCATGTAACTTCAGGTTCGCAATGAATGTAAAGTTTGGTCTAATGTCCAAAATTTTCAGCAGTACGTTTGTTTCAAACTTTCCGCTGTCAATTCCAATTATTTCGCCGTTTTTCAGAATATGAGCTTTGGATGAAGGATCCTAATCCGATGGTTACTTTTTTCAAAACACTGGATTGACTATTGACAAAAAAACTTTCGGTGGTATAATTGAAGGAGAAAATCACAGTTAATATACAAAGGTGAAAGGTGTATATGTGGGCGGTTCCTTGGGTGAATGCATCTATCAGAGCGTTGAGGACAGAAAAATCACACTGGAAAATGTAATGAAGGCGGCTGAAGGAAAGCTTACTGTGATTGCTCACGTTGCATGCAACAATACATAAGATGGAGGAAAAAACAATGAGCGAAAATTTTGAAAATGAAATTTTTAATGAAGAAGAAATGGATGATGTTGTTATTCTTGCAGATGAAGACGGGAACGAACTTGAATTTGAGTTTATTGACGTTTTTGAGTATGAAGGCGACGAATATGTTGTTTTGTTGCCTGTAGACGAAACAAGTCGGGATGTAGTTATTCTCAAAATTGAGGAGACTGATGACCCTGAGGTAGAGGATTATGTAGCTGTTGAAAGCGAAGAAGCATTGAATGCAGTTTACAAGCTTTTCAAGGAAGCTTACAAGGATGAATTCAATTTTGAAGACTAAAGAATGTTGCCCGTACTCGAAAGGTACGGGTATTTTTTTGGAATAAGGGTTCTTTTGCAAATGTTGGACTATAGGCATATTAAGTCATCCTGAGCAAGTGTGATGGAACTTTCGAAAATGTTTTATCTCAACCTTTATTACAGAGCCAAATAAAGAAAAATTTTCCTTAAAAATGCAACTTTTCGTGCACCTTGAAGGTATTATTATAAAAGGGCAGAAAGTTTTGCCTGTCAAAAGAGAAAGGATGAAGAAAATGAAGAAGTTTTTAAGTTGGATTATGGTTTTGGTTACACTTTTGTCAACGGTTACGGTATGGGCTGACGAATCTTCTTCAAAAGAAATGGAGAAGGTTTTGCTGGCGGTGAAGGAAAAGGTGGAGATTCCGACAGAACTTACGGAGTTTACTCCAAGAACCTTTGAGCATATGAAGCAGGACAAAAAAAGCTACAGCTTTATGTGGAGCGACAAAAAAGGCAACTCATATATGGAAGTAACCTGCGATGATAAGGGCAGGATTACAAACTATTATTTTTATGACAACAAAATGACGTCTGACAAGAAGCTTACCAAGCTTTCAAAAAATGATATTGTCAGTTTTGGAGAAAGTTTTTTAAAAAAAACAGTGCCTGAGGCTTTTGTGTCCGATAACGATAAGCTTGTTTTTGACGAAAATACGTGGAATGTCAATAATCTGACCTATACCCTTCGGTTCAAAAGGATGAGAGACGGAATCGAGGTAAAGGATAATGAAGCTTCTGTAAGGGTTTACGTTTGGGATGATGTGCCTTATGTGAAGAGTGCAGATGTTTATGTGAAATATGACAGCAGCTTTGAAGCTATTCCTCAGGAGGTTCAAAATTTTGAGGATATGTATAAAAAAGCTTTTCCCATTGAGCTGATATACAAAGATGAAAATGTTTTGTTTGCCGCAAGGGAGAAAGAAGAGGAGGAAAAGAAAACTGTTCTTGTTTACAGACACAAGGATAATGAGACGGGTTACATTCTTGTATCAAGCGGAGAAGTTGCAACTGAGGACGAGTTGAGTGACATATACGGCGGAGGTGGAAGCAACGGAGCTCTTAAGTCAGAGGCTGCTATGGATTCGGCTGCCCGTGAAGAATTGTTTACAGAAAAAGAGCTTGAGGAACTGGGAAAAATAGAAGGTCTATTGTCAAAGGAAAAGGTCAGGGAACTGCTTGAACGGCTTCCGCATACAGGATTTGAAAAAGAGCTTGTTATGTCAGGATACGGAATACAAAGTATGGATGAAAAATACAGGATTGTGGCGGAATTCAGTGATAATGAAGCACGGTATGTTTCTGCAGCTCTTGACGGTATATCAGGGGAATTATTTTCCATTTACAACAGTGTTCCTTATGTGAGAGCTAAAGAACTAAACGAAATTACAGAGACACAAAAGAATGAAGTTAACAAAAAAATTGATGAATTTCTGGATGCAGCAGCTGGAGAAAAAATGTCGGAGTTTTCGGAGCAAAGCCGGAATGTGAGTGCAAAGAACGTGAACCGTGACTATGACAGAACAGTTAACGGAGTACGGTACATAAATGACGGTATATACGTTGACTTTGATGTTGCATTGCAAATGATATCAAGCTACAGATTGGATTATGATGAGAAACGTATTTTTGCCAAGCCTGAGGGTGTTCTGGACAGCGAAAAAGCATATGATGCCATTCTTGATTATTCGCCGCTTAAGAAGCTTTATGTGCATACGGGAGGAAGCTATAAAGCGTGTTATACAGTGAGTGAGTACGGCACAGAGATAGATGCTTTCACCGGTGAGAAATATAATTCATATTATGGCTATGAAACAAACGGTGTGTATAAATATTCTGACCTGAGCGGTCATTGGGCAGAGGAAAAAATAAACAAGCTGGCAGAAGTTCAGATTGGCTTTGAAGGTGAAGAATTTAATCCTGATGAATATATAAGTCAGTATGACTTGCTGAGACTGTTTGCTGCAGGAATACGCTATAAATCTTATCTTGACTACAGTGAAGATGATTTATATAATGAATTTATAAATGAAAAGATTCTTGCAGAAGATGAAAAGGCTCCTGACGGTAAAGTGAACCGCGAAGATGCTTTTGTTTATATGGTAAGGCTGGACGGTCTTGAAAGAGTAGCAAAGCTTTACAGTATTTTCAAGGTTGAATACGCTGACGGTAATATGATAGCAAAAGAAAAAACAGGTTATCCTGCCATACTGACGGGAATGAATATAATCTGCGGTGATGGGGGTTATCTTAGACCTAAGGATGGAATAACAAGAGCAGAAGCGGCTTCTATGGTATATAACTATATGATGAGATAAAATATGTAAAAAAACACACGGTAACCATTGCGGTTGCCGTGTGTTTTTGAGTTCAAAAGAATGGGTCATTATACCTTTTTCTTTGTTTCCTTTGCTTTTACAGCAGTATCCTTCCATGTTGCCCATACAGAACCTGCAATACAGATTGAAGAATATGTTCCGATTGCAATACCGATGATAATGGGAAGAGCAAAATCCTTAATAGAGGAAACACCGAGAATGAATACCATACCGATTGTAAGAAGAGTGGTAACTGTGGTGTTGATTGAACGACCGATTGTCTGGTTTACACTTTCGTTTGCAATTTCACCGTATGTCTTTTTCTTTGCGTGACGTGTGTTTTCACGGATTCTGTCGAAGATAACGATTGTTGCGTTGATAGAATAACCGAGAACTGTCAGAATTGCTGCGATAAAGGTTGTATCAATTGCAATTCTGCAAACAGAGTAAATACCGCAAAGGATAAGAATATCATGAACAAGAGCTACTACTGCACATACACCTGAAGTAAATTCAAATCTGAATGTGATGTATACAAGGATTGCAAGAGCTGCGAGAATTGACATCAAAACAGCACTTCTTGCAAGCTCCTGACCTGTTGAGGGAGAAACGATATCCTGACCCTTGAGCTCAGCCTTTGCATACTTTTCTGTGAGGAGCTTTGTGATAGCGGCGATTTTTTCGTCACTGAACTTTGTTCTTTCGTCATCAGTTTTGAGTGAATTGTCAAAACCGAATTTGATAATAACTTCGTTGTTTTCTGACTTCTGAACAGAAGATGCCTTCTGGTTTACGCCAAGAGCTTCTGAAACGATTGCTTCAACATCAGTAACCTGAAAGTCTTCGTTGATGCCGTAAGTAACAGCGAGACCGCCGGCAAAGTCTGTGTCAAGATTGAAACCCTGAAAAACGAGAGATACAATACTTGCAATCATCAAAAGTCCGGAAATGATGAAGAATATTTTTTTGTTTCCGATAATATTAAGCATTAGCTGCATCCTCCTTTTTCTTGTTGATTCCGTAGAACCAGGGGTTCTTTACGTTCATACCAATCATCTGCTTGAGCAGGAACTTTGTAACAAAGATTGCAGAAAGCATACTTACAACTACACCGATAAGGAGTGTTGTACCAAAGCCCTTGATTGTACCTGTACCCATAAGCATAAGGATAACAGCCGCAATGATTGTTGTGATATTTGAGTCAATAACTGCAGAAAGTGCTCTGTTAAAGCCTGCATCAACAGCACTGCGGACTGTTTTGCCGACTCTGAGTTCTTCTTTGATTCTCTCAAAAATAATTACGTTTGCGTCAACCGCCATACCTATTGACAGGATAATACCTGCAATACCGGGAAGAGTAAGGTTTATGTGCATTGTTGCAAGGATGATACCAATAATTGCCATATATCCTGCAAGAGCAATGCTTGCAAGGAAACCGGGCAATCTGTAGAACAGAATCATAAAGAGCATTACGAGGATAATACCGATAAGACCTGCCATAAGTGATGTCTGGAGTGCTGTATCACCAAGTGTTGCACTGATTGAACGGAGCTCGATTCTTGAAAGAGAAAAGGGAAGCTGACCTGAACGAATCTGTGCTGCAAGCTCTCTTGCTGTTTCAGCTGTGAAATCACCTGAGATTGTACATGTTTCGCTGTCAATCTTTTCTGAAACTCTAGGCATTGAAATGAGGTTGTTGTCCATTGCGATAGCAATGAAGTTGTTACCTTCGCCAAGAGTGATTACCTGACCTGTTGCATCAGCAAACTTCTTTCTGCCTTCGGGTGTGAATGAAAGCTCAACATAGTGAACGCTGCTGCTCATTTCATTGAGGGGACCGTACTGAGCCTTTGCATCCTTTACATCGTTACCTGTAAGGATAACCGAACCGCCGATCTGTGATGCAAGATCAGCAGCAGTAGCCTCAGGTGCTTCTGCCGCAGGAGCTGTGCCGCCGATAGGAGCGATGAACTGGAGCTGTGCTGTTGCACCGAGTGCTTCAGCTGCTGCTGTGGGGTCAGAGAGTGAAGGGATTTCAATTCTGACTTTGTTGAGCCCCTGTCTTGTAACGGTTGCTTCTGTGTAACCGAGACCGTCGAGACGGGTTCTCATCATGTTTGTTACTGTTTCCATCTGTTCGTCTGTAGGATTGTTTTCCTGTGCTTCAAAAACGATTACCGAGCCGCCCTTGAGGTCCAGACCCTGAACAACGCCGTCGGGGTCAAGGATACCGGGAAATCTTGCGGTTTCAGTAAAATCAAGTCCGTACAGTGCAATAAACAGAAGTCCTGCGATCAATGCAATGATTGCAGTGAGTTTTATAATACTTCTTGACACTGTTTTGTCCTCCTTGTGTCTTGCTTGATTTATCAAGCGTATTTTATTGAAATGTTAATTATTTTTCAAATTTGCATACCAATTTATTATACTCTTTTTTTGTATATTAGTCAAGAGTTTCAAAGATTTTTTTACAATTTCTGATAGAAATTATCTGCGACGGTTTTGTTTTGTGTTTATCCCAACAATACCGCCTACAGCTCCGCAAATTATGCCGATACCCAGTGCTGTGAGCATAGGTGTTCCGAATGACGGTACATCAGAAAAAAGGATGCCTGCGATGCAAAGAGTAACGGAATAAAGAGTTCCGCAAAGAGCACCGAAAACCAATCCTTTGCCGGCAAAGTGACGGCCTGACAGCAGTCCGCAAAGAAGTACACTTATGGCGGTAATGGTGTTTACGGAGACATAGATTACGGTATTGGAAAAGGTCTGAAGAGTTGCAAGAACGGATAAAAGCAGTAAAAGAATTACTGAAAATAAATAAGAAATAAGAACAGTTTTCAGCATAAAGAAAACCCCCGGAACAAAGCCTGTTTCGGGTACTTCGGCGGTTGCACGGCTTCTTGGTTTTGGTGTCATAAAAAATTCCTCCTTATTTTATATACCTTTGAGAAAGATATATGAAAAAAAGGAGAAAAGTAGTACAAATTTATACAACTACAGTGAAGGCAAAAGGAAGCTTGCCTGAAGCTATGAGTGCGGCAAGAGTCTTTGTTGCGTCTGCGTCAAAGTCTCCTGAAATAATAACAGCCTCAGAGTCAATTCTCTCCATAACGAAAGGTGCAGATATAACTGTGCCGTCAAGAGTAATTGAAATATAATTATTTCCGTCGGTTTGTTTTGAGATTCTTTCTGTCGCATCGGCAAAAAGCTTTTGACCTTCTTCACTGAGTGTCAGTTCTACATAATGTACATTGGAACCTGTTTCACTGAGGGCCCTGAATTGAGGTTTTGCGGACACAATGTGTGAGCCGTCAAGAATAACGGATGAAGCCGAATCTAAAAAAAGAAGCTCACCTTTGGCGGTCAAAAGGTTTACAATCTGTTCTCTGTCTGCACTTTTTGGAAAGGCTATTTCAAGCTGTGTATCTGACTGAAAAGAAACAGAAGCCTGGGTATAACCCAGTGAATCAAGTCTGGTTCTTATGAGCTTTTCGGCAGATTCCATTTCTTCGGCTGTGGGATTTGAAACCTCCGTCGCAATAACGACAGTTTGCATTTCTACAGCAGGAGCAGAGGTTGGAACAAAAAAATTATAAATTGTAATCAACAATCCCAT
>JAZRIX010000009.1:0-19487 GCA_045645485.1 Clostridia bacterium | reverse complement strand
GCTTCTTTGTAGTGATGTTGCCGGCCATAGCTACCACATCACGGATTCTGGTACCAATGGGCACCCGCACGGTAATGGGCTGTTCTACCTCGCCTACTACGGTCACATATTTTTCTGTGACAGGCTTGTTTTCCCAAACTGCACGGTAAACATTGTGCACGGTCTCCACGTTAAAAACAGCCACGCCGCACTCGATGGGCAGGCCGCCCGGACGAACCACCCTGCCGGTGGCCTCGTAGATCAGGACAACCTCATCGCCCATGGGATATGCTCCCGGCAATTTATGTATACGCATCATAGGATACTCTCCGATATACTCCTCCAGAGCTTCTATGGTGCTTTCATATTCTTCTTTAATGCCAATAATGGCTTCTTCTGCTCCAACGATCTCAGCGATCAAAGCAAAAGCTTTCAATACTTCGCGCACATGTGCCTTTAAAAGCTGTCTGTGAAGCTTTAACAAAGGCTCACACTCCGCGCAATTGAGGATAATGGTATCAGCCTTGTCGGAAAGTTTTCCATAGGTAGGAAAGCCCGCGCCGCCGGCTCCCACAATACCATTATCTCTCAAAATTTTGCTTAAAGACGCAATATCCATAACCTGTTATCCCAGCCTTCCGATATCATCAATAATACCAACGATAGCAGCATCAATAGGGGAATCGGGCATACCACATCCGATACGTGCCGCACTACCTAATGCAACCAAAACATATTCGCCAATACCTGCGCCAATATTATCGATTGCAACAAGCTGTGAATTCTTTGCAGCCATTTTTTCAACCGGTTCAACAATCATAAACTTGTTGCCAACCAGATTTTCATTTTTGCGTGTTGAAACAACGCTGCCGATTACTTTTCCGATAATCATATTTGTTCTTCCTTTCAAAGATTAGCAAATAAGGGGCAGGGCAAACCTGCCCCAAATTCTGCTATATACCCGATTTAACTTATTTGAGAGCGGGCAAAATCTTCTCAACATCATTGTGAGGTCTGGGAATAACGTGTGTAGCGATGATTTCGCCAAGCTTCTGAGCGTTCTGTCCGCCTGCTTCAACAGCAGCCTTAACAGCACCAACATCACCACGAACCATAACACTAACAAGACCTGAACCGATCTTTTCTGTGCCAACGAGTGTTACGTTAGCAGCCTTAAGCATAGCGTCTGCTGCTTCGATTGCTGCAACGAGACCTCTTGTTTCTACCATACCCAATGCTTCCTGTGCCATTGTTTTTACCTCCTTTTTTTTCTCTACAACTGCCTCAGCTTTTGCCGGAGCAGCATTCTTTTTCAAATTTTCTGTGTTGCCGATTACGGCAGTTTTTGTTTTTGCGGTAGTTTTATTTTCAGCCATAAATTACCACTCTTTTCTTAGAACTTGGGAAGAATCTTCTCAACATCGTTGTGAGGTCTGGGAATTACGTGTGTAGCTACCAGTTCACCAAGACGAGCTGCCATTGTGCCGCCTGCTTCAACTGCTGCCTTAACTGCACCAACATCACCGCGAACCATAACACTAACAAGACCTGAACCGATCTTTTCTGTGCCGATGAGAGTAACTTCTGCTGCCTTTACCATTGCGTCTGCTGCTTCAATTGCTGCAACGAGACCTCTTGTTTCGATCATACCTAATGCTTCCTGTGCCATTTTAAATTTCCTCCTAAAATTTTATATATGTTGTTAATTATTATTCATTAATAACTGCAATCTTGAGACCTTCCATCTTTACGTTGGTAACAAAAGCCTCATTAATCTGTTCCATGGGGAACTTGTGTGTGATGAGTTCCTTGATAGGAAGACCGATTGCGATTGCTCTCTTAAGGAAGTCGAAAGTTGTTGCGTAGTCACGGAGTGTGTAAACCCATGAACCAACAAGTGTAATTTCCTTTGAGCAAAGGTCGAAGTGGGGGTTGATTGCAGCGTCTCCACCGTTGATGAAGAAGCCAAGCTCGCAAAGACCGCCGCCGCTTCTGATAAACTTGTAGATATTGCTGTGTGCAACAGGTGAACCTGTGCACTGGAATGCAAAGTCTGCAAGGTGACCGCCAAAGCTGTCCTTAACTGCACCTGCAAGTTCTTCAATGCCCTTGTGGTCTTTGAAGTTAACAGTCTGGTCTGCACCCATTCTCTTTGCAAAGTCAAGTCTTTTCTGTTCGCCGTCAACTGCAGTGATGTGTTCGACACCCATTGTTCTGAGAACTGCAATACAGATAAGACCGATAGGTCCGCAACCCTGAACAACCACACGGCTGTTGAATCTCAGGATGCCTGTTGTCTTTGCACGTTCTACAGCATGAATAAGAACTGCGCAAGGTTCGATGAGTATTCTTGAATCAAGGTCAAGGTCTGACACATTAAATACAGTTGAACCTCCTCTGATAACCATATAATCAGCAAACCAGCCGTTGAGATGAATATCATCATCAGGAACCAGACCATAAACGTCTGCACCTCCAACGTTCTGCTTGTTCAGGTCAAACATAGTGATTTCGGGATCGTCCTTGAGAATAACACAAGTAACAACCTTGTCACCAATCTTAAGGGGTTTGCCTGCGCTGTCCTTCTTTACATTCTTACCCATCTTTACGATTTCGCCTGTACCCTCGTGACCGAGAACAACAGGGATAAGACCAAAGGGATCGCGTTTAAATTCATGAGCATCTGTTCCGCAGATACCACAACCTTCAACCTTAACCAGCATATCATCATCGCCAATCTCGGGAATAGGGAACTCTTTGAGTTCAATCTTCTCGATGTCGGTGAGAACAGCTGCACGGCACTTTGAAGGAACTTCGCCCGCAGCCTTTGAAGCCTTGGGAGCATCTGTTCCCTGCATACCTGCAAGAACCTGTTTAACAATTTGTTCAATTTCCATATTGTTCATTTTATGTAATCTCCTTTCTAAAGATTTAATTACTTAGTTTTCATTCATAATTTCGTCCAGAATTGATGCACCGTAAGCCGAAAGTGCAGTATCCTGTTCTTCCGTACCGCCGCTGACACCAAGACCGCCAACAATTTTCCCGTGATAAATCAACGGATCGCCGCCGCCGAAAATCACAATCTGTCCGCCGTTTGTGAACTGAATACCGTAGAGCGAGCCATCAGGCTTTGCAAGAGTACTCAGCTTCTTTGTGGACATTTTGAGCGCAACCACCGTATATGCCTTGTTTAGAGCAACATCAAAGCTTGCAATGTATGAATTATCCATACATTCTATTGCAATGGGACGACCAGCTTCATTTGAAACTGCCGCAACAATGTTGAGACCCATTGTCTTTGCCTTGGCTTCCACCATAGCAATAAGCTTTCGTGCCTGCTTAAGGCCAAAGGTTTTTTCTTCGCCCTTTGAATCGGAAAGCTGCTTTGTTACAGCTTCTACAATACGAGTAAGCTTTTCGTCATTCATAAATGACACCTCCCGCTTTATTTGTTGAGCTGATCCATAACCTTCTTTGTAATCATTGCAATAAGCTCAGCGTCTTCGCCTGCTGCATCATGACCCCCACAAGTGCAGTTGCCGCCGCATGAACCGTGACAGCTTGCCTTACCTGCTTTTGCATTGGGACAAAGGTTTGCAGGATGCTTTCCGGGCAGACCCATCTGTCTTCTGATTTCATAAAGTCTTTCAATCTGTTCCTTTGAGAATTCCTGAGGTGTACCTATCTGTGTTGAGAGATACAGAAGTTCCGCATAGAATTCAAGTGATTCCATCTTGTGATAAGCCGCAAGAAGTGAATCTGAATACGCAAGAGCACCGTGGTTCTCAAGAAGAACTGCATCGAAGTAGGGAAGGTATTCTTCCACTGCATCGGGAATTTCCATTGTTGAAGGTGTTCCGTACTTTGCAAGGGGAACACAACCGAGAGCAATAACTGCTTCGGGCATAATAGGCTGTGTCAAAGCTTTACCTGCAATAGCATAGCTTGTTGCATAAATGGGGTGAGCATGAACAACCGCTTTAACATCAGGACGCTTCTGATAAACTCTCATATGCATCTTGATTTCAGAAGAAGGCTTGAAGCCTTTGTTTGCCTGAATAACGTTACCTTCAGCATCAACCTTACAGATATATTCGGGTGTCATAAAACCCTTACTAACACCTGTAGGTGTGCAGAGGAATTCGTTATCAGAAATCTTAACGGAAATATTACCGTCATTTGCTGCAACCATTCTTCTGTCGTAAATTCTTTTTCCAATGTCGCAAATCTGTTTTTTGATTTCGTATTCTGACATCATCATAATAACGACTCTCCTTTTATGTAAGTTTAATTAATTTGCTTGTGAATTTTTGGACAATCTGCCCTATTTAAATAATACCACTATTCTTCCTTAGTGTCAATAGTTTTTTGTGATTTTTTCTTTGTTTTTGTTGTTTTTTATCTAAATTTTTGTGGTTTTCTGTCAATTGCCAAATAATCTATCAAATCCTGAATACCTTCACCCGTTGTTGAAGACACGGGAAAAATCAATTTACACCCCGCAAGTTCAAGCCATCCTATTGCTCTTTCCACGTTTGCGTCAGGTTGGTCAATCTGGGTTACAATTCCGATAACCTCACGGTTTACCTGTGCCGTACAGCAAGGAGGATACAAACAGTAAGGTTCCCTGGCACTGATAAGCAATCCCACAACATCCGCCTCATAGGAATAAAGTGCCAAGGCTCTGCCGAGAATTTTATTTTCGGCATATTCGCCGGGGGTATCAATCAGAATATCGTGATAGTTTATGTACTGGGTCTTGTGATAACCTATTTTTTCGCCTTTAAGTGCCTGAGTAAGTGTTGTTTTTCCGCACTCGCTCCTGCCCACAAGTATCATTTTCTTCATATTATGTTCTTGTGATGGGACAAACGGTAAATCCTAAAGTTTCCTGAGCATAGTCACATAGTGCTTTAAGAGAAGCATCCACCTCTGAAACTGTTCCGGTTACAATCAACGTACCGCTGAAACGGTCAACAAAGCCGATTTCGGCACCTGACGCCTTCATAGCGATATCCGCCGCAATGATAGCAGTTTCGGCAGGTGACATTGTAACAATGCCGATAGCCGCCTTTGAATAGTCAATAGCAGGGTCAAGACCCAGCTTTTTGTAGAGAATTCTGTCAGGGTTTGCAATGATGTGAGCAAGTGTAATCTGCTTACCGGGTACAAGCTCCTGAATAATTCTCATTCTGTCCGAAAAATCCATAATGTCAGCCATCCATTAACCTCCTATCTGACATTTCAGTCCTGTATCTTCAACTACTGCTTTCAGCCGTTGAACTTTTTCTTCGCTGAGCAGCTCAATTCCGTGTAGCTCGTATTCTCTGCCGAGACCCTTGTATTTGTCTTCACCAAGTCGGTGATATGGCAGAAGGTGAAGCTCCTTAACCGTGCCGAGGCTCTTTGCAAATCTTGCAATGTCACCAATTTCTTCTTCAGTATCATTGAAGGTGGGAATCACCGGTACGCGGATTATAAGTTCTTTCGCATCAACCGCAAGCTTTTTTGCATTTTCCAGTATAAGCTCATTGGGCTGAGAGGTGAACTGCTTATGCTTTTCGCTATTTGTATGTTTTATATCCATAAGATATAAATCAAGATAAGGAAGAATCTTTTGAATGTTTTCGTACTTTGCACAGGCTGTGGATTCAAGAGCGGTGCTCAGACCTTTATCCTTGCACGCCCTGAGAAGTGCCGCCGCAAAATCAGGCTGAGCCAGAGATTCGCCGCCCGAGAGAGTTACCCCTCCTCCACTTCTGCGGTAATATATCCTGTCCTTCTCGATTTGCTCCATAACCTCCGCAACAGTAACATCGCGACCCATAACCTTTTCCTTCCCGTCAACAATCATTGTTTCAATTTCACGTTTCTGGGATTCGGGATTGCAACACCATTTGCATCTGAGAAAGCAACCCTTAAGGAAGATTATAGTCCGCACTCCAGGTCCGTCATGAACCGAGAAACGCTGAATATCAAATATTCTTCCCGTTGTGTTTAAATAATCATTGTTCATTTATATTTCCTTTCTCCGACATTCTGTCGAAAGAAAACTATTACCATTTATTAACTAAGACCGTGAGAAATTTTCTCAGATTGTGCGATTGACGGATTGCCGTGTGCTATGTGCACACAAATGAGGTCAAGCGTGCAAGATGTGGAAATTTTTCCGGTATTAGAAGCCTTTTTGTTCGGTTCGGTTTATAATATCATCCTGAAGTGACTTTGAAAGGGTTGTAAACAATGCACTGTAACCTGCAACACGAACAACCAGACCTTTATACTTTTCAGGATTCTTCTGTGCCTCGATAAGAGTCTCACGGCTTACAACATTGAACTGAACGTGGCTTCCCTTCTGGTCAAAGTAACCGCGGATAAGTGCCACAAAGCTTTCAAGTCCAGATGTACCTTCAAGTGCCGACGGATGGAACTTCATATTGAAGAGTGTTCCGTTTGGAGCAATGTAGTGATCAAGCTTTGCAACAGAGTTAGCTGAAGCTGTAGGACCGCATACATCCCTGCCTGCCGCAGGAGAAACACCGTCTGCAATGGGAGTGTATGCTAAGCGGCCGTCAGGTGTTGCACCTGTCTGTGCGCCGAGAGGTACGTTTGCGGATACAGGATAGAGACCTGCGTGATAAATACCGCCTCTGGGATTCTTGTACTTCTCAATGGGTTTTGTATATGTATAAGCAACATCACGTGCAAATGCATCAATCTCACAATCATCGTTACCGAACTTGGGAACTTCATTAATAAGTTCAAGAATCTTCTTATACTTATTTGAGCCGCCCTTGGAAACTCCGCCTGCAACCACATTCTTGTATATATCGGCAATCTGTTCCTCGGTAACCTCCACGCCCTTTGACGCAAGACCCTTGACAACCTCAAGAGTAACCATTTGGGCATCATTTGAACCTTCATCAACACCAAAGTTGTGTTCCAGCGCTTCTTTAAGTTCGCCAAGTGTGAACTTTCTTTCTTCAAATACAAGCTTGCGGATTGCATAAAGACCGTCAGCCATATTTGCGACACCAAAGCCCTGAGGACCTGTGAAGTTATAAACTGCACCACCCTCCTGAACGCTCTTGCCTCTGCCGATACAGTCTTCAATCATACTTGAAAGGAATGGCAACGGCGCACGTTCCATATGGGCATAGTCAATTGCGTTGTCCGCATCAACCATAAGCTCAATCATATATTCTGTCTGTGCCTTGTATGCATCATACAGTTCACAGAAGGTTGTCATATCATTAACATCGCCCGTCTTGATACCAATCTGCTTGCCATTGTCCATACCGTTGGAGAATACAAGCTCCATAGGACGGAGCATATTGAAGAATGCTGCATCGTGCCAACCGTCTGTTTTACCCATCTTCTGAGGTTCAACACAACCGATAATGTTGTACTGTCTTGCATCTTCAAGAGTGAGACCACGGCTTACAAGAGCAGGGATGATAACTTCATCATTATAATAAGCAGGAAGACCGATACCCGTTCTTGTAAGTTCACCCGCACGAATCAGGAATTCGTGAGGAGTCTTATTCCATACACGAACCGAAAGCGACGGTTGAGGAAGCATAATATGAAGTGATGCATTGATACTCATAAAGGACAAGTCATTTGTTGTGTCAACTCCGTTCTTGTCCTGACCGCCGGCAATAAGATTCTGGAAAAGGCTGTAGCCTGCAAAGCCCTGAGCTGATGCATCGTCACGAACCTTGGTAAAGCTGTTGAGCTTAATCCATACACAGTCAACCAATTCCTGAGCCTGTTCACGTGTAATCTTTCCGTTTTTGAGATCCTTCTTATAATAAGGATACATATAGATATCAAAACGACCGGGAGAAATTGAGTGACCGTTTGATTCTGTCTGAATAAGCATCTGAACAAACCAGAAGCTCTGGCAAGCCTCGTGGAAGCTCTCTGCCCCAAACTGAGGAACACGGCTGCAGTTTTTGCCGATTGTCTTCAATTCTTCACGTCTTACGGGATCACTGCACTTTTCAGCCATTTCATAAGCAAGCTTTGAATATCTCTGTGCAAAGGTAATTGCCGCTTCACAGCTTTCAATAACTGCTTCTAAGAATATTCTTCTCTTAACAGCGTCACCCTGTTTCGCGTCAATTGCACTGAGAGCCGCCTTTGCCTTTTTGATAATACCGTCATAACCGATACGGAGAACCAAATCATAGTCTGCAGTAACGTGACCAATACCATTGAAGAAATAGTTACCGGGAGTGAAAACATTTCCGTTAATTGCATCAATGGTCTCTGGACGCATATAAGATGTTGCAAGCTCACTGGTGGTCTTGCCCTTCCAGTATGCGAACACATCCTTAAGAGCCTTCTTTGAATCTTCTGTCAGCACAAAGGGGTCAGCCGCTCTTGTCTGGATTGTGTCAAATTCATCCTCAATCCACTGGAATGAAAATTCAGGGAAAATCTGACAGCTTCTCTGTGACTTTGTGGCACTGCCGACAACCAGTTCATCTTCGTGTATAATAATAGGAAGATTCTCCAGAATATGTCTGAAAGCTTTTGCCCTTCTTGTTATTGTGGGCATGCCTTCTGTATTTTTATAGGATTCGGTAAGCAAAACCGCACGCTCAACCTCGATTTCAGGAGCTTTTTCAAACAAAGCTTCCTTCAAACGGTCAATACGCGGGCTTTTTGCAATTTCTTTTGAATAGTAATTTGCCATAACCGTCCGCTCCTTTCAAAAAATCATACTTTTTCAGCTTTTATATTAACTACATTCTACTACAAAAACAAAAAAATGTCAACACATTTCACAGAAAAAAACAGAAAATTTCAAAGAAAATCCAAAAATTGGTGTAGCTTTGCATTTTAAAAGGACTTATTCCTCCCAGCCTTTCCAAACAGGAACAGACTTCAAAGAATAAGTCCTTTATTTTTGTAATTTTTGTTAAATATTGTGTTATTCCACTGCTAAGATATTTCGTACTATGAACGTCATCCTGAGCGAAGCCGAAGGATCTCTTAACAAAAACCCAAATCAGTTTTTATCGTTTTGCTCTTGCAAACATTTCTTCCAGTGCCGACTTGTCATAATTGTACGCCTTGTTGCAGAACTGGCAAACTATTTCTGCTTCACCCTGTTCGTCAATTATATCCTGAATCTCCTTTTTGCCGAGGCTCACGATGGCGCGCTGCATTCTCTCGTCACTGCAGTCACAATGATACGCAACCTCTTTTTCCTCCAGAAAATCCACTTCAAAATCCTTCATAACCTTTCGGATAAGCTCTTTGTTTGAAAGTCCTTCTTCCAGAAGTGCCGTAACCCCCGAAAGGGATTCAGCCGCTTTTTCAAACTTCTTCAGGTTGAATTCATCACAGTCAGGCATAATCTGAACAATAAACCCGCCAGCCTGCTTTACCGAATAATCTCTATCTACGAGGACACCAAGGGCCACAAGACTCGGCACTTGTTCCGACTGTGCAAAATAAAATGCAATATCATCACCTATTTCGCCGGTCTGAATGGGAACCTGTCCTACATAAGGTTCCTTCATTTTCATATCCTTGACAACGCTGAGATAACCGTCTGTTCCGATACCTCCGCCAACATCCAGTTTTCCAAAACGGTTGAGCGGAAGCTCTGCTGTAGGATTCTCAATATAGCCTTTCACGTCACCCTCAGAATTTGCCACAGCAATCACTCTGCCAAGAGGTCCGTCACCTCTCATCTGAAGTGTCAGAGAAGTGTTATCATCCTTGAGCATAGCACCCATAAGCATAGCACCCGTCAGCAGTCTGCCCAGAGCCGCTGTTCCGGTGGGCATTGTACTGTGGAATTTTCTTGCCTGTTCAACAGTTTCTTTTGAGTTTACCGCATATATTCTTATATAGCCGTTTTTAGTAACAGCTATGGTAAGTTTATCTTTCATAACTTTTCATACCTTTCTTCAAAGCAGAAAGTCGGCTCTCAAGAGCCGACTTATTTTTGTTCATCGTATATTGTTAATGGGATTACACGCGTGTAACGTTTGCCGCCTGCGGTCCCTTAGCTCCTTCGACAACTTCAAATTCTACTTCTGCGCCTTCTTCCAAGGTCTTGTAGCCGTCCATGGCAATTGCTGAAAAATGAACAAATACGTCTGTTCCTTCTTCTGTTTCAATGAAACCAAAACCCTTCTCAGCATTAAACCATTTTACTTTGCCTTTTTGCATAAAACTGTTCCTCCAATTCTCAAGCCAAGGGGAGGCGACCCCCATAAGCCTTAAACATATTAAATTTGCGCCATTTCAGTTCGTCGTCCTCGAAAGGCGCCAGCCTTACTTCGTCCTCCGCATCAAAATTGCACTAAATTTCTTTACGTTTAAGGTCGAAGAGTTTTAAAACAACAAATAGAGATGGAATACAAGGGAAAAGTCGCGAATAATACTGGCGTATATTTGCGGATTTTCCCACAGTATTACGCGCAAACTGTATTTTAAAACCTTATGGTGTTCGCCTTCCCTTGGCTTAACTCAACTCTATGTTGTCCACTTATTCAGTATATCACCGTTTCCAATTTCTGTCAACACATTTTTTTGGAAACAGCAAAAAAAACTCTTTCGTCATTGTCGCTTGCTGTCGCAAATTCAAAAGGTTTGTAAACCCCTGTCACAACAAGTCCTGCGGACTCTGCCGCACAGACAATTTCCTTTATGGAATATGCTCTTTCCTGCTGAAATTCATCGAATCTTTCGTAGCTTCCGTCTTCCTGTTCCTCAAAGAAGGTCAACACAAAATCACACACTCCGGTTTCTTCCGAAAACTCACTTTGCCATACATAATATATTCCCTTCTCCTCATTGACAAAGGTGTTATTACCCAAAACATTTTTCAGCTTGTGAACACTGTTTATGTCAAAGACGAACACACCGCCCGGATTGAGATAATTCTGAACAAGCCTGAACAGATGCTTCAAATCCTCATAATCGGTTATGTAATTAACTCCGTCCAGAGCACAAACAATGGCATCAACTGTACCGAAAAGCTCCATTTCGCACATATCCTGACAAAGAAACAGGATATTCTGTTCTTCGTCATACGCCTTGTTTCTTGCAATATTCAACATTTCCACCGACATATCAAGACCAATCATATCATAGCCCCGCTTTGCCATAGGAAGTGTAATATTCCCTGTTCCGCAAGCAAGGTCAAGAACAAGCTCCGGTTTCAATTCCAGTTTCTTGAAAATCTTCTCGTAGAAATCCACAAACTGCTCATAATCCGCATCCTGAAGTCTGTCATAGACCTCTGCAAAATCGTTGTACATAAAGGTCACCACCTAAATTTTTTCCAGCTGAACATAAGCTGCCATCAGATTCTTTTCACCCACAGAATCAAACTTCACTCTCAAAAACATATCTGCACCCAGAGCCTTTGCTTCAAGAACCGTGCCCTCACCAAACTTGCGGTGGAGAACCCTGTCGCCCGCCTTAAAGTCAATTGCTGGCTTTGCACCTGCCGCTGTGGCAGGAGTCTGTGCAGGTTTTGAAGAAGCTGCTGAAAACAAAGATGTATCCATGGAAGGCTTTTTTGTATAAGTAAACCCAAAATCCTCGAACTTGGCTTTTTTTGCTGATTCTTCGTTAATAAGGGTTTTGGGGATTTCTTTCAGGAATCTTGACATCATATTATACTTTGTAGTACCGAATAGAGTTCTTGTATCGGTATAGGTCATGTAAAGCCGCACCTTTGCACGTGTAATTCCCACATAACAAAGTCTGCGTTCCTCCTCCATTTCGTCTTCCATGCCCAATGACCGTACCCCTGGGAATATACCTTCCTCCATACCAATAAGGAATACATTTTTGAATTCCAACCCCTTTGCACTGTGAAGGGTCATAAGAGTTACCGTTTCCTGAGCTTCATCAAAGCTGTCAAGGTCAGTTACAAGGGATATATTTTCAAGCAAATCCTCAAGAGTAGTTTCAGGCTTTTCCTTCACCGTTTCCTGAACCATAGATAAGAATTCCTTAAGGTTTTCAATTCTTGTACGGCTTTCAACGGTATCTTCTTTTTCAAGTGCCGAAATCATTCCTGACTTTTCAAGCACACACTTTACAAATTCCTCAAGCCCCTGAGCACTCTCGCGGTCTTTTGCAAGGGAATCCATAATATCAACAAAAACACCAATTTTCGCGGCACTTCTGGACAATTCCGCAAATTGCGGAGCTCTACGGCAGCTTTCCAGCGCACCAACACCTTCGCCTTCGGCAATATCCAGAATTTTTTCCACCGTTGTATCGCCTATTCCCCTTTTGGGTTCATTGACAATTCTTCGGAACGCCACATTATCAGTGGGATTCTGCACAAGTCTCAGATAAGAAGTCAGGTCTTTGATTTCCTTACGGTCATAGAAGCGAAGACCGCCCACAACCTTGTACGGAATTGCCATACGAAGAAGCACATCTTCCACCACACGGGACTCTGCATTCATACGGTAAAGCACTACAAAATCATTGTAGCTTTCACCGTCCAGATGCAGTTCTTCAACCTTGTCACCGATAAATTTCGCTTCGTCATGCTCATTTGACGCATTATATACAGTAATCTTGTCACCTTCACCGTTCTGAGTCCACAGCTTTTTCTGTTTTCTGCCCTGATTGTTACCGATAACTTCATTCGCCGCATTGAGAATGTTCTGTGTAGAACGATAGTTTTCTTCCAGTTTGATAACCCTTGCATTTTCAAATTCTTCCTCAAAGCCAAGAATATTTGAAATATCAGCACCTCTGAACTTGTAAATACTCTGGTCATCGTCACCCACAACGCACAGGTTGCGGTGCTTTGCCGCAAGAAGACTTACCAGACGGTACTGAGCATGATTAGTGTCCTGATACTCGTCAATAAGAATATACTTGAATTTATTCTGATAAAATTCCAGAACATCAGGGTTTTCTTCAAAAAGCTTTACCGTGCACATAATCAAGTCATCAAAATCAAGAGCATTATACTTTTTCAGTTTTTTCTGATAAAGATTATAAACTCTTGCAACCACTGACTTATAAAAATCAGCTTTGAACAGATGAGTATAATCCTCGGGAGTAATAAGTTCGTTTTTCGCCTGACTTATTGCACCGCCGATAGCCTTTGGCGCAAAATCCTTTGAGTCAATATTCAGTTCCTTCAGGCACTCCTTGATCAGCGTCTGCTGGTCAGCAGTATCAAAAATCACAAAGCTCTTTTCATAACCAAGCCTGTCAATATCCCGCCTCAAAAACTTCACGCAGGAGGAATGAAAGGTTGATGCCCAAACATCATCGCCCATACCGCCCAGCTTTGCATTGAGACGTGACTTCAATTCTGCCGCCGCCTTGTTTGTAAATGTAATGGCAAGCACATTATAAGGCTTCACAGGAGCAACCGTAAGATAATCCCACAAATGCGGGGGGATTTCTTCAATCTCACCGTTTGCAAACCATTCAAGAATTTCAAGCTCTTCTTCCGACAAGCCCACGGGCACAGATTTGTCCTCATACGCTCTGCCAAAGGTCAGAAGATGTGCAATTTTATGTATAATAACGGTTGTCTTGCCCGAGCCCGCTCCTGCAATAACAAGAAGAGGGCCTTCGGTATTTACAACCGCTTCAAGCTGTTTGTTGTTCAGGTTTTTGTAACCGTTTTCAATTATTTTCTTTCTTATATCAATAAAGTTCATATCTTTCTCCTACTCGATGATTCCACCGCCGATTACGTTTTCTCCGCCGATTTCATAAAACACAACCGCCTGACCGGGGGTAATTGCCCGTTGAGGACTGTCAAAGGTCACCCTTGCTCTGCTGTCTCCAAGAGGCTCAACGGTTGCTTCCGCTTCTCTGGCACTGTACCGCACCTTTGCCGCAACACGTATCGGCTCGGTCAATTCATCAAATGTAATAAAGTTCAGTTTGTGAGCAGTTAGTGAGTCC
The DNA here is from genome assembly GCA_045645485.1 of Clostridia bacterium. Taxonomy (GTDB): domain Bacteria; phylum Bacillota; class Clostridia; order Monoglobales; family Monoglobaceae; genus SIG440. The sequence continues at coordinate 5,579 of JAZRIX010000009.1, read as the reverse complement.
GAGAACTCCGTTCCCTTTTCACCCAGAACAACTTGGTTCTTTTCTGCATCAATCTTCAGAACAAACATAGGCTTGCCGAATGTAACCCCCAAACCCTTTCGCTGACCCACGGTATAGTGAATAATCCCTCTGTGCTGTCCCAATACATTTCCTTCTGTATCAACAAAATCACCGGGTACATCTTCTTTTCCCGTACGGCGTTCGATGAACGACGCATAGTCATTGTCGGGAATAAAGCATATTTCCATACTGTCAGGTTTTTTGGAGGTAATCAATCCCATCTTTTCAGCAATAGCACGTGTTTCGCCCTTGTTTTCAAGCTTTGCAAGAGGCATCAGTATCTTTGATAACTGTTCCTGACTCAGTGAAAACAAAGCATAGGTCTGATCCTTTGAAGCAGAATCAGAACGCTTCAGCAAATAGCGGTTTAGGTCTTCATCAAATTCCACACGGGCATAATGACCCGTTGCAATATAATCCGCTCCAAGCTCCTCCGCTTTTTTCAGCATTGCGTCAAACTTCAGGAATTTGTTGCAGACAATGCAGGGATTTGGAGTCCTGCCGTTTTGGTATTCGTTTACAAAGTAATCAATTACATTATACTCGAATTCCGTGCGGAAGTCCGCAACATAATGCTCAATGCCAAGCTTTTGGCATACAGTTTTGGCATCATCTACAGCGGAAGTGTTGCAGCATACGCCCTTCTCTTCCTCGCCGTCCCACAGTCTCATGGTAAGCCCGATTACCTCATAACCTTCTTCAATAAGAAGTGCCGCAGCAACACTGGAATCCACGCCGCCCGACATTCCTATTACAACCTTTTTCTTTTCCATATAATTTTTGAAAAAGGCTGACATACGCCAGCCTTTTATCCTTTCAGATTTTATTCTTCCTCTGTCTCGTGGTCATGTGCGTGACAGCAGGAGCAGTCACCGTTGCAGCCAACAATATGTGTGGGGTCAATTCCCTTGCGAACATAATAATCCGCAATTGCAGAATGTATTGCTTCCTGCGCCAGATTTGAGCAATGCATCTTTACGGGAGGAAGTCCGTCCAAAGCCTCGGCAACTGCCACATTTGTAATTGCAAGTGCCTGGTCAATTGTTTTTCCCATAACCATCTCGGTTGCCATGCTGGATGTTGCAACCGCCGCACCGCAGCCAAAGGTCTTGAACTTAACATCCTCAATAACCTTTGTGTCGTCGTTGATTTTCATATAAATCTTCATAATATCTCCGCACTTGGGGTTGCCAACCTGACCAACTGCGTTTGCATCTTCAATTTCACCTACATTTCTCGGATTTGAGAAATGGTCCATAACTTTTTCACTGTACATAGTTTATCCTTCTTTCTGTATTACTTATTCTTAACTGCCTCATATAAAGGAGACATTTCACGTAGTCTTGCAACAATAGTCTTCAATGATTCAACAATTCTGTCCACATCCTCCACAGTATTGCAATCACCGAACGAAACTCTCAGGGAACCGTGAGCAATTTCGTGTTTGAGCCCGATTGCAAGCAAAACGTGTGAGGGGTCAAGAGAACCCGATGTGCAGGCACTTCCGCTTGATGCAGATATGCCCTGCATATCCAGCATAAGGAGAAGGGATTCACCTTCAATGAACTCAAAAGAAATATTGGTGTTTCCTGCAAGTCTCTCTAGTTTGTGTCCGTTAAGTCTTGTATATGGAATTTCGCTCAGAATACGGTCAATATATCTGTCACGCATTTCAATGAGCTTTTCTGTATGACCCTTAATATCAGCAGTCGCAAGCTCTATAGCTTTGCCAAGACCCACAATGGCAGGAACATTTTCAGTACCTGCACGCTTGCTTCTTTCCTGACCTCCGCCCGTAATGAACGGTGCAATCTTCACGCCCTGACGCACATATAAAGCACCGCTTCCTTTGGGTCCGTAGAACTTGTGACCTGTCATAGAAAGAAGGTCTATGTTCATTCTCTTCACATCAATGTCAATCATACCAATTGCCTGAACAGCATCCGTATGGAAAAGAACACCCTTTTCCTTTGTTATCTTACCAATTTCCTCAATGGGCATAATTGTACCGATTTCGTTGTTTGCCATCATAATTGTAACAAGAACGGTGGTATCTTTGATTGCATTTTTCACATCCTCTGCCGACACCATACCAAACTCATCAACGGGAAGGTAGGTTACTTCAAAGCCTTCCTTTTCAAGCTCCTGACAGGTGTGGAGAACTGCATGATGCTCAACCGCTGAGGTAATAATATGATTACCTTTTGCCGATGCTGCTTTTGCAATTCCTCTGATTGCCCAGTTGTCAGCCTCTGTTCCCGAACCCGTGAAAAAGATTTCCTTTTCCTCGGCACCGATTGCCTTTGCAACCTGAGCACGGGCAAGGTTAATTGCCTTTTTTGTTTCCCGACCCTCGGCATACACCGTCGAAGCATTGCCGAAGCTTTCCGCAAAATAAGGAAGCATTGCTTCCAGCACCTCAGGCTTCACAGGAGTGGTTGCCGAATGGTCAACGTAAATTCTCTTGTTATCCATATTTATTCCTACCTTTCTTTTTTCTGGAGTAAAAATCTATGAAAAGTAGATTCTCCGCTTATTTAAACTTCTGCCACTCGGCTACTGCCATCTGGTCACAGCGTTCATTTTCAGGATGTCCTGCATGACCTTTTACCCAGATAAGTTCAACCTCATGTTTGTCCAGAAGATTCAGGATTTTCTCCCACAAATCAGGATTAAGAGCAGGGTCTTTTTTGTTCCGCATCCAGCCGTTTTCACGCCACTTTACAGCCCAGCCGCATTTTATAGCATCAACAAGATACTTCGAATCGCTGAAAAGGGTAACCGCACAGCGTTCCTTCAACGCTTCAAGACCCACAATGGCAGCCGTAAGCTCCATTCTGTTGTTGGTGGTCTCACGTTCTCCCCCCGAAAGCTCCTTGCGTGCATCGCCATATTTCAGAACAACGCCGTATCCGCCGGGTCCGGGATTTCCGCTACACGCACCGTCGGTAAAAATTTCAATATGCTTCAGCTCGCCCATACCAAATTCTCCTGATTGATTCTTGAACCAAAAACGTTCAGAATATATTGTAACACAATCTTCTAAAAAAATCTACCCAAATTTAACAAAAATTTATAAATATATTATGACCGTTTTTTTAGTTTTTTTGCCCAAAACAAACAAAAACCCGTTTCTAAAAAGAGAATTTCTTTGCAAGCTTACAAAATATCCTGTAAACAGGACCTTCAAGCTTTTTTTCCACCGCTTTCAGTTCTTTTCTTATCTCAATACCCTGAGGGCAATGAGCTTCGCACTTTCCGCATCCGATACAGTTTGATACAGCCGCAGAATTTTTTCTGAGTGCGGAACACATTGCATAATCCTTGAGCCCGTGAAATTTCCCGTCCGAAAAGCATCTGTTGTATGCAGAAAATGCACCGGGTATATCCACATTACGGGGGCAGGGCATGCAATAGCCGCAACCGGTGCAACGCACCTTCATTTTTTCGTTTATGGCATCCACAACGGCTTTGAGCATTTCTTCATCCTTTTCTCCCAGTTCTCCTGCAAAAGCCGAAGATGCTGTCCTTATATTATCCTCAATCATTTCAAGAGAGTTCATTCCCGAAAGCACAACCGTAACCTCAGGCTGATTCCACAGCCACCGCAACGCCCATTGAACAGGTGTTCTTTTACTTGGTGCTTCCTCAAAAATCTTCTTTGCCGCAGGCGGAAGATTTTTCACCAGCCTGCCTCCCCTGAGAGGCTCCATAATAAAGACGGGCAAGCCTTTTTTGTTTGCATAATAAAGGCCCTTGCGACCTGCCTGGGAATTTTCATCCATATAATTATACTGAATCATACAAAAATCCCAGTCATAAGCATCCACCAGCTTGCAAAAAGCATTTGTATTTCCATGATAAGAAAACCCGATTTGACGTATTTGTCCTGATTTCTTTTTCTCCTCAAGCCATTCTTCTATACCAAGCTCCTTCAGCCGTTGCCACGTGTCAGCATCCGAAAGCATATGCATCAGATAATAATCTACATAATCAGTCCTTAGCCTTCTCAGCTGTTCATCAAAAAACTTATCCAAGGACTCACGGCTTTTTATCAGATAATGAGGAAGCTTTGTTGCTATATAAACCTTTTCGCGTATACCGTTTTTTTGAAGAATTTCCCCCAGAGCACTTTCACTTCCCGGATAGATATATGCCGTATCAAAATAATTCACACCGTTTTCAACGGCATACAGAATTTCCCGTTCGGTTTCTTCCATATTGATTTTCCCCATCACAGATGGAAATCTCATACAACCAAAACCCAAAACAGAGAGCTGGTTTCCATATTTGTCCTTTCTGTAATTCACAGAACCGCCTCCCTTCAATAATAATAGTTATTTTGATTATACAACACAACAAGCTATTCCGCAAGTAATATCTTGTTGACTTTTTCCCAATATCTTGTTAGAATATGAATTATACCAAAACAAAGGAGTTTATCACAATGAAAGCAGTAATAAACGGAAAAATAATTTTAAAAGACCGCATAACAGAAGGCTGTGCGCTTCTTTATTCAGACGTAATAGAAGGAATAGTGCCTGCAGATAAAATCCCTGCGGATGCAAAAGTAATTGACGCGAAGGGCGGTTATGTAGCCCCCGGTCTCATTGATATCCATATTCATGGTTACCTTGGCAAGGATGTTTGTGACGGTGAAGAAGAAAGCATAAGAACAATTTCGGCAGGTCTTGTTAAAAACGGTGTTACAGGATATTTGCCCACTACTATGACGGTAGATATGACCGTTATAAAGAAGGCTCTTGAGGTTTGCCGCGCATTAAAGGAAGAAAGCAAAACCTGGCAGGGTTGCGAGATTTTAGGCTGTCACGCTGAAGGTCCTTTTATCAGCGAAAGCAAAAAGGGCGCTCAGGACGCGAAATATATTTTGAAACCCGACGCAGACTTTGTTAAGGAATATGCCGATATTATAACAACAATAACCTTAGCGCCTGAAACAGACAAAAATGACTTTGCCGCCATTCGCGAAATTTGTCGCGATACCGATGTGGTAGTTTCTATGGGACACACCTCGGCAGACTATGATACGGCAATGGCAGGTGTTAATGCAGGGGTTAAACACGCAACCCATTTGTTTAATGCTATGACACCTTTAGCCCATCGCGCGCCCGGTGTTGTTACTGCGGCCCTTAATTCAGACATAAGCGTAGAGATTATTGTTGACACCTTCCACGTAGATAAATGTTTTTATGATTTACTTTGGAAATTAAAGGGCAGAAAGCTTTGCTTTATTACAGACTGCTTGCCTGCCGGCGGCTTGCCTTATGGCGAATATACTTTAGGCGGCGCTAAAATTATATATAAAGATATTGTTTGCCGCTTGGAAGACGGAACTGTTGCAGGCAGTGTTCTGCGCCTTAATCAAGGTGTATGGAATGTTTATAAAAACTCAAGTATTCCCCTTTGGGAGTGCGTTAACTGTGCATCACTTAATCCTGCCACTACAATCGGCATAGCCGACCGTAAGGGCTCACTTGAAATAGGAAAAGATGCCGATA
>JAZRIX010000008.1:0-7005 GCA_045645485.1 Clostridia bacterium | reverse complement strand
AGTCGGGGGCGATTGGTGAGAAAACAAAATACTGGGTATCGGGTGAGAAGCCTTCGAGGTCAAAGAGGGTTGTGTCTGCTGAAGTGAACAGACTTGAAAAAAATGAGACGTTGGCTGTTCGCAGTGCTGCACGTGTTCTGAATGCGAACTTCAAACAGGGGGATATTCTGCTTGGTTTGGATTATTCGGAGGAAGGGCTTTTGAAAGTGCATAATGCAAGATGCAAAGTGCAGAATGACAATCCCTCCACCGCTGAAGCGGTTCTCCTCTCGGAATCCCCCAGTCTGCTTCGCATCCAGCCCCCTTTAGGCAAGGGGGCCTATGGCAAGGGAGGGGATGAGTATGCGGATGAGTATGAACGTTACGAAGTTTATCTCAAGGCAGAGCATCAGATGAAGCTGTGTCTAAGACGTGTGAAGCGTGAGTGTGAGAAACGTGGGATTGAGCTGAAATATTTTGCAGCAACGTCTGATATGGACAGTAAGACAGGAGAGCCGGTGAGAGTGCATCATCATCTGGTTATAAATTCTGAGGCGCTATGCGTGTTTGAAGAAAAGTGGACTTTGGGGAGTGTGCATTATTCTGTATTGGACAACAATCCTGACAGAACGGCTATTGCTGAATACATAATCAAGCAGGTTCGGAAGATTAAGGATGCCCGGAGCTATGTTACCAGTCGTAATCTTGTGAGACCTGTTCCGAAGGATAGAATTGCTGTTAATGATTCGGAGCTTAGAGTTCCTGCAAAAGCGGTTATTCTGCACCGTAATGAGTTCAAGCCGGGACGGCCGCAATATATAAGATACTTGAAGATGCCCTCTCAGTCACCTTCGGCGACAGCTCTTCTCAAGGGCGAGCCTTTAGGTTTGTTTGATTCGGGAGGTGAGGTGTGATGTATGAATCTGCGGAGGCTGTATGCCCTTATTACAGGTCACATTCATCAAAAGAGATACGGTGTGAGTGTAGAAATAAAATAAAAATTAACGGTTGGGCTGAGGCTGAAAAGCATATTCGGTCTGTTTGTGGATCTCATCAGGAGTGGAAGCGGTGTCCGATTGCAGTGAAACTGAATAAGAAGTACGGTGTGTGAGTGAATTTTGAGAGTATCCCTCCACCGCAAGCGGTCCCCCTCCCTTTAGGCAAGGGAGGCTATTTGTGCAGGGTTACAAAGGTGACTGAAATGTGTGCGTGTGGGTGTACGTGCATATGTGTGCGCGAAATTAGAATATAATTGCGGAGCGGAGGAATCTGCTCTTTTTTTGTTGGGAAAATTTTTTTGTTTTTTTCATAGAGAAATTTTTTTTGGTTTGGTATGGTGAAAAGAGAAAAGATTCTTCGACAGGCTTAGAATGACACCTCACCACCGCCTGTCGGCGGAGGAACAATAGGGCTCCCGAAAAATGTAAGTTTTTTGGGAAGAGGAAAAGCTGACAAAAGAGCGATGCTTGAACAAGGTGAAAGTGGAGCGGTTAGAGGCGAGCTTTGACGACAAAGGGGAAGCCTTGGGAAAGGGGGATTCAGGGGTGGCAAAATATGATGCGTGGATTTGTGAAGAAGGTCTGCTCAAGATATCGGCGTGGGCTCGTAATGGCTTGTCCAATGAGCAGATTGCAGAGAATATTGGGGTTTCCCGCAAGACTTTTCAGGAGTGGTTGAAGAAGTTTCCTGAGCTTGCGGAAGCGGTCAAAAACAGCAAAGAAGTTGCAGATATACACGTTGAAAATGCTCTCTTCAAAAAATGCCTTGGGTATACGGTGAAGGTTGTAAAACACATAAAGGTCAGGAAGGTCGAATACTCGGATGAAGGCAAGCGACTTGCTGAGAGAGAGGAGCTTGTGCCGGTGATGGATGAAGTTCATATTCCTGCAGATACCAATGCTCAGAAGTTCTGGCTTCAGCACAGAAAGGTTGAGGACTGGGGCAAGGCGGTTGAGGAATTGCCTCCTGAAGATGAAGGCGGAGTTGTGGAGATTCCGGGGATAACTCCTTCGGTCGAAAGTGACAGTTCTGACAATCCCTCAGTCAGCGGAGCTGACAGCTCCCTGATGCTCTGGGAGCCTTTGGATGAGGGTGGTGATGAATAGTGGCTAAAAAGGTTATTTGGAGTCCGCAACCGAAGCAGAAATTGTTTATGTCCCGGCCTGAGGATGAAGCTCTTTACGGTGGAGCGGCAGGAGGCGGAAAGTCAGATGCTCTTGTAATTGAGGCTCTTCGGCAGGTGCATATTCCACACTATAAAGCTATTATTCTGAGAAAGACGTTCCCTCAGCTGACGGAGCTTATTGAAAAGTCCCTTGGATATTATAAGGCGGTGTTTCCAAAGGCGAAATACAATGATTCAAAGCACGTCTGGACGTTTCCGTCAGGTGCGAAGATCTATTTTGGGTCTATGCAGCACACAAAGGACAAACACAATTATCAGGGTAAGGCCTATGATTTTGTTGCCTTCGATGAATTAACACATTTTACGTGGGAGGAATACAATTATTTGTTTTCACGTAACCGTCCTAACGGTCCCGGCACAAGGTGCTATATCAGAGCAACGGCTAACCCCGGAGGTATTGGTCATTCCTGGGTGAAGCAGAGATTTATTACAGCTGCAGAAGCAATGTCCACAATCTGGGAAGAACATTCGGTTAATATGCCTGACGGTTTGGTGAAGAAGTTCAGAAAGAGCAGAATATTTGTTCCTTCATCGGTTTTTGATAATAAAAAGCTGATTGAAAATGACCCCGGATATCTGGGAAGGCTTGCGGAGCTTCCCAAGGCGGAGCGGGATGCACTTCTTTACGGTGACTGGAATTCCTTCTCGGGTCAGGTGTTCAGTGAGTGGGTCAATGACGATAAGCATTATGATGACAGACGGAATACGCACGTTATAAATCCTTTTCTTGTGCCGCCTGAGTGGAAAATTTACCGTGGCTTTGACTGGGGTTATGCAAAGCCATTCTCGGTTGGCTGGTATGCAGTTGACTATGAAAAGAGAGTTTACAGAATCCGTGAGCTTTACGGATGCACAGATACACCTGATACGGGGGTTAAGTGGGAACCTGCGGAAATAGCAAGGAAAATTCGTGAAATTGAAGAGCAGGATGATAACCTGAAGGGAAAGACCATTCACGGAATCGCAGACCCTGCTATATTTGCCGATGACCGTGGTCGTGATACATCGATTGGAGCGGTTATGGAACGGTCGGGGGTATTCTTTGATAAGGGCAATCACGAAAGACTTGCAGGAAAGATGCAGATGCATAATCGCCTTCGGTTTGATGACGAGGGCTTGCCAATGTTTTATGTGTTTAATACCTGCAAGCATTTCATTCGTACTGTGCCGTCTTTGGTGTACAGTGAGACGGATGTTGAGGATGTTGACACAAAGGGTGAGGACCATATTTATGACGAGTGCAGATATGTTTTGATGGAATATCCCATTACACCTAAGCCGAGGGCAAAGGATAAAATTAAAGAGTTTGACCCGTTGGAGCTGAATCAAAGTTATGGGAGTTATGATTTTTATAAGGTGCTGTGATGAAAGGAGTAGATTGATTTGACAGATGAAGAAAGAGTATTTTGGGAAATGAAAAATAAGAACTCCCTCAGTCGGCAGAGCCGACAGCTCCCTCAGGGAGAGATTGGGAATAATGAAGAGGAGGTAAACAATCCCTCCACCGCAAGCGGTCCCCCTACCGCAGCTCTTGGGAGACTTGTGATAGGACAAAAGGAAGTGGCAAATGCGGTTGAGGTACTGATGAAGTATAAGCAGGGCAAGACGAACCTTGAAAACCGTATTGTGGAAGAGGAACGTTGGTGGAAGCTGAGACACTGGGAGCAGATGAACAGTGATGAAGGCAGACCAAAGCCTGTTTCGGCATGGCTTTTCAATTCTGTTACCAATAAACACGCTGATGCTATGGACAGCTTCCCTGAACCCAATATTCTTCCCAGAGCTCTTGATGATGAAAAATCGGCAGAGATGCTTTCTTCGGTTGTTCCGGTTATTATGGAGCGGAATAATTTTGAACAGGTGTACTCTGATGAGTGGTGGTATAAGCTGAAACACGGTGTGGGATGTTACGGTGTGTTTTGGAACAACGAGCTTGAAAACGGACTTGGGGATATTGAGGTTGCCAATATTGATATTCTCAATGTATTCTGGGAACCGGGAATCAGGGATATTCAGGACAGTAGAAATTTCTTTGTTGTTGCTTTTGCTGATGAGGATCTTCTTAAACAGCAATATCCGCAGCTGAATGACAAGAATATTGGTGGTAACGTGCTTGATGTGAAAGAGTATATTCACGATGAAAACGTTGATAAAAGTCAGAAGTGTGTTGTGGTGGATTGGTATTACAAAAAAATTACAAGCTTTGGGAAGTCGGTTCTTCATTATTGCAAGTTTGTGGGCGATACTGTTCTTTTTGCAACAGAAAATGATGAACGATATAAAGATACCGGATTTTATGAACACGGAATGTATCCTTTTGTTTTCGATGTGATGTATCCTGAGGCAGATTCCCCTGCAGGATTCGGAGTGATTTCCATTACCAAGGATGCTCAGATGTACATAGACAAGCTTCAACAACTCATTTTGGAGAACGCGGCTTTGTCTGCAAAACCTCGTTACTGGTCACGGAAAGACGGCGGAGTGAATGAGGATGAATTTCTTGACCTTCGGAAGTCCATTGTTCACTGTGAGGGCAGTATTGACGAGGAACGACTGAGAAAGATTGATGTTGACAGTATTCCGGCACATATTATGAATCTTCTGCAGTTTAAGATTGAGGAACTGAAGGATACAAGTTCGAACCATGATGTTACTCAGGGTCAGACAGCAAGCGGTGTTACTTCAGGCGCGGCTATTGCGGCACTTCAGGAAACAGGTAACAAGACAAGCCGTGATATGATTGCAACATCTTACCGTACATATACGCAGATTGTGTATCTGGTTATTGAGTTGATACGACAGTTCTATGATGAGGCAAGAAACTTCAGAATCACGGGAATGAACGGTGAGGCTGAATATGTGCGTATGGGAAATGAGGGCATAAAGGCGGCCGAAGGGGAAAGAAAGCCTGTGTTTGATGTGGTGGTTAAGCCTCAGAAACGGTCAGCATATTCTAAGCTTGCTCAGAATGATTTGATGATACAGATGTATCAGATGGGAATTCTTTTTCCACAGAATGCGGATGCGGCTTTGGTTGCAGTTGAGGGTATGGAATTTGACGGTAAAGAGAAACTGAAACAACAGCTGCAAAACGGTCAGACAATGTATACTCAGATGCAACAGATGGGTCAGCAGATGCAGATGCAATCAGCTCAGATGGAGAAGATGGCGATGATTATTGAAAAGTTGACGGGGGAAAGGGTTACGGGAACTCCCTCAGCCTCGTCTGTGGCGAGCCAGCTCCCTCAGTGAGGGAGCCTTGCGGAAAGGAATGGGATAGATGTTTAAATTTATTTGGTGTATAAAGTGGCGGTGGAATAATCGAAACTGGAATTTGACAAGGCAAAAACGGAAGGCTATGAGAAAAGCTTTTCAGAGAAAATGGAGAACACTGACGTTCTCCATCGGGTGCTTGTGAGGTAGGCTATGATTAAATGTGTTTATGAAAAAAGTAAAAGCGGTGTCAGGCTGACGGTGGACGGTCATGCGGGATATGCAAAACACGGTGAAGATATTGTTTGCAGTGCGGTGTCGGCTCTCACGGAAACTCTTATTGCAAGGTTAATGGAGCTTGATGCAAAGTTTTACTACAAGAAAGAAAGCGGAGCGGTTGAAGTGGGAATGCAGAAGATTACATATGATGCAAATGAGGCTTTTCACTTTGTGGTGCTGGGAATGCAGTTGATTGCAACAGCTTATCCGAAGTGTGTGGAGTTGCAGAAGTCGGACACCAGAGTTAAACAATAAAAAAGTTTTTTCACGGCTAAGATTCTTCGACAAGCTCAGAATGACAGCCGTGAGGGTTGTTCAGCATAACGAAAGGGGGGCGAAAGCCTCCTCTCTTTTTTGTGAGAGAAAAATTTTTTTGCAAAATGGGAAAATTTTTTTGCTTTTGTTCATAGAAATTGTATTTTTGTTTGTGGTATTGTGGTGTTACGAAAAGCGAGAGCTTAGGCGGAAAGGACGGTCTATATGACTAAAATTATTAACTTACAGTTGTTTGCAGAGGGGGCAGCTGGCGGAGAAGCGGGGACGCCTGCAGCAAGTACCGCATCAAACCCTCAGGGAAATGAATCGGGCGGTGATAATGCAGAAAGATCCTTCGACTACGCTCAGGATGACAAGGGTGGAGCTTTGAAGAATGGTTCTGCATCAAAAAACAGTTCCGACGCCGGGAACAACAAATTGACGGATGAACAGCGACAGGCGGCTTATGATGCTTTTATTTCCGAGAACAAGGACCTTCATCAGGCGCATATCCAGAATATCTTCAACAAGAGATTCAAAGAGGATAAGCAGAAGGATGAAACAATCAGTTCTCAGAATGAAATTCTCAGCATTGTGGCGCAGAAATACGGTATTAAGGATGGCGACTTAAAGGCACTCAGAACAGCTGTTGATGAGGATAACAGTTATCTTGAGGAAGCGGCTGAACGTGAAGGGCTTACGGTTGACCAGTATCGGGAAGTGACAAAGCTTCGGGCAGAATCTGAAAGAAATCAGAGGATTGAAGAAGAAAGACGTGCTCAGTCGGATATGCAGAGACAGATGGACGAGTGGTTCCGCCAGGGAGTGGAGCTGAAAGCGGAATATCCTGATTTCGATATCAGAAAGGAACTGCAGAACACCGGCTTCAGAAGACTTCTTCAGGCAGGAATTCCCGTGAAGCTTGCATATGAGACGGTACATATGAATGATATTCTCAATAATGCCCGAGAGGCCGCAAAAACCGAAGTCGTTGATAACATCCGCACGAGACAGGACAGACCCAGTGAAAACGGACTTAAGGGTTCGGGTGGTTTTGTCCTTGGTAAGGATGTTTCGGCACTTACGAAAAAGGA
>JAZRIX010000007.1:0-40601 GCA_045645485.1 Clostridia bacterium | reverse complement strand
GCATAACTCAAATTCGCTCTTTCGCCTTTTTCACTGTTACTTTGTAACCATAACTTATGTTTGTCTATAATCTTATCAAGCTCTTGTTTGCTTATATCTCTCATATCTCATTCTCCTTTTATCCTCGCTTCCGCTTCCTCTCTTGTGAGGAATACTGTTTTGCCAAACTCACTAAAATTAACTCTTACTCTACCTCTTGCCAAATCGTACTGAATAACAAGGTGAGATTTTGGGTAATCTTTTTTATCCTCTGTATAATAAATCGCTTTAACTGTTGCTTCGGTGACAGCGGTACATAGACGATTTAGCCTATATATCCTGTCACCTATCTTGCACGGAAGTTCTATTGCATTCTCTCTCTGCTTCCGATACCCGGCATCATATAGGGCTTCTGCCTTTTTCAGTACCCGAAAACACGGTCTGCCGTTGCCGCAATCGCAGTGTAGTTCAGTAAGGCGGCAAAGGTCTTTCGCTATTTCCTTAATCTGCTTCTCTTTGCTCATTTCCTATACTCCTATTCCAAAGGTCTATCAAACCCTTTAATGATTCTGCTTTGCTTCGCTCTGTCATTGGTGTACTGATTTTGTTTCCGTCAAAAATCGTCTCCGTTGGTATTCGGCTCTTCAAGCCACAACCACAACCGCAAGATATCTCATAGCCATTAAAACCATACCAATTGTCGGTGTGGTCTTTCACCTTTACCTTACCCCCACAAAACGGGCACGGCTTCAATTCAGTTTCTTTCATTGTCTGCTCTCCCTTCAAGTATATTTTGTAAATGCTTTAACGCCCTTCCGTGTGTTGTTGTTACCCAAGTGTATTCTCTGTTAAGCCTGTCCGCTATATCTGCAAGGCTTATATACTGTATGTAACGCATATGAAGAATCCTATACTCTGTAGGGCTGTATAGCTTTTCAATGGTCTGTGTAACTTTTTTCTTTTCTTCAATCAGCTTATCAACGATTTCGGCTATCTCGTCTTCCATTGCAACACAATTCAGAACGGCATTAGCCATTGTTGATGTTGTTGTCTTGCTTGTTTGCACTCGCTCACCATCCATATTGGCTGTGATGTTCTCGGCAAGTTCTCGCCACTGTCTTTGTTCTATCAGCTTGTTTTCAAGAGTGGTATCAATAATTTCTACTCGCTCAAGAAAAATTTGTGCTTCAGTTTTCTTCTTCATATTTTCCCCTACTTTCCCGAACTACCAAAACCATTGTCGCCCCGATCTGTTTCCTCAAGGCTTTCTACAAGTTCAAGCTCCGGTGTTAAAATCGGCATAATAACAAGCTGACTTATCTTGTCGCCCTTTTCTACTCGGTAATCATAACCGCTATTGTTATAGAGCTTCACAACGATACTACCTGTGTACCCTACATCAATAACACCCTCACTTGTTAAACCGTGCTTTACATTAAGTCCGCTTTTGCTTTTCAGCATACCGACAGTTCCTACAGGCAATTCAACGTGAACACCTGTATCAAATTTTGCACTTTCCTTTGCAGGTACAATTTGCGTTTCACGAGCATATAAATCAAGTCCTGCATCTGTATTGTGTGCCCTTGTAGGCATCTTTGCACCTTCGTCTAATTTAATTTTCATCTTTCTCTCCTATTCCAACCCTAAAAGGTTTTTCATTTTTCCAATGTCTTCACGTAAAGCCTGTTGTCTTCTGTCTTTTCCGGAAACTTCTATTGGTGTACACATCTCAAACAGTCTGCTGAATATACGCTGATATGTTAGGTCAGCAGGTTTTAATAGTTCTTCTCTTGTCAAGTTTGTTGTAACGATAATAGGCAAGTTTGCTCGATAACGTGAATCTATGACATTGAACACAATTTCTTGCATATACTCTGTTTTTCTCTCTGCCGAAAGATCATCAATCACAAGCAGAGGAAATGAATTGAGATTGTCATAGTATTCTTGCTTGCCTTCGAACATTCCCTGAACCTCGTTTGCGATTCTGGCGAAGTTCGTAACAAGGCAGGGAATACCTTTACTGATAAGAGCATTGGCAACACAAGCAGCTAAATACGTTTTGCCTGTTCCCACAGTTCCGAACAGCAAAAGCCCTTTTCCTTCCTCTCGGAATGTTCCAAAATGCTTAACGAAGTTTTTCATAGCATTTGTTAGTGTTGGATTACTTCCGTCATCATTTTCAAAAGTCCACTCTTTCATTGCTTTCTCAGGAAAACCGACATTCCTCAATCGCATTACCCTGTCAAAAAACTCTCGTTGTTTCCTTGCTTCTTCTTCAGCTTGAATCTCATCTGCCCGGCACTTACATATACAAGGAACAACTCGCACTTTATCAAAGAGATTTACCACTGTTTGCTTTCGTGTGTGACACTTTCCGCAGTAGTACAGATTGTCTTCGCCTACATAGTCGCCCTCAGCAACATTTGCGGTTTCCTTTGCTCTCGTTATTACGTTTTCTACAAACGCTTCAATTCCGTTCATCTAAAACACTCCGTCCAGATCTGATTTTTCGTTGGTAATAGCGATTCCGTTCACTCCAACTGTTCGCCCTTGATTATCTTTTCTTGCCCAAGCACGAATAGTAGCCAAGTGATTCTTATACGATTTACCTGTACTTGCTATGTACTCACTTAATCGCTCAATACGCTGTTTCCAATCGGGAAATTCACTCTTTAGCTTTTCAAGGTCAGCATCGGTAAAGAGAACATTGTTATAGTAGCCATATTTGTGCCGTGTTTGCTTTTGTGGCTTGTCCGCAATATCCTCTTTTTCTCTTTCTTTTTTTCTTTCTTCTTCTATATCTTTATCTGCCGAGCTAACATTAGTTTTACTGTTAGTTTTACAAGTAAGAAGTTTCTGTTTTTCTCGGTATTCTTTCATATAGTTTCGCATATAGGTTTTCTTGGTTTCTAATTGGTCAAGGCTTTGGTGCTTTCCCCAATTTGGAATAGTGATAACCCCATCAACTATCTCAATCATTCCAAAATCGCTGAATACATTAAGAGCCATTGTGACGGTGCTTTCTTTCATCCTGAAGATAGTAGCAAGCATTTTGTCGGTATAAGCTATCTTGTTTGACATCATAAAGACACCGCTGTTGTTCTGTTTCCCTGCAAGGCACAGCAGCTTAAACCAAACCGTTATGATCGCATAGGAGTCGGGCAAGCTCTCAATCAGCAATATCTTTTCATCATCAAAAATATCTGTTGTAATTTTTATCCACTTTACATCTGCCAATTCTTACACCTCTTTACAAATTCTCAATAAACTCACTCGGATAACCATTCTTAAATATCTTCTCTATCTGAGGAGTAATGAAACCGTCCTGATCCTTTTCTGTCGGTATTTTCTTTAACCGCCTCGCAAGCCCTTTCCAACTTCCGAGGAATTGAGAGCATCTGCCCTCGCCCCATCCAAAGTTATTGTGAAGAATAATACAGCAGAGCTTCATATAAACCTTTTGGAGCTTGAGTTGTTCTTCGTCAAGCAGTCTGTTAAGCTCTTTATTGAATTGCTCTGTAATAGCTTGTCTTATAGCTTCCTGTTCTTTTTCGGGAAGGGAAAACCAAGTCTTCGGTATTTTAGCTTTCATTTTTCTTTCTCGCTTTCCGTTCGTGCTTTCTTTCACTCTTTAACATACAAGTGTAAGTGCATACTAATTTTCCCCCTGTTGCCGTTTTGTAAATGTGATAAGGCGCAGGGATAAAGTTCTTCTTGCAAACAGGGCAAGTCCTCTCTACTATTGGCATCACATCCCCCTTGCAAACTGACGGTACACTTCCTCGTTTGCTTCTCTGTATTCTGCTACCTTAGGACGAGCTGAAAGGCTCGGATTCTCTTCCTGTGCCTTTTGTCTCGTTCTGCGGACAGTTTCAAACCGTGGAACATTTAACTCTCCCATATTGGCAAGAAACTCGCCCACAGGCATATTTAGAAGGTCTTTGTCTACTGTTTGTAAGACTTTCAGATATAGAAAACTATCACTATTGCGAGCTTTTTCATTTTCTGCAAGAATTGATGTAACTATGTTTTTAACTTTCTTCAATGCACTCATTTTTCTAACTCCTTATATTTCTTTTATTCTGATGCCGTGAATGTATAACATTAATTTGCGTTTGATTATGTAGTCTTTAGTCCGGAAGCCTTTTGTATCTTCGACAACCTTTTTGCCGTTCTCTGTGTAAACAAAGTCTGCAACATAAGTACAGGCTCTCTCTGCAACTTTTCCGTTGATTTTCTGCGATGGTATAAGCTCAAACTTTACTTGCCTTTCAAGGTCTGTGATCGCCCCTGCTCGTTGGAGCAAGGACAATTCACAAAATCTTCTGTATTCTTTGAGCGAATCAAAGGTCATTCCATCTCGGACAATCTTCTTATTGCCGTATTTGTTAGAATGGTAGGTCATCGTTTACGACCTCTAAATTTGCTTCTGTAGGCTGATAGGCTTCGGGGATATATGTTTGCTCTGTCGTGTTGCCCTCGCCCTTGCCATCGACAAAATACGCTTCGTCAACAATGATTTCTGTTGTATATCGCTTCTGTCCGTTGCTATCCGTCCAATTTCTCGTCTGAATAGCTCCTGTTACGCAGATCGAAGAACCCTTGCTAAAATATTTACCGATAAATTCTGCTGTGTTTCGCCAAGCCACGCAGGAAATAAAATCAGTTTCCTCACGATTTGCCTTGCGATTCACCGCAACTGTGAACGAGCATACCGGAACACCACTCTGTGTCTGCTTTACTTCAGGGGATGCGGTCAATCTACCGCCTATTGTTGCTTTGTTAAAATTAAAATTTGCTGCCATAATTATTTCTCCTTAATCAATATAATTTTTTCCGAATATCTCTCGGAATTGTTCAATGCTCCATCCGTAATGCTTCATTGCTTTTTTCTGTGCCAAAGCTTTTAGTGCTTTGTCTACTTTTGCATTACGATGTACGCTGTTTTCACCGAATATGTGACATTTGCTATGGTGGATATACACCTTAAGACCGTATTTTTCGCTGTTGTTGCGGTTAGAAGCTCCGAATATGTGGTGACAATCTAACGGCTCTAAATTTGTGTTCATACGGCAAATAAAGCAGTGTGATTTATCCTTCTGAATAATGCTTTCCATTACTCGCCCCATCTCGCTTTCATCTCGGCAATTTGGTTTGGTGTTTCTGTTTGAATGCCAAGTTCCTTTGCTTCGCTGATTATCCCATCAATGAAAATCGCCATCTCACGAGAATCAAATTCGCTTGAACCCTTGTACACTCTGTAATGCTTGAACAATTTTCCGTTCAGTGTGCTTTCCCCGGCTTCTTCAAAATACTTAACATAGTGTTCAATCGGTATATGAGAAAGAACACTTATAAGCTCACTCTGCCCATACCTTTTTAGCATCAGGAGATAGAGTTCATCTTTACTCGCACGAAGAATATCCGCTATTTCCGTAATCAATTTCCAAGCGTAATTGTTTGCGTTCAGGCTTCGCTTTTCTCTATGCTGTTTTATATCAATAGAGAGCTTTTCTTTGTCCTTCAGATCGTCAACAAGTTGTTTGAAATCGTTTACTTCATTAACAGAGAGTTCAAGCTTCGGCTTGCCTGTTGCGAAGTCAATCAGCGCACCTGTGATTCTTCCTGTAAGTATCATTTCATTACCCCTTCGGCAGCGTAATCTTTACATATCCGCTACGCCCTGCCTTTTTCTTTTCAACCTCTCGCAGATACAGGCTGTACAAGCCTTCGTTTTCTGCCTTGAATGTGTCCTCATCAAACTCCTCGACAAGTTCTACACTTTCAGGAGTAGATGCCACCATCGTGATTTTTGTGCCGTTGGGAGTAGTCCAAGATTTCACATCGTGCTTTTCCATTTCCTCATATAAGGCTTGCTTTGCTTTTTTAAGCTCTGCTTCAATCAGCTTCATTTCTGCAATCTGATTTTCAAAAGCAACCACCTTTTGAGAGAGGACAACAAGCGCATTCGGCTGAAAGTCCTGTTCACTCAAAAGAGGATTATCTTTCAGCTTCGCAAGGTCTTCACGGAACTTGTCAAGCTCGTTGTTGATCTCTGTGAGAAGATCGGTATAATCACCGATTTTGACAGGGTAGATATTAAGCCTACATCTGTCAAACTCTTCATCAAAATCTTCTGGTCGCTCATAGACCGCAAGCATACCTTCATCGGCACCGTTTACTTCCATATATTTAAGAAGCTGTACAAGGTAGTGCTTGTAGCCATCAACGGAATCGTGAATGTTTGAAGTGGTCTTAATTTCAAGAACACAGCTTCCGTTGAATCCGTCTGTGTGCGCTCGGAAATCTCCGTCAATTACTCGGTTTGGTGCAAACTCTGCCATTCTGCCCTTGAAGTAACTGTTTACATAATCTCTGATCTTAGGCTCAAGGATATTGCCGTACTCGGTGTACTTGTTTCCGGTGAATGTGCTTTCTTTTAGTCCTGCCTTTTCTTGTAGCAGTTCCCATCTTGTTTTGAAAGTGCTGATACCCATAATGACAGGAATATCAGAACCGCCTATATATTTATCTCTATCAATAGTTACATCAAATTCCATTACTCTAACTCCTTTAATAATTCTTCAAATCTCTCTGCTGTTGTTTTATTTGACAGCCCCTTTTCGGCAGCATAGGCAGTTACATCAATGCTTTTTTCGTGTAGCTTTGCAATCAGAAGCTCTCTCGGTGTCTTTTCTTTAGGAGCTTTTTTCGGCTGTTCCTCTTTCTGCTGTTCGGCTTCTGTTTCGGGTAAATCCTCACCTGCATATATGTAAAGTCCGAGTCCGTGCCTTGCTACAGCCTTTGTCAAGCTACGCTGAATAGCCTTGTTGACATCAAAGGATGTTACGTTGGCAAAAGGAATACTCTTGTTTTTGTAGTCCATAACAGGCAAATACTCGATATGTTCAATTCCGTTTACTGTGACACCTGTCTTTACCCAACAGGTTTTGCCATCGGTGTGGTAGCACCATCCGTTTGCGTTTTCGTAAATGGTGTATGTGGCATCGGGGAACATCTTCTTTACTTCGCCCCACGCCCACGCCCAAGACAGATAAGTGAGTCCGTTCTTCTGCTCGGTCTTGCCATTTACGTTGATGTTATTAAGTGCGTTAAAATAATTATCCATTTTCTTTCTCCTTCAGTTCTTTAATTTCTTGTTCAAGTCTGCTTATCTCTGCCTCTGCCGTCCGTGTTTTCCATCTTTCAAGAGATAGAGCCGATGAAAGTTCTTCAATAATTATTTCAAGTGTTTCTGTTTTCATTTTTTTACTCCTTAATGTGTTTTGATTTCCATCTTTCAAAGAATTTTCTGTAGAGCCGTATTATTTCAAGTTCTGCTTCTTCCACAGGCTTTGGTGTGAATTTAACATCCATCTTTTCTCCTTTTACCAAATAGGCTTGATATACTTCATACCCAGTTCAAATAGATTCACCGGGCAATATGTGGGATTCGGATAAATGTTCTTGCTGATAATCTCTATAAACGAGAGAACCAACCAAATACCCACCGCATACATAAGTGCAACAGGCACTTTTTTTAATACTCTTTTCATTTCTTACTCCTCTTGTGCTTCTGCTTCAGCAAAAGCTATCATTGCATCAATGTTGTCAAGGGTTATACCCGACTCTTTCAGTTCCTTACCCCTCTTTGCGAGATTTCGCAATGTGTAAAGTGTTTGTCTGCGTTTGTACTTTAGCCTAAGCTCACGCCTTGCAAGTTTTACTTCTTCCGATACAGTGAGCTTTGCTATTTCACGCTCCACCGCTTCATCTGTCAACCATTCTTTTGCCATTTCCTTACTCCGTTTTTCTTCAAATATGTATTGGTTATTTTTTTTGAGATTCTATCAAGAATCTCCTTCACCTTCTCAGGGTCTTGGATAACATAATCTTCGCAGATCCTGACGGTGTAATTCTTTTCCGCTTGCACTTCCCTACTCCTTTTTTTCGATTCCTAAAATCTCGCAGATGGCTTCCACAATCTTCGGTGCGTTTCGCTGTCCTGTTAGGATTTTGTACATATATCCGTTATCTACGAACAAGCCTGTTTTTTCAGCAACCGATTGTTCAAGCCATTTTTGGTCTTTTCCTTTTTGTAAAAGTTTCACCTTTACGCTCAAACCGAAGTCTGTAAATTTAGATAAGTTCAACAAAATTACCTTCCTTTCCGTACTTTATATTGACAAGTACGCGAATAAGTACTATAATATAGGTGTCAGCAATATTGAATAGTTACTCGTTCAGGTACTTGACGCAATATCATTATAGTACCTGTTTGAGTAATTGTCAAGACAAAAATTACTCATTTGAGTATTTTTGTGACAAATACACAAGATTGGGGGTACTCGTTTGAGTAATTTGTACGAAAATATTATTGCCTTATGTAACGAGCGAGGAATAAAAGGGGGGAAGATGTGTGCTGAAACAGGTATAAGTAAAGGACTGTTGACCGATTTGAAAATGGGTCGCAGAACAGGAGTGTCCGCTACAACAGCACAAAAGATTGCAGCGTACTTTGGTGTGACTGTAGGTTACCTTTTAGGAGAAGAAGAAGAAAAGAAAAAAACCGCTACCGAGAACGGCAACGGTTTAAGCAAGTCCAAGCTTCAGCTTATTGCACTTGCGGAACAATGTTCGGAGGAGGAGGCAGAACGACTTCTTCAGATGTTGAAACTGTTTCTAAATAAGCAATAATTTTTTCAGTTTCTTCATTTGTTAACTTTTCTATAAATTGAATTAGTTTTTCTTTGTTAGACATACTATTTCTCCTCTCGAAACAAATGTTCTTATTTGTATTATACTGTTGTGTCATTGTTGAAAAAAGCTGAAAAAATTGCCTTCACAAAATTTCCACAATTTCAATGGCATTATTTTACATCCGAAATCAAACAAATTCAATACCCAACTTTGACCGTTTACTACCCAACTTTATCACGCTATACGGTCAGGAATATCACTAAAAGAAACAAATTTATAACATTGAAAGGACAACAATAACAGTTATGTGGTTAGACAATCTTAAAGAATTAAAGAAAAAGACAGGAATGACACCCAAACAAATAGCGGACAAGACAAACTTGCCGGAAAGAACTGTCAATCGTATCTTTTCAGGTGACACGGATAACCCCTATGTTGACACGCTTCACCGAATCGTTACGGCACTCGGTGGTTCTCTTGATGACATCCTTGCCGATTCAAAGGTTGTGGTCGCAACCGAAAGTCTTGTAGAGGTTAAGGAAACTCTTGCAGAGGTCGAAGGAACTGCTAATGTTATTGAGGCAGAGCGTGACCTTATTAAAATTGAGAACGAGAGATTAAAGGTTGAGAACGCTAATATGACAACCGAGTTGAAACTTCTCAAAATGGAGCTTCAACACAAGGACGAACTCCTTGCAATTCACAATTATTACAAAACCGTAATAAGCGGAATGGCGAAATAAGAGGAAAGTAAAATGAAAGATTTATCATACGAAGAATTGCTTGAACAAGAAATTTCAATATTGGAACAAGAACTAAGAGAAGCAAGAGAAGAACAAAACAAACAAAAGATTGCAAGATCGAAAAGAAAAGAAAAAATTGAACAAGAGATTTCGAGATTGGAACGGCTAATTTCAGAAAAAGACGATGCCTTAGATGAAGAACAAGGAAAACGAGTCAAAACAACATTTTTTGTTATATGTGGAGTGATATATGTAGTATTACTTTATCTCGCTTTAGAGAATAGAATAAACGTAATTGATATAACGATAAGCGGTATAGAAGACTTAAAAGCCATTTTCTACTTGATCGTCATCCTGACGTTCGGTGTAGCGTTTGCCGCAGGGCTGATTATGTTTATATCCTTTGGAGTTTTGTTCTACATTATGAATGGCGCACTAAAAAGAGCAGAAACCATAGCCAAATTAGAAGGAGAACTAATCGCAATCAAATTAAGTAAATATGATAAGGAGTGAAATAAATGGGCTTATATATTATGTATCTGCGTAAATCGCAGATGGATAGAGATTTTGAAGATGTATCTGTGGAAGAAACACTAAAACGCCACGAGCGCACCTTGACAGACTTCTGCAAAAGCCACAAGTTACAAGTTGATGTTGTCCTGAAAGAAGTTGTTTCCGGAGAGTCTTTGGCAGGTAGACCAATGGCAATGAAGCTGTTGGAGCTTGTCAATACCGGGGAATATGACGGTGTTGTCTGTATGGATATTGACCGTATCTCTCGTGGTTCAAGTATGGATAGCGGATATATCACACAGGTGTTACAAGTGAATGATTGCAAAATCATCACACCAACGAAAGTATATGATTTGAATAACGAACAGGACGAGCAGTTTGCGGATATGAAATTTATGTTCAGTAGATATGAACACAAAACTATCACCAAACGCCTTATCCGTGGGCGAAGTGATTCCGCAGCAGAAGGAAAATTCCTCGGCTCTGTTCCCCCTTACGGCTATGAAATAGTAAAACTGAAAGGCGAAAAGGGAAATACCCTCAAAGTCAAGCCTGATGAAGCGAAGGTTGTACAAATGATATTCCAATGGTACACGGAAGAACATATGGGGTATCACGCCATTGCACACCGATTGGAAGAGCTTCGCATCCCTTCTTTGAAGGGCAACAAATGGAGTTGGAAGACCGTATCAAACATCATCAATAATGAGGTTTATGTCGGTAAAATTGCGTGGGGAAAATCCAAGCAAAAGAAAACAATCGTTGATGGGAAAGTCGAAAAGAAACGACATACCGCTAACGATTATTCCGTGTATGACGGTTTACAGGAAGCGATCATTGACGAAGAAACGTGGGGAAGATGTACAGTAGTTAGATCAGAGCGATACATCCCACCTGTTAAGATTGGAAAAGAGTTGACAAATCCACTTGCCACACTTGTTGTGTGTGAAAAATGTGGACGAACAATGGCAAAGAATGTTCCTTCCAAAAAACATAATACTGCACCGTGGTATTTTTGCAGGAACAAATGCGGCGGCAGAACAATCAAATGTCACATTGTCGAGGAAGCGGTTTACACACAAATGAAAGATTGGCTTCACAATTATGTCATTCAAATCGTTGCCGACATTCCGAAGAACGATGATAAACATCAAGATGCTTTAGAGATTTTAAGAAACAAAATTGCGGAATTGGTTAAGCAACAGGATAACCTTTGCGACCTTCTTGAAAAAGGAACATATTCGCTCGATCTCTTCAACCGAAGAAACTCTAAACTTGAATCCGAGCTTGTGCAGTTGAGACAGGACGAGAAAGACCTTTTGGAGCAAATCAAGACCCAAACCAAAACAGAAGCGGATGCAGTAAGCCTCATCCCGAAGACTCAAAGACTGTTAGATAATTATGACGAAATGACAAACAAGGAAAAGAATATGCTTTGGAAAGAAGTCCTTGAAAAAGTGACTGTGTTCCGTTCACAGGACGATGATGTAAGCATCGTTATCTACCCCAAACTCCCACGGTAACAGCTTTTTGCCCTTGTAGTGTTCATATGTCTACCCATGTGTGTGTAAGCTTATGAACACTACTTAATACAACAAAGGATGTGACAATATGTTAATTGGTCGATTAGAAGTGCTTCTTCTAACAGGAGAGATAACAGAGGAAGAATACGTTGAGCGAAAGGAAAAACGCACGGACAAGATTTTTGAATTGTATGAGCAGGGAATCATCACAAAAGAAACAATGATTGAGATGATGAACGCATAAAAAAGAAGGGGGCATCCATTACGGATACCCCCAATTTTTATTTCATCTTCTCATAGATCTTGCGATACAGTTCGTCAGGACTGCTGTGCTTCACTCCGAGCAAAGCTGTTCTAACTGCTGCAGGTTTGCTGAATCCTGCCTTTTCGATAATTCCGTCAACATACATTTCGGTATTCATTGAACGAACATCGTATTTTCCGGTCTTATTCGGAATACCCAAATATTCGGCAGCGTTAATCGCCTTGTTGCTTCTGCGTACTTCAAAATGAAGATGTGCCCCAAAGGAATAACCTGTGTTGCCCATAATACCTAAACGCTGACCTTTCTTAACCTTATCTCCCTTTTTAACGGCTCTTGAATCAAGGTGGCAATAATAATGTACTGTGCCATCAGTAGCCTGTACCGATACATAATTTCCCCACTGCCACGTTGCATTGGATTTGTCTGTTACAATTCTTGACTGAAGAACAGTTCCGTCACATACCGCACAAACAGCCTTTGTGCCATCGCCTACAAGGTCAACACCACTGTGATTCTGTAACTTTCCGTTCAGTGTTCGCTGTCCGTAAGGAGAAGTCACCTTATATTTATTAGATTCAAACGGAGAGAGTGTCATTTTCTTCATCACCTTTCTTTTCAAAAGCCTTGTTAAATTCCGCAACGGCAGCTTCAAGCAATACTTGCATTTCAAGTTCAGTAATATGTATGCCTTTTTCTGCTAACATCTGCGACATTGCTTCCATAGCCTTATTCAGTTTTTCCTGTCCGTGCAGAGCCTTATATACTTGCTCTGTAAATCGCACAACCTCTTTTGCGATCTCTTTCTTTTCTTTGGTCGCAAACCACTTATCAAAATACTTTTTGGCAACTATGCCAAGATACCCAAATAATGCCGTCAAGAGCGTGTAAAGAATAGTTGTTCCGTACTCGTTGATAAATTGCAAGAACAGTTCCATATTTATACCTTCTTTCATTTTTTATAGTGCGGTGCGTGTGCCACCGGTTCTGTTATGTCTAACTCATTTATTAGGAACTTTTTTACTTCACCATTCCCCTTGTTTTCTAAATATTTATATCCTGCGTTGATTCGTTCACCAATGGGCATTTCACTGCTCATTATAGTTAAGCGAAGTAATGACATATAATTTTCTTGGGAATGGGTTTTCAATTCCCCTATTGTTTCAGTCAACAGTTCAATTTTATTTGCGATACCGACTATAAATTTAATAGCCTTAATAACAACCCCAACTATAACACCTATAGCGCCAAGTAAAGCTGCTATTTTAATTATTGCATCAATACTATCCCACATCTTAAACACCCTTTCTTTTTAACTTGTCATATAGCAAATAGTTCCGGACAATTTAATTTGACCGCCACCTGAAGGATAATTACACGTGCTTCCTATATTCAAATTTCCTGCGGAAGTATTATTGCAAGGCTGAGTCCTCGCAGTTATCAAGTTATTCCCTCTATCAATACACCAACACTCAAAAGCGTGACCTGCAGTTAGATATACATTATAGGCAAGACCACCACCGAAGGCATTTGCCACAGGAAAAGCAGGGCTTCCGCTGATTTCTAACAAGGTATCGTTATACCCGTATTTGATATACGCCTCTATATACCATCCAATAGTAACTACATTCCCAAGTCTTTGATACCAACCCTCTTGAACATTGTAATAGGACACAGCGGAGCTATACAGTTCGGGAGTCCAAGTTCCCCAAACAGGTCTGCCATTTATACTAAATTGAGGAATTTTAGTGTCAGTGGAAGTAAGGTTAAGGTTCAAGCTTTTAGCCTTGATTGTCATTCTATCGTCTGGCTTATAACTTTCTTCTCCATCTGTAATACAACAATACGAACCATCTCCGAAATATAGTGTGTTACCATAGTTCTCATCGCCTTTTAACCGCAAATCGCCCTTAAATCTCATTTCATCTGTACTATTGAAATTGACAGGCACTTCAAAAGCGAAATCGTTTTCGCCCCAATGGAATATAGGTTTGCTCTTTACTCCCGAATTTGTGGTTTCAACTTCTTCCAATTTGTCTGTTGCCGTTATGGTGAAAGTATAGGATGTCTGATAATCCAATCCACTCAAATCAGCATAAGCAGAGTAAGTGTTTCCCGATGTTGACACAGTCATTTCGCCTGTACCGCCGTCGTCTCCACCGCCATAGTATTCGTAACATACCGTCAGCTCGTTGTATTCTTTACCAAAAGAGCCGTTAAAGTAGTTTCCGAAACACGATAAACGCATATCTCCGTTTGCATCGGGGTTGCAATTAGCCATAGTACAGGTTAATGGCACATAGTTGACCATATCTACTGTGACGGTCTTTGTTCCGACATATCCTCTGTCATCTTCAGCAGAGAAGTTGAACACATTGCTTTCTACCTCAGAGAATCTATGGCTATAATCATAACCTGTTTGGCTACCATTTCTGATAATTAAATAGTCTTCGGCTATTGCAGCACCGCCTTGAGGATAAACATCCATTGTCGCATACGCAGTGCTGTGATACCTGATAAGTTTGCTACTATTACCTGTCAAGCGGATTGTTTCATCGTTTATATCTTCAACATAGGCGTTAATTATAGGTGCAGCACCTGTGCTTGGTTTTTCGGTTGCAAGTGGTGTCAATGCCAATGTTCCGTTTGCGCTTGCATTACCACTTGTGAAATTGACTGTTGTAGCATCGGTGACAACAAAGGAAAACGAAAGCGTTTTTGTTCCGTCAGCGTTATGCGATACCGTCTGTGTGCCACTCTTTAAGGTGAGCGTACCCATAGCATCATATTCCGGAATTGTGCCTGAATAAGTAGTTCCGTTTATAACGACTTTGTATGATATCGTATTGGATGGGTTAGTATATTGTTCCCAATCCCACGCATTTGCTGCTGAAGACGGGATTTTAATAGGGTCTATTTGAAACCTAAAACTTATTGTAGATGTATTATTTGATACCGATGTACTTGTTTCCGTAACGGTCAAGGTGAATTTATGATGACCTTTGCTACCGTTTGCTGATATACTTGCCATTCAATCAACCCCCTACCCAAAAGCACCCTGTGCGTAATATACCATAATTTTCAAAACGGCTTGTGCCTTCACCTTCACCGATGATCAAATATGTTTTAGCTTGAAGATTTACAGCATTAACACCCTTGTTGTTAGCCGTCAAAATTTCGTCACCAGAGTGTGTAACGTACATTCCGGTGTTATCAAGCACATTCTTCATCTGTTCGCCACTCTTTGAGATTGTCAGTCCGTCAGCATCGAATCTGTAGCCCGATTCGGTTTCCACTCGGTCAACACCGTTTGCCAACTCTCTCTCGACTGCAATAGTAACATCTTCCGCACTCAATTTTACCTTCGCCAACATATTAACATCGTCAGAAACGGCTTTAACCTGTGCGTAAATCTCGCTTGATGTTCTCGCAAGTTCGGACGAGGTCTGCATTTTCAAGTCCTGCAATCCCGATATGGCTTTATCGGATTTGTCTCGGTTGTCATTGATAAGACCGAGCATATCAGCAAATGTCTTGCCGAAGTTATATTTTTGTTCAAGTTGTGCCGGAGTTCTCACGCCAGTTCTATCCTGTTTTTCCGACATAACACCACTCCTTTCAATAGAAAAGGGGCTGATTTCAGCCCCTTTTGTTTAATCCCAATATACTGAACCATTTGAAACAGTAAAGCCTAATTCTGTGAAAATGGCAACTCGTTCATCGTAGGTCAAATCCGTTCGATTGTTGATATAGTTGATAATATCCATATTGTAGGTATCATCAGAAGGATATTCAGACTTCCACAGAATAATCTTTGTTTCATAGTCAGCATCAAGATTGTTAATGTAATTAAGCACCTTATCTTTTCTGCTGCCACTGATAGACTTTCCGTATTCGTCTTTGTCTGCCTTAATGTCATACAACTCATCGGAGTATGTCTTGTATGCAGAATATCCACCGACAGACTTCGCAAATGCGTACTTATCGGGATTCTTTTGAGCATAGTCAAATTCATCCCAATCACTAAAGTCATCGTAATTTGACATATCAACATCTTCCTTGCGGTCAAGGATATTGTTCAGCAAAAGATTTTTCTGCCAATCCTCAATGTCAAGGCTGTCAATATAATCTGCTTTTTCTGCATTTGTTTTCAAACCGCCCAATCCTTCACGATACTTCCAATAGTCTGCAATCGGCAAATCAACGTCCTGATACTCTTGAATTTGCTTTTCCTTTAACGGAGCGTAGCCGTTATCAAAATACTCTCTTGCATTCTCATTTGCATACTGACCAAACAGCCCTGCTTGTATGCGATTGCCGAGCGTATCTTCAACAGGGAAACGGAGAGCGCCACTGTCGGTGTATGAACCGGCAACAGGATGTTCGTCAGAGAACATATTCAAGCCTTGCATAGTTTTCTTTAACTGACCGCCACCAACAGGCAAGCCGACATTTAATAGCGGATTTAGCAGTTCTTTGCCGAGATTTTTAGCACCACTCCAATCAGCTTCATCGCCATCGCCCATAATGAAATCACCCACAGCACCCACAGCGCTCATAACATCCTTGCCTGCTTGTGAGAAGCCGCCGCTATATTCACCGCTATATGGAATAGCAGAGCTTATAGGAACACGACCACCGCCCAAATAACCGCCGATAAAAGGGATTTCTTGTGCGACATTTTTACCGAAGTTTATTACGGCATCTTCAAATTCTTTTTCCTCGTCATCATCGAATAAGCCTAAATCCTTTAACAAGTCTTCGATAATGCCTATCGGGTCAAGTGCTGCGCCACTACCTGTGACCTGCTCTAAAAGTGCGTTGTAAACATAAGCTCCGACAAACGCTGTTGTATAACCTTTGGCAAGATTTAGTTTCCAATGCTCCGTTTCTGCCTTTAAGTCGTTCGGTACATCCTTAAATAAATATCCGTATTGGTTATTTACTTCAAGTTGGAACATCGTAAAGGCTTTCACAAGCGGATTTTTCGCATTGAATAATGTCGGCTCGTTACCTTTGCTTCGACCTGCCATTACATTTTCGGCAAATTGGTCAGCGTTTGCGATTGCTTCAGCCTCGGTCATACCGTTGTCAAGGTTTTGATTATACTTTGAACGCCATATTACTTGTGAAGAGAAGTTATCGACAACCTCAAACATAATACCTGCTTTATCAAGCACTTTATCCCAATTTGTTTTATACAAACTGTCGGCTTCTCTCAATCTGTTTGTTAAAAATGTTGACTTGTTAATTAAGCCATCATCCTTAATTGCGTTTGCAATAGTGTCTTTTGTTGCCTGTATTGACCGCAAAGGTGACACCTGTGCCCAAGATTGTGTAATCGGTATAAAGTTTGTAAGTGCTGAACGAATATTAGCAAGAACCATATTCGCAGAAGTGCGGTTTTGAACATTTTGCATAACAGAATAAATCTTCCGGTTCGTCATTTGTTCCGTTGTTCTGTCAAGCGAATTTTTCTTGCCTGCCAAAATGTTTGTATGCGTTGTGAAGTCTTGCACAAAATTATTCAGAGGATTTTTGGCTTCGGTTAAGATTTTCTCAATCTCTGCCTGTGCTTCGTCCGCATCAAAATCCTCGTTTGCATAGACTTCCTTTATTCTTGCTTGAATACCTTCTTCGCTATGCGTATAGCGGATATAGTTTTCAACAGCTCTGCGTTTTTGAATATCCTCTAAATGGTATATCCAATCCAATGCACCGTTTTTGTAGTTTTGGAATAACCGCATAAGGTCATAATCGGTTTCATCGCTATGCCTTTGTTTGTCAAATGACTGATAACTTTTAACAGGTTTGAAGTCTTCAGTTAGTCCTGCTATAGAGGTCGGTATTTCGGTATCTTGCGTTTTCCAATTAAGCAGTTTTTGAATAAAGTTCTGTTTCGGCTCAACCTTGTGTGGGAAATAGCCTTTTCTGTAGGGTATTTCTTTCATACCTTGCTCACGCAATTTTGTGTTGAGCGATTCAAAGAAGTAATCTAAATCACTTCTTACATAATCAATAAATTTGTCAACTTTCTTTGTGTCAATCTTATTTTTGTGTTCTTCATAATACTCGTTGACATCCTTTTCTGTAAGAGTGGTTTCAGGATTATGCCTTAATTCACCAAGCATATTGGCATAAACGCTTTCGTGCCTATTGACCTTCAGATCACGATACTTTTGGCTGATTTCGTTATCTTTGCGATTTCTTTCAGCCTGATTCCGATTGTACTGACCGTTAAGAGCATCGTTGATTGCATCTGCTCTTGCAATATCCGCATTGCCGTTTTCATCACGAACAATATCCCTCAAATTTCTGCGTTCGGTGTTAGTTGCATACTGCAAGCCGAGCTTCTTGTCAACCCAAGTAGATGTATCACCAATCAGATCTTCCGCAAATTTTGCGTGTTCTTCCATTTTGGCTCTCTTGTACATTGCTCTACTATATTGAGGGTCTTTCATCTTTTCGACTCTTGCTTCAAGATCGCTTATTCGTTTCGCAAACTTCGCATCAGTGCTTGCCTTCAATCTTTCAAGTCTGCTTATGCTTTGCAACAGCTCGTATGCAACTTTGGTTTCCTTGTTCTTTTTAGAGTTATACTCTTTCTGCAGTTTGGCAATTTGGCTATTGTAGTTAGCTTCTGCCTCTCTGCGTAAATCTCTGTTGTCGGCAAGTTCGCCTTCAATAGCTCTTATGTTTTCCGCAACCTTTTGCTCAACAGTTTCCATCGGATAGTTATCAAGGCTTTCCACAAGTAAGTTGTCGCCCCTTGTACCATTCGCAATCTGTGCTGATTTAGGTGTTGAATTGCTTGGCATCGGTGCAT
This sequence comes from Clostridia bacterium, assembly GCA_045645485.1. Taxonomy (GTDB): domain Bacteria; phylum Bacillota; class Clostridia; order Monoglobales; family Monoglobaceae; genus SIG440. The sequence continues at coordinate 22,055 of JAZRIX010000007.1, read as the reverse complement.
CTGTAGTGGTCGTTGCATTTTTTGCAACACCCTCTGCAACAGGTGCAATGTCCTGTTCAAGTGCAACATCTTTCAAAGGTACGCCTATATTTCGTAAGTCTAAATCACCGTAGGGAGCAAGGACTTCATTGCCGTCAGATAGACTATTACGAATATCAACCTTTGAAGAATCAAATCTCTGCGACAAGGGAATTACATTTCCTTTGTCATCGTAGGTTACGGTATCAGCAGATTTCACTTGTTCGGGGTCGTACACAACAAACTCGGTATGTCCGTTAATTCCGTCATAGCCTTTTTCGGTTAAGATTTGCTGTACGTTGTAGCCAAACTCTTGCATATACTCAATGTAATTGTAGGCATATTTTTCAGCAAGTCTTCTTGTAAGGCTATCCCAATTTTCAGGGATAGTGTCTTTTAGGTTGTCGGGAAGTGCCTCAAAAGAATCAAGCATATTTTCACTGCGGAGATATACAGGCATAACCTTATTCAAGCTACCTCTGCTATGTTCTGCCCAAGTTTCAGCTTCTCTTGAAGTAGGAGCAAAATAAAAGCCTTTGCCAAGTCTGCCCCAATCTTGATAATTATCACCCTGCTTTGACTTGTCGAATACAGTAAAATCATAACCTGTGCCGTGATATGCTTTGATGTTATACCCTGCGTTTTTAGCAGCTTCATCAACTATTTTTTGTGCTGTTTCGGTATCTCCACGCTCAACAGCGGACATATAATCGGTGTCGGCTTCTCGAGAAAGTGAAAATTGGGTATTGACATTTTCAGGAAGTTGTGCTATACTATTTGACAAAGACGAGCTGTTGGGCTTTGACCCACTCAAAACGGTTTTAATATTACCGTTCGGCAGCGAGTCTTTTTTTATTTTTCCCACATTATAAACCGTTGCTACATCTCCGTTATGACCGATAGAAATGGTTATCCTATAATACTCGCCATCATAATCCTCGAAATATGCAGTCCTGTAAGTAAATCCATCCTTTGCAAAACGATGTTTTTTCTTGTCCGCTTTCGGGGGTTTATTGTTCTTTTTTGAAACCTCTGCGAGTTCATTTATATGGATTTCCGCATTTAGTTTTGTGCGATATTCGGCATCCGTCATTGCCCTATATGTTCCATCAGGGTTTTTGATGTCACCTCGTGTACCTGCTTTATATGCGGTATCACGAGTTAGTGTTAAAACATCACCTTCAACAGTTAGGATTTCAAAATCATCCCAATTACGGAGTTCCTTATTTATAAAATCAGCTACTTGATTTGCCCATTGTGTTGTATCGTCACCGCTTATAACTTGCTTTTCGCTTGCACGAACATATTGCTTGCCATTATCAAGAGTTACAATTTCAGCACTTGTCCTATTGCCTTCCGCAAACACAACATCTGATCTATCAATGTCAGGTCTTGTGTTTTTTCTTTGTTCGGCATTTAGATTCAAACGATTTGTTGCATCCCTCGCTTCAATTTCGCCTGCGGTATTGCGATACTGTTCATATACCGTCATACCATTAGTTATCTCATCGTACTGCTGTTGAAATTCTGCAAGTTCAGCTTCGCAAAGAGCGATTTGCTTGGCATATTTAGAGTTTGCCTTAAATTCCTTGCAATCTTCCCAATGCTGTTCAAGTGTCTTTTCTCTGTTGGCAACTTCTTGCATTGAGGATTTAGCAAACTCGGGGTAGCCAATATCATCAAGCCACAAATCAAGGTTTGCCCTTGCACCGCTTATTGTGTCAACAATATCTTGCCTTTGTTCTTTCCAATACTCGACACTTGCACCTTGTGCGAATCCCTCTATATCCTGTATTGCGTGTTGGATTTCGTGAATGAGCGTGTTTTTTATTGCTTCGTTATCGCCAATAAGATTGTTGTTTAATGTTATTGTTTTGTTGCTTGGAGAATAAGAACCAAGCGTTTTTTTGTCCAGAGTATTATATGTGAATTTCACATTTTTTAACTGTGGGTACGCCTCGAACAATTCCTTGTGAGAAACAACATCTCCCAACGTATCAGGCGTAATCTTTACACCTTCCAACACCTTTGTCAGAGACTGCATTTCCTTAAATTCGTTTTCGGTTATTTCGCCATTTACGAACTTCTTTTGTAATTCCCTGTACCGCAAAACATCAGGGTTTGTGAATTGACCGTCAGGATGAAATTCGAATGTGCTGTCATCAATTTCGTATCTCCATTGACCGTCATATCCTTTGTACCAACCTGTTTCTTGACGGACAGTTTCGCTGTCAACTCCTGTATCAAGCAGGTGTTCCGCTTGCGCCAATAACGAATTGTCGGCAGTTTTTGAGCTTTTTCCCGACATAGAAAGTCTGGTTTCGCCGGTTGTGGGGATTTTATCAGCAGACATCTCTTCCCACGCTCTGTCAAACTCTCTCTTGACCTTTTCAATGTCCGCTTTTTCCTTGCCTGTTGCTACCTTGCACAGATACTTGATTTCATCGTAAACCTTCTGGAACAGTGTTCTATTGCTTGTCAAGCGGTTGATGAAATCCTTATCGGTAAAGAGATAATCACCAACCAGATCGGCAGTAAGTTCCTTTTTGATTTTTGCTTCAAAATCTGTTTCGTAGCCTTTAACACCGTTGTATAATTCCGCAAGAGAATCATATCTACTCTGGTATTCGCCCTTGCTCTCTGCATACTCAAACAAAGCCTGTTGCAATGCTCCGTATGACTCTGTTCCTTCAAGAACGTGGGTAATTTCGTGACCTACTGTAGACTGCCAAGCCTTCTGAGATTGTACATTAAGAGTTACACCGCCATCTTTTACAAAACCATTGACAGTCTTGCCTTCGATAGCAAATCCTGATTCTTTCAGTTTTGCATTGTTTGTGTAATCAAAGACTATTCCCTTGTCCGCTTCGATCTTTGAAAGGGTATCAACGAGTTCGTGTGAACGATTTGTGTTGTTTAACACACCGCTTTTTACAGCTCGTTCAATAGCTTCTCTCTGTTTGCCTGCGTACTTGGTTAAATCAGCTTCAAATGCCTGTCCTTTTCTCGCTATTTCGTTATAGCTTTCCCTCAAATAAGTGTCCTTTGAGGTTAGTTTATCTACCTCGTTGAACAGGTTGTTCTTTGCTGTTTTAATGCCGAGGTTTTGAAGCTCATCCTTGATACCCCTTGCTTCTTCTCTCAAAGATGTCAGCTTTTCTCTCTGTTCAATAGTAAACTGAGATTCAGGTGTCTTTACAAGGCTCTTAATCTCTTCCTCAATGGCTTTTTTTCTTTCTTCAAGCGAGTTTTTCTTGTCGGTAAGGTCTTTATACCCCTTGTATGTTTCACCGCCCAGAATGCTTTCTATTTCGTCTGTGGTGACATATCCTCGCTTCATTTCCTCAACAACTCGCTCATAGAGCTTGTTTTTGTCACGGTTGCTAAGTGTGCGGTTCTCGGATTCCTCTGCCAAACGCTGTTCAAAAACTTTGTCTACAACAGTCTGCTCGTTCTTGGATAAGCCTGAAACAAAATCTCTGCCGTTTCTGGTAGCACGGAAAGCATCACCGCTCTGTGCAATGCCACTGACGATAGAGCCGACAACAAACTGTTCAAGAAGGTTTTCGTCTTTGAGAATTTCCCCAAATGCTTTTTCGTCTTCTCCGTTCATCAAATAAGCATCTTTTGCAATGGCAGAGCCAAATCCGGAGATAACTTCTTCAAGTCCTTCTGCACCTGATTTAACTGCGTATTCAAGCGTATTGCCTACAACCTTTTGTCCTGCTTCGCTTGTGATAAATTTAGCTGCGGCATTGCTCATTTTTTTCGCAAATACATCATCTATCGAAGTAAGACCTTTGCTTACACCTAACGCTTTGGAACCTTTACCCAAGCCACCGAAAATCATTTCTGAAATAGCTTCGACCGCACCTGACGTTGCACCATAGGCAACGGCGCTACCGTCAGATGCACCCATTTCATAGGCTTCGTTCATTCCCGAACCCATACCGCTTGCAAATGTTACGCCTGTGGTCAGGGCTGTTGCGCCTGCTGTACCAAGTCCTGCCGCACCTGCAGCACCACCTGTTGCGACTATTCCTAACACCTGACCCAAGCCTTCACTGACCATATCTGCCTTGTTTCCTAAAACAGAATATTGGTCAACATAGTCTGTCGCTCCCTTTGTCCATTCGTCAGTAGCACTATATTGGGCAACCTTCTTGGTTTTCTCGGCAAACTTATCTGCTCCAAACAAGTCAGCAACACCTGCAACTCCGTATGTGCCTAAATCAACAATACCTTCTACAAGTCTTCCTGCACCTTTTAAGATGCCCAATCCCAAGTCAGCCGTAGTACCTAACACTGTTTGCCCTAAATCGCCAAAGAAATCACCGACACCATCAACACCATCAGAGAAACCGCCCGACTTGAAAACAGAATTTTTGTTTCCACCCTTGACAGGAGCTATGTCATCATCCTGCATAAATGTCCGTGTGGGCGCAATATCAGTCGTTGCACTTGACAATAATTCTCTTTTTTTGTCCTCATTCAGTGCCGACCAAAAATCACTTGCTTTAAGTTCTTCGGATGCTTCAGAAGACCCTTGTGTCTGTGACGATTCCAGTAATTCTTTTTTCTTTTTCTCGTTCAGATTTGACCAAAATTCGTTACTCATTTAATCACCCCCATACCGCCACTAAATCAAAGTCCTCTAAATCTGTAGGGCTGTGTTTTCTTTGTGTTTGTCTTTGTGTTTGTCTTTGTGGTTGTCGTAGTTTTAGGTTGTGTTATAGGCGGTAAATCGGATTTCCATTTCATTGTAGGGAGAGAAGCAGTAGGCGTAACATATATTTGACCGTTTCTAATATAAGCGGTTGCTGTGCCATTGTTCACCCTATCCGCAGCATCGGCATCGCTCATAGGTCCTTCGCCAAGTGACAACTTGCTGACAGGGTTCACTGTCATATTTGCTGTCGTGGTAGCTCTCTTTTGAGGGGACATCATCGCATTCTTTACATCCACACTCGTTGCGGCTCTTAGGGATGTTTTAGCACTATTGTTTGAGGAAGTGGCGCTGTTTCCTGTGATTGGTGTGCTCTTTAGGTTATACTCGTATTTAAGCAGCTTTTCCTGTTCTTCACGCTCTTTAGTAAGCTTCTCAAGGGCGAGTCGGTGTTCCTCAGCAAGTATTGCCTTTTCAGCTGCAGTCTTTGCTTTAAGCATATCTTCCTCGTGAGTTCGGTCAAGTTCTGCTTCTGCTGCCTTAAACTCTCTTTCAAGCCTTGCCTGATCTGCTTCAAACTGACGGTCAAGCTCTGCCTGTTCGGTATTCCACTTCATTGTTTCGTTATACTGTCTGATATCTTCAGCCAAAGCATTTTCAGTATTGATCTGCTGAAGAACATCCTGATAGCGATTGTAGTAGATGTTGTCAATTTCAAGTTCCTTGTTGAGCTTGTCAGTAATAAGCTGATTTTTATACTGAAAGCCTTGTAAGGATAATTCAAGCGTTTTTGTTAATGTGTTATATGCAATCTCTGCAAGAGCAGCATTATTTTGAAGCTGTGCATCTTTAATTGCGTTATCGTAATTCAAAACCGCCCTGTTATAGACTTCTCTTGCTGTTGCCACTCGGTTTTGGTATGTGTTATACATACTAACCTGTGAGCTTTCGCTATAGCCTGTGTTAGTAAGCCCGGCAGAAGCCATTTTTTCCGCTTCTACACCGTGTTTACTGCTCTGCTTTTGCCAATCTACATATGCGCCTGACTGCTCTTTTATGTAGTCCTTGTTCGCTTGCTCTTTCTGCTGTTCAATCTTTTCAAAGGCAAAGTCGGTTTGCTCCTGCTGTACCTGTTTCTGCGTTTCGCCATAATTTTTGGTTTCTTGTATTAGGTCATTAAAGTATTTGTCAGACGAGTTAATCATTCCGTCATAGACAGCGTTTGAATTAGCTTTCGCCTGATTTTTTTCGGATTCTACGTTGTCGAATCGCTCGTCATTGTAATCAACTTCGTAATTTGGTGTATTTGACATTTAATCACCTCTTTATATAACCGCCAATGAAACATTCAAGTGTGACCGTTTCAAGGCTGAATCTTGTATTTGAATGGAATTTTAACTGTATATCTTTGAATTTCTTTCGCTTAATTCTGCTGACAAAATAGTCGCTAACATCGTTATATGTTCCGATAAGTTCAAAATCTGTGTCCTCTAATTTGGCATATACGGAAATATCACCAACATAATTATTTTTAGGAGTGCCTGTTGTTGCTTCTACAACGCAACCTCTCTTGTTTGTAGTCTTCAGCTTGTGCGGATATTTGAATTTATCAAGTGGTGTAACCCAATAGCTTTCAACGTCTGCCGTTGTGTCCGTCAGCGTATATATGCCGTTATCTGTGCCAATATACAGAACACCGTCTTTTACTGTTGCACAAATGACATTGTGGTTAAGTTCCCAATAGAAAAACTCATATTCATAATGGTTTTCGTTTTGGAACATCGCTCTTGAATCAGCCAAATATACCTTGTTGCCGATAAACACAAGTAAATAGCCTTCCCATTCGGCAAGCACCATATTTTTATAGTCCTTCTCGGCTGTCATCTTGCGGTCTACTAAAGAGCTTCGGTGTGTTACCACCTGTTCTGTTGTGATATCTCCGCTGATACCTTCCATTCCTCGTTCACTGAAGAACACAATATCATCGTTGAAGTTGATTGCCTTGCCGATACACCCTGTTGTTACGCTTGAATGTGAAGACGGATAAACCTTGCCGTATTCTTCATCAAGGGTAGGTGTATGATAAAATATCGTTGTATTGGAATCAGAAGGCTCTCGGAATATCCATAAAGCGTTGTTTCCTGCCACCAAGCCTTTAACCGCTGCAGAATCCATACCCTCTTTGTAATAGTCCAAGTCACTTACATATGAAGGGTCGTTTAGGCTACTATTCCACATCATATTAGGATGTTTAGGATTGCCACTGAAAAACACACGATTATCGAATACCTGAAGCATAGTGCAGTCGTTGATTAGGTTCTTATATACCTTTTCACCGTTTTCATCTATAACCGTTTTTTTGAATTTGACGAATACGTTGTCCTGTCCGTCTGTCAAAGGCGCATCGGGTGGGGTGTTTGTAAACACTATCGAACCTTCTGAACAATTCACCGTGTATTCTTCAGGGGAAACAACCGCATCAGCATACCCAACACAACAAAACAAATTTTTTGATTTGTCATAGCAATATACGTCCTCGCCTGTTTCAGTTTTGCCCGATTCATTTTCTGTTAGGGTTTTAATAACATCGTCCGAAAGCTTCAGTGCTTCATCGGTCTTTGTGTATATAGGCTTTGTCTTGTTTGTGTCATCTTCGGCATAACTGCGAGTTACCGAATAATAAGTTTTTTTATTTAAGATGGTAACTTCAGGTGCGTAGTCTTCGTCAATATTCATCGTGTCAAGGAAAAAGCTGAATGAAGCACCGTCAGCAAGAAAACTGTTCTTTCGATAGTCGGAGAGCATATTTACATCCTCATACTTTGTGCCACCGCCCATAGGCTTTCGTGCAATCGTAGTAGTGGGAATATAGCCGACAATTTCACTTACTGTTGTTCCGTCATACTTCCAGTAGTGCTTGCCATCCTTGAAATACCAAATATCGTCATATATAAAGCTGTTGCTTACTACTTCGTTCAGTTCGTCCGGTGTTTGAATCTCAGTTGTCACACCGCCAACAACCTTATATAGCTTTTTTCCGCTATGAACGAGCATTTCGCCTTTATAAAAAAACACACCATACACAGGGTCTGTGAATGATGTGTTAAGCGTTGTTTCCGGTCTTGTGCGGATGCTCTCTGTTTCCTTATAATCTTTCCAAACATTAAGGCTGTCAGGACTTCTTAATAGGTTGATTTCATTACCACGAAAATCAACACCACGAAAATTATTGTAAACTCTTGTAATCAAATCAGCCATCAGAAATCTACACCACCCTCTATACTTATCATAGGCAGGGCGTTTCTTGGGTCAAGCAACTGCTTCATACTTTCATATCTTGTAGCGTAGATGCTTCCGTATTCTGCCGAAACGTCACTTTTGAGCAAATCGGCAGCAACGCCATAAGGCATTATTTCAAGTGCATCTGCCGAAAGCTCAAATTCGTAGTTGTCCTTTGTTTTGTCTGTAATTCTTTCAGGGTAAACAAAGCAATCAATTTCAGCAGTTCCACCTTCAAGAATCTTAAATATAGTTCCGTTAGCTTTAGGTTCATAGCCTACACCGCAAATATTGCTGATCTGGTAGACTTCGTAACCGCATTCTTTTTCAATGTCGGCAAATTCAATCCTGTCACCCTTGTTTACTTCCATTTCAACACACTTTGGAATCTTCTTAATTCGTGCCAACTCAAAAAGAATTTGATTTGTGACACTATTTATCTTTGTCGCAATATCAGGGTCATCTGTCAAAAGTGTGCTGTCTTTATTTAATTCCTCGATTAGAGCAAGCACTTTAGTTTTCATTTCTTTTAGATTCATTCGTTTTATCCCCCTTCTTCGGTGATGGTGATTACGCCATATTCGCCCATACTATACCTGTCAGATACATCAACGGCGACATTTCCTGTAACGGTATAGAGATATGTTCCCGGGTCACTTACCACTTCTTCACCATTCACGATGATATAACAACGGTTGCTTTGTTTTGTGTCATCTACAAAACATTCAATAGTTGAGCCAATAGGAATTTCAATAGTGCAGTTTTGTTCTTCCCACGCTTCAATCGTCCAAACGCTTAATGTTCTGTTTGGGTTCGATGAATCGGGAACGAAAGGTTCTGTAGAGGTAATAGTGATTTTTGATGTATCACCGTCGATGCCGACACAAGTAGATGTTATTGTTACCCTTGCTAATTTTTTTGAACTCCATAACACCGCACCACTTGCATCGGTTATCTGCTTAACCACGCCTTCGGGAATAGTTATTCCCTTTAATGTAGAAAAATCTATCATTTCAGCACCACCGTTTTTGTCACCACAGAGCCATCTTCCAACGTGAATGTCCAAGTCTCTGTTGGCAGATTTCCAAGCGCTTTTGTCGCAATCTCCTGTTTGTCCGCTTCGGTAAGGATATAGTCGTTTCCGTTTTCGCCTTTTTCACCCTTAATAACAAGAATCTCTTGTACATTCCCTTCGGCATCTCTTATTCGTAATATCATATTTCTACCTTCCTTTATTCCGTATAGACAACGCCATATCGGTCAAATAAAGTTTTTACAGCTTCTTCTTTTACTATCTTTTTCTGCTGTCCTTGATTGAGAGCGTCATATACTGTCTGTAATGCCGCTTGAGTTTCGGTTATTACCTCGTTTGTTTTTTGAGTTAAAGCTGATTTTTTCATTCAGTTACCCCCAATCTGCCGAGAGCTTCAATATAATCTTCTTCGGTTGCTTCTTCCTCACTGTCAACCTCATACCATTCGGCAACATTGTCAATATCAACGCATTTGTAAGTATTTTCACCGTCTTTAGTAAGAAGCTTTCCCTTATCTGCAATAATACGAGTAAGCGTTGTATATTCCACATCGGGCATTTTCGGTGATACAGTTACACCGCCATCTTCTCTTGTATATCTATATAGCGTTTTCTCTGTCATAATATCAGCCCTTGCTTTCTGTAGAGTTATAGTGAATAGTAGCACTCGTAGCCCCCCACGGAGCATTTGCTACCTCATTCTCTGCCCACGGTACATAAATATCCATCAAAAGTGCCAAATCTACAAAGGCGTTTGCATCTATGCTTGTCGGTGTTCCCTTGAAGTAAATAGTATATATCCAAGGCAAAGCACCGAAAATTTTCGTACCAATGGTCTGTACGGATGACGGAAATCTAAAATCGGTAAGAACCAGCGAACTATTAAAAAAGGCGTAATCTCCAATCGTTTCAACACTATCGGGCAAATCCCAATTTTCAAGTTTTGTACACCCTGCAAAAGCACTTTTACCGATACTTTTTATTTCATCAGCAAAAGTTACTTTTTTAAGACAAAATGGTTTGCCGTAGTCATTTATGGTTGCCCCTGCCAAAGTAGTGCTACTATATGAAGCGAAAGCAAAATCTGCTACGTTCTCCCCATACCATACACCTTCAACAGGATAGCCGTTTTCCCATTTTGTTGGACGATAGCCATACGTTGTTGTAGGGAGGGATTTTATTGCTTCAACCATTTCTGACGGTGTTAACTTTTCTGTCTTGCCTGTTGCACCACGAATTGCATCTCCCATAAAACTCATTGTTGTGTTTTTAACCGTACATAAGACTTCTTCAAATCCTTCGTATGAAACAATTACATCGGTCATATTGAAGGTATCCATTTCAAATATAGCCGTATATTCAATTGTTAATATGTTATCGGTGCAAGAAACGTGAATTGTATCAAGTCCCTTTCCGAAAAGCGAATTAGTGAATGAGGACAGTTTACCGTCCGTAGGAATTCCAAGATGAATATTTGCATCACCTTTAGTTGTCACTAACATTTCTATTGTTAAGGTTTTAGGAAAGCAAGGTAGAGTATAGCTTTGGCTTTGAAGTTGTCCTGAACCACCCTTTATAGACATAGGCACAAATTTATCCCCCAACTCCCCCGCAAGGCTTATATTATTCCCTGTAATAAGTATTGATTCTGCCATTAGTACAACACTTCCTCTCCGTTAACAATAAGGTCAAGGGTTTCCTTTGCTATAGCTTTCTTGTCCTCATCGGTTAGTACATAGCCGCCATCACCGCTGCCACCCTCACCCTTGAATTTGTCGGGGTTAATAGGAGTTCCAACCGTGATTCCAATTATTTTTTTACTCATATGTTACCTCCGTGATTGTTACTTGCATAACATAATCATTTTCGGGCTTTTGACCTATCGCATAAACAGTTACAACACCATTGTCATTTTCGGTCACAAAAGCCAAATCTTTATTATGGAATATTGCAAGCTGTTCCGCACTCGGAGTAAGGTCAACCTGACTATTTTCTGTTATATTGTCTATTGATACAACTTGATAATAGGGGCTTTCTGTTCCTTCCCATTTGTTGGCAAACAATGTTACCGATGAAATTCTAATTGCTTTCGCAAGATACGCTTCAATAATCTGCTCAATCGTTATGGGTTCTCCGTTAGGGTCGATTTGAACATTACAATCATCGGGCATATCACCCGAACCAAGATAAACACCGGAACTTCCTTTGTCGCCCTTATCTCCTTTTTCTCCCTGTATTCCCTGAATACCTTGTTCGCCCCTATCTCCTTTGTCGCCTTTATCGCCTTTATCACCCTTCAGGCTTTCTTTCTGCTCGGCTGTTAGGTCTTGGAAGGTCATTGTGCCATCAGCACCCTTTTCTCCTGTGTCACCTTTTTCGCCCTTTTCTCCTTGTGCGCCTGTATCGCCCTTATCTCCCTTATCGCCTTTTTCGCCTTTAAGAGATGCCAACTGTTCAGGAGTAAAGTCAGAATAGGTAAAGGGGTCGCCATCATCACCTTTCACACCCTGCTTGCCTTGAAGTGAAGCAAGCCACTCTGTTTCAGTTCCTTCAAAGCCATTTTTGACAGCGACCTCATAAGCAGATTTTCCGTCTTTGCCAAACACTGTAGCAAGATTACCGGTCATCGCTCCGTTAGCAGCCACAGTTCCACGAATTTCATTACTCATACCGTTACACCACCTTCAGGAAACAATTTGAAGACTTTTGCTCCGTTCTCATCGTAGCCTATAATAGTCTGCGGATGGGTTTCGGGGTTTAGTTCCACCTCGTACCAATAATCTGCAGGCTTGCTTATAACATCACCTATCTTTGTTTCGTTGCCGTCAAGAGCGATTTCAACCGTGCTTGCAGCTTCGGTCACTTCTACATCCTTCTTTAGCACAACCTCTTCGCAGTTTTTCTTTTCAAAAACCTTAAACCGCACCACGTCACCGGGGCGAAATTCATAATTAGTGTCGCCTACATTTGCACTAACAGAAAATACTGCAGCATCGCCTCTCGTGATGTTAATAGACAAATCATCGTTAATAACAAACATTTATTCACCTACCCCCTTAATGTTGTTCAAATCGTCAACAGCTTCGGCAATAGTCACAAATTCCTCTACAGGCTTAATGTAACCTCTGCCTTCTTCCTCAAATACAAGCACATCACCCTCGCTCAGATAAATTGTTGTGTCATATTTGCTCTTGAATCCCTCTCCCTTGATCTTCGTAACAGAACGGAAAACAAGCCCCTCAAGCTTCTGTTTTACGTTCTCGTTCTCGTAGGTAAGCACCGTGTCCTTATCAACACGAATACCTGAAAATAAGTCTATACTCGGCTTTCTTATAAATATCTGCATTTTGTCCTCTCCTTTCCTTTCGTCAGTATAGAAAATCATTCTATATTCACGAAAAGAGGGGAGTGATAGCCACTCCCCCCAAGACGTTTATGCTTAGGTTATTATCAAGCACCTACAGGAACTTTAATAACCTGAATACGTGCTTCATCAATGACCTTAGCACCGAATGTGTCAAGACCACGAATGATGTCCTTGAATCTCTTTTCAGCACGAAGAGCTTCAACCTCGTTAATCTGTCCGGCAAAGGCAATAGCCTTCTTACCACGAACACAGCAATAAGCGTAATCGCCATCCTTTGCCATATTGTTAGACATAATTACGTTGAAGTCATCGTATACACCAACGATACCCTTCTTGATATATTCAGGGTTGTTAGTAGAAAGAGTGATAAGCTCATTCTTGAATACGTTGTAGACAGCAGGCGTGATCTCGATAACACCCTCTTCGTCAAAGTTGCGCTCACGGAGAGCAACGATAGCACCGTCAATAGCTTCCTTAACAGCTTCCTTGCTAAGAGCTGTAGCAGTGGTAGCATTTGTTGCGCCCTTGATAAGATTTGCAACGTATGTATCACGAGCAACGGCAAGACCGTGAACAGCCTTCTCCTGATACTTCTCCTTAAGACCGGGAACAGACTGCGCCTGATCTACATCATCAACGTAGAATGCGAAGTAGTTTGCCTGATCAATTGTGAGAATCTGTCCCTTATCGGACATATCCTCGATATTGATATCCGTTGTGCCATCATAAGCACCGATAGTAGGCTCACCTACACCGAGAATCTTTACGCTCTGTGCGTGCTTGCAATCGCCCTCGTAATCACGAAGACAGTTGTCAACGAGCTTACACTTAAGCTCAAGGTCATCCTGAATCTTCTTCGACCAAATCTGCTGAATAAAATTAGTTACTGCCATAAATTTTTACCTTCCTTTCGTGTGCGGAAAGTATGGTTTATTTCCATTTCTGCATCGACTTTTCTATAGCTGCAAACAGGGCAGGGTTGCTGTCAAGTTCCTTCCTTGTAAATCTGCGTGCTTCTTCGGGCGTGTAGAAATCCTTTACACCGCTATCGCCAGAATTTGAATTTTTCATACTTCCCATTGGTTTAATTTCTTTCTTTGGTTGCATTTTGTTGTAGATATTGAAAATATCCGCAATGGGCGTTGTAGGATTAAACTGCTTTGCAAAGTCCTGAAATTCCTTGCTGTTAAACATTTCTTCTGTCACACCTATCTTTGCCAACTCATTCTGTCGCTCGGTGTTCTGACGATGTTCTGCAAGGGCTTTGAAATACATCTTCTCTCGTGGTGTCATATTTTCAACACCGAGGTCTGCCAATCGGTCGACCTCATCTACTACTTCATCGTAGCCCATACGAATAACCTCGTTAGCTTCTGCCGTGGCAAGAACCTCGATGTCTTTTTCTGTGTAATTAGGCTCACGAGAAATCTTGATTCCTTTTCCTTCATAGAAATTTGCAAATGTGTCGGTTATTTCCTCAACACTCTCTTTGCCTGTGCCTGCCTTCAGTACGTTTGTAAGGTTGCCGTACTTGCGGTCATATTCCTTGCGTACCTGTGCTTTTGCACGAGCCTTTGCGCCTTTCACAATCTCGTTAAGCTCCGACTGTGTAAAGGTCTTTTCAACAGGCTGTTCAACCTGTTCCGAAGCGATTTCTTCTGTGGTTGCGATTTCCACATTTTCAGTAGATTCTTCTACAAAGTTCTTGTTATCTTCCATAACAAATTCCTTTCCTATTTTTGACCGAGGTTTGTTTCCTCAAATTCCATACAGTTTATTGACTTAAATGTTTGGTCAATATAAAAGGCACTCAGTGTAGAGTGCCTATTTTAATAGATTTTCTTTATTCTCGTTGCCCCCGACTTCGGACTCTTTACAACACTTGCCGCTCTTGTAGGAGTTCTCTTGATTGCCTTCTTCATCTTAGCTCCGCTTGTAGGCTTCGTTGTTAAATTTTTGTTAAAGCTTATCGTTCCTGTCGGAGTTTTTGTCGCTGTTGCCTGTCCTGATGAGACCTTATTAGCCAATGTTTTTGCACTAATCGGTCCGTATCCCATCTTTAGTACACTGTTTCTATCAATCTGCGCTCCGCTTGAAGCCTTACTCGCTGTACTCGTTGTTTTTCTTGGTGTAGCTTTCTTTGCCGTGCTTGTTGTCGGCTTGGAAATCGGTGCAGACGGAGCTGTCTTTGCCATCGTTGAAACACCCTGCTGACGAGCCGTTGCCTTTTTCATCGACTTAACCAACGAAGCAGTGGCTGCAGAGCCTGCAGGCACCCCAAGTGCCGCCTTTACCGCACCTTTTGCTACATTCTTTACTACATTCTTAATTTTTGTTTTTGCCATAATATTTCACCTCATTAAAATTATTTTTATTCCTGTGGTTCAGGAAGAGCTTCTTCCTCTGCTATAACTTCTGCTTCGCCCGGCATCTGCTGTTGCATCATCAACTGTCGCTGTGCATCTGCCATCTGTGAAGCCTGTCCGTCGGGGTCTTCCATAAGGAATTGCTGCGCTCTCTGTTGCATAAGCTGTGCATCTGCGTTAATCTGTGCAATCTGTTGCTGTGTCTTCTTGATGTTCTCAATACCTTCAAGCAAATCCTGTTTAGGTGCAACGGAATCATCAGGCAGTGCCTTTACATATGCTTCAAACTCTGCTACCCTCTGAGGATTGAAAAATCCGTTCATAAGGAAGTTTTCCATTGTCTGCTCCATAGCAAAGCGGTCATAAACGCTCTTAGGAGTAATATCAATCTTAACTACCGCCTGTAACTGCTGAAGAACTGTCTGAGGAACATTGACCATCTGTACATATTCTTCGCCTGTCATCGGGTCTGTAACTGTTTCTTCCATATTTACGCCATCTTCGGAGTAGGCTATAAGGTATTCAAGGTCAATTCTTGCTATGTCCTCAATGAAGTTCTTATAGCTTTCCTTCTGCTCTGTCATAGGAGCTTGTGAAGCCTGTTGTACTGCGAGAATAGCTCTACCGGAAGCACTTTCAGGATTTACCTGACCTGTTGCTGTATCTCCTGCACCTGCAAGCTCTCTTGTTACCTGAATGAGATCTTCCTGTAGCTGTTTGACATCAGGTGACATCTGTGCAGGGGGAATTGTACCCACAATCTTATGCACATCATCCACAGTTGCGTTGCCGTTGGTTCGTATCGTTCCACCGACAGTATTAAGTGCCTGAGGATTTGCAATCTTGCTTACATCAACAACCTTCTGCGGATATGCCTGATATTTAACTGTGAGAACTCGTCTTACTTCTGTTCGGTTTACTTCTATCTGGTTTGGAATAAGGTAACGTACCTCACCTTCACCTCTTGCAGAGCCTTCTTTTTCTTCCCAGATAAAGTGAGCAATAGGATAAAGGGAAAGTCCGGTGTCAACATCCTCTACAATATCTACAAGCTTTGTAGCAACAGAGTAATGCACTGTGCCATCCTGCTTGTACATCTTGTAGACAACAGTCACCATATCGTCTACTTCTTCCTTTGAAGCATCTCCGCTTTCCTCAAAGTTATCTGAATCAGTTGTGATATTAGGTATCTCTGATTCGCTCATGCCCTCACTCAATGCAAACTCAATAGCATTGGATAGAGGCATACGTTTGCGAATGAGGATGTAAGGCTGTGACTGTATATCGTCATCGTTCTCATTGCCGTAATAGATATCGTTCTTCTTCACGATCTCGTGAACAGGTTGCATCTTCTCTCTGTCGAAGTTGACATAGATGATACCCTCGTCATTGATTGCAGCATCCTTTGTTACTCGTCTGCCCTTGAAATCCATCTTATCCCTTTCCCAAAGGCGACCGATATAACCGTTAAGAAGCTCACAATATCGACTTGCTTCCTTCTGGAATAGTCTGTTCTCATAGTTCTGTGAAGAATAGACAACAGCGTATAGGTTATCGTGAATAACAGAACATTTGTATTTAACAATCGGCTTAATAAAGTTCTTCTGCACCGGTTCTACGTCACCGAGTTTTGCGCCTTCCCACTGATTGCCGTTATACATCCTGTAGTTTCGGTCTGTATCATCATAAATGCCTGTCCGCCTGTGATAATTCCGACCCTTCTCATAAAGCTCCCATATTTCCGTTTGCTTTATGTCTTGTAAATCCATTCCCATTTAATCACCTCACAACACATCCTTCTGCCCTACGGATGTTCCGTTATACTTTTCAATATTATTCAAAATAGTATCAAGTTTGTCTTGCTCATATTCCGCTTGCTTCTTCTTCCGATAATCACGAACAGGCGAAGGAATCGTAATTTCCGGTGCTTTGATTTCCTCCCCCTTAACTACCTTCTGCCCTATCTTTGCGCCAATAAAAAAGCACACTATATTAAGTGTGCCAATACCAAGTAGCATTAAATAAAATTCAATCATACTATCGTTATTTCCTCTCCGTAATCGTATTGTGTTTCGTATTGTTTTTCTATGTTAAATCCGTATCTTGACGGCATTATAATAGGCTCTGTCGGGAATATGACTTGGCTTGTAGCTTGATGTGCAATAGCAATAGACATTACCTTATCATCGTGATAACCTTCTTCCGCTTCTTGCTTGCCACCGTCTTTTTTAACAAACGTAAGCATTTCCCTTAATGTTTTTTCATCGTTAAATATATCGGTGTGTTCTCTGACTAACTCAACCAAATTAGCCAATATCAACGGCTTTGTCTTTTTATTGGTGTTAAATCCGAATTGCTTTGTAACCGCCTTATCAAACCTATCAACAACTTCACGCACATAGAAGTTAGGATAGCCAAGCTCTTCAAGTTTCTTCTGCGGATAGGTGCTGTAATTCGTTTCTATAGCCATTAAAGCCCACCCATAATATTTACCTAAACAATACATTTGCTTTGCATATAAGTCCTCGTCAGTCTGCATTGTAAGCGTTGCGACCTGTTCAAGGCTCTTTGCATCAACAACATCACTTGAAAACTCGTCACCTTGCGTATCTCCTGCTGTATCACCGCCAATGCAATACTTCGTGAATGCCGGCTGATTAGGGAGCTTAAATATCTTTATGCAGCCTTTTTTATCGTTTACCCAACGAATATTACTCATTATGTTGTGCTTGGCATCTTCCTCGTCATATATGAAGTAACCTTGTTTAATAGGTTTAGGCACATATCGCAATCTGTTTATTATTGCTTCTCTGTCAAAAATACAGCTACCTGTGCCAATAAAGGCTTCATCAGGATTGCTTGGGTATTCCTGCTTGAATTGGTCTATATCGTTCTGACAGTTGTTTCTTATACACCATCTTCGCCACTCTAATTGGTCATTAGTGAGATTGTATAGCTCTTTTAGCTTTTCTTCCTCGGCTGTCAGCTTGAAGCCACTATACGGCATCGAATATTCCGGCATTTCCCACCACGCAACAAAGAGAGGGATGAAGTCGCTCTCTCCACTTACCGCCTGTTCCCAAAGCTCCTTGAACTTCTCAAAGCCGTTTGCTGTACTCTCAATGATAATCATTGTGTCGGGCAAATTAGGAACAGCTTGAAAAAGTCCTGTCAGCGTTGCGGTAACATCACCTTCCCAAAAGGCAAGCTCCGACAGATGCAGGTTGTCAAAGGTATCAGAACGACCTACACCGCTTGTTCCTGCGGTCATACACTTTATCTTGCTTTTTAGTCCTGTTCCTGTATCGTTGTCAAATATAAGCTCCTGTGCATTACTTTTCTTTACCGAAGGCTTCATATCTTCGGGAAGCTCGTCATACATCAGCTTTGACATATTAAAAAGGTTTGATGTAGCGGATGCAAGGTGCGTAATAATGCCTGTTCGCCTGTTGAACTTTGTAACCGTTTCTTTGAACAGTATGCTTTCCGTTAGAGTGCTAAATCCCATCTGACGAGCTTTTAATATAATCACCCTGACAGGCTTTTTCGCTTTCTTCTGTTCCTTTATGATGTTATACAGCCTCTGCTGCGGTTCGTTAAGCTTGAAGGAAACGATTTTGCCTTCCTTGTTGCGAATCTTGATATAGTTTTCAATATATCGCTTGGTGTTAATATTCATCCTTATCAACAACCTTTTTCAAGTTTTCTTCGTATGTGGTCACATCCGCAACAACCTTCTGAATGTATTCGCCCTGCATCTTGTTCATGATGTCAATAGCTTTGAGCTTTATATTCAGATCGGCTTCCGCATCGACAGCACCCGAAAGAGTGATTTTTATATCCTTTTCTTCACCCATTATGACCTTTGTAAGAAACTCCAATCTCTCTTTTGCTGTCATTATGCTCTCATTTGCCATTTCATTCCGTAATTCTTGCACCCTTTGGGAGACCTTGGGCTTCGCCATCAATTTACTTGCTTCTTCCCAAATCTGCTTGTCGGTCATTTTTTCGGCATTGTAGGAGTTTCGGTATGCATCTGCTTGTGTCATACCTACTATAATATTCTGTACGAATTTCTCTTGTTTTGCTGTCAGCATACTTTTGCCCCCTTTCCTTTTAATTCGCTTACAGCATAGGCGATGCCCTGTAGCACCGCCTCGGAGTGATATTTGATAGCCATACACCAAATGAAAAAAACACGGCAAAAGAAAAGTGTACAGCTACTGCTGCTTCGCTTCAAAAGAAAAAGCACCGCTCCGGTGAGAGCAGTGCCTTCTCTATTTGTTTTTATCCATTGTACATTATATCGCCCGAAACAGTCACAAGCAATATGATTTAGTCACACCAAGTCACAAACCTTTGCTTTCTGCCTCGATTTTTTCAACTTCTGCCTTGACAACCCTATTGATTAAGCTATTTACGCTTTCGCCGCTCTTTTCTGCAGCAGCCTTGATCCTGTCCTTTTCTCCTTTGGGGACTACAAAATTGATGCGATCATATGCTTTTTCATTATATCTATTCTTGACCGCCGCTGATGTTCTCGTCTTCCTCTTTTCGTTTTCCATATTCTCACCCACTTTCCATATATTATTATAACACAAATGCCATACTTACGCAAGTATGCAAAGTATACAAAAATCACCCTAAAACTTTGGCTACTCTGCCGATTGACATACTTGTGCAAGTATGATATAATATAATCACAACAGGACGGGAACACACGTTCGGAAATGAAAGGAAAAAGAAAATGACAAAGGTAAGATGTAAGAAAGAATATGGCACTTGGTATTATGAGAAGATATTGCCAACTGACGAAAACGAGCTTGATGCTCCGATCTATGAACTTACAAGCGCAGAAGATATGCGGCATTGCATCACATTCGGCAGCTATAACGATATGATGTTCTACATACAAACAGGAATTATTCTCGCATAAGAAAGGAAAATTAAAAATGACGGTTAGACAATTTATACAATGCCTTACCTACTCACAAGAAATAACAATATGGCACAAGCAGACATCGGCAGGAACATACAAAAGATACACAACAGACATAATCGGAGAAGCATATTTAGAAGATTACATATTAGACAGCGCAATAACATCAATCAACGCAGATTCAGATGCTATATTGGTAATTCATTGCATTGGTTGAAAGGAGAAAAGAAATGAAATATTACATCGTTATGCACAACAAGCAATTCAACACGACAAAATATAAGAAGAACAAATGTGTTGATGGATGGACACCTGTAAAAGATTATTGTTGGAGATTTTCAAAGCAGGGGGCAAAAAAGATCATCGAGCGTTTGAAATATGCGTATCGCAACAATATTGACAATTTGGAATTTTATCTTGAAGAAGCACAATAAAGAAAGGAAGTAATGATATGAAGGTTTACATCAAGAATTTGTATGGCTTTAATGACGGTAGAAAGGCTTACTACAGGAAGCAAGGCTTGTGCTTCGACTTTGTAAATTCAATAGAGTTCGCTTCTGATTTAACAGAAGAGGAAGCAAACAAGGTGCTTGCTCACGGAGAATGGTATAAAGATCAGTACAAGGCAAACGAGATCGGTACAGAGCAGTAAGAATTAGGGGGAGTCGCAATGACTCCCCCTTTTTATTCTCCTATGTATTTCTTTTTGAGTTCAGCAATAAAATCTTCTATGCCACTCAAGGCAGCTATCTTGCCCTCTACAATGTGGTAAAGTTCTTCCGACTCTGCAATGTGAGGTCTTGCTCTGTAATTGCTATTAAGTGCTTCTTTGATTTCTGACTCGATCTCCTCGAACATCTCCCTCGCAACCTCGGTCTTTGTGTTCTCGATGATTTGTAGCGTTTTTTCTCGCATTGTGATAGCTCGGTTTACCTCGTCTTGTTCAAGTTCTTCTCCCTCAAGCCATTTGTCAACGGAGTGCATTACTCCAAGCAAAGTATAGTTGAGTTTGTTAACCTCGCTTTTTTGCTTTTGATAAGCATCGTGAAGTTTCAAAAATTCTTTCGTGCTATTGTCAACCGCACTTACAACCGCATCGTATTCGCTCCTCGGCACGATATCGACAGTGGGTGATGCCTTTACATTCAATATTACATCTCTTTTGCTAAAGTTCCCGCTATTGCAAACGGCATCAATTTCAATCAGGCGAATCAAAGCATCCGCATCAATATATCGTGGCATATCACTCACCGCCTTTCTCACGAAGTTTCTTTTCAAGAGCTTCCAATCTGTGTTTCGTTTGTTCCCATATCATAAGTGCCACAGCACCACATATTACAGTAACAATCCGCAAAATAAAGTGCAACCAAAACGGAACACCTTTCAGCATAATTGCATAGCAACAAGCATAAAGCAGTAAAGCACCAATCATTATTCCGCACCGCCTTGCTCTATCTCTCCGCACTCTTTTACACGATGAAATTCGTTAGCTTGTTTCACAAGGCTTTTTATCTTGCATATACGTTTTAGCTTTGCACTTGTATTCTTACTGTATTTCACATTACGGATAAGGTGATATAATAACTGTGTAGCTTGTCTATCGTCTATGTTTACATCTAAACCGCCACACCATAAAGGGAACGCTGAAAAATCCAAATCCGCAGAACTCAAATCCGCATAACGCAAATTCGCAGAACTCAAATCCGCAGAACGCAAATTCGCAGAACTCAAATCCGCATAACTCAAATTCGCATAACGCAAATCCGCATAACGCAAATCCGCATAACTCAAATTCGCTCTTTCGCCTTTTTCACTGTTACTTTGTAACCATAACTTATGTTTGTCTATAATCTTATCAAGCTCTTGTTTGCTTATATCTCTCATATCTCATTCTCCTTTCATCTTCGCACCGCAGTTGGGGCAATAATGTAAATCCCAATCGGTTATTGGGTCATAATCTTCTGCATATCCATCGGGAACAAACTCTTCCTTGCATATTGAACACTCATAAGAACACGAATATATTTTCCACTCTCCCTTTCTCTGCTTCCGATACCCTGCATCATATAGGGCTTCATACACCTTTGTCATACTGCAATCTTCGTGTATTCGCTCTCTTACTGCATTGTTCATTTCCTCAATGTGTTTTGGTATGCTCATTATCTGCTCTCCTATTATTTCAATCTATAATTCTTGCTTCTGTCGGGTGCTATATTCAAACAATAGTCCCCGCTTTTCTGTTTAATTCTTCCCGCTATTGCTTCGTCAATATCTATCAAGTCCGTTATCGTACATTCGGACGATATGATTGTTATTTTCTTCTGTATCGCTCGGCTGTTGAGAATTTCAAACGCAAGGTTTATATCTCCCTGTGTCGGGCGTTGCTTT
>JAZRIX010000006.1:0-6013 GCA_045645485.1 Clostridia bacterium | reverse complement strand
AAATCGTTGATTGATTTCCGAAACTTTGTTGTTTATGTCCTCAACAGATGCCCTTTTCGGAAGCGGTGCAATATTCTTATCTCCCGATTCCTTGTTCACAGCATCAACAAATTTATTGACGGTTTCTATTGCCTGAGATTTTTTTTGAGCGCGATTAATAGCATTGATACTATGATATGTTCCACTCATAGCACTACCCGACAAAGTACCGCTTATTCCCGATTGAATTACTTGGGATATAGTATCTCCCCATGCTTTTTTCAAAGCTTGTTCTTTTGAGTAACCTGCCTCTATATATTCGTTTATCAAGGTTATAATCTCACTATCATCCTGATTTACTGCATAATCCAGAAAAAGATTAATAGTCTCAGATGTCATTTCTTCTGAACCTTCCGCAATAGCACCTTTCAAAACAGCTTGCAAAAAGCCTGAAGGTTCTTTGATTATTGCATCAATACTGAATTTCTCAGTTGCCAATTCCACCAAGCCCGTTGCAATTCCAAGACTCAACGCTTTTTCATCACTAAGGCCTCTTTTCTTGTTAGACACAATAGTATTTGCAGTAGCATCAGATGCCATAAGAGCACTGGTCAGGCTTGAAGTAATTTGATTTGCCACCGCAGAGTTTACAACTCCCGCCAACTCCAATCCACTACCCACAAAAGCGCCTACAGCCATATTAACAACGTTATCCCCCATAGACATTGTTGTATTATACAGCATTGAACCTACATTTCCAACAACAGGAAGTTCCTTTCCGCCAAAGAGCTTCGAAGCATATTCTCTGTCAACCGTTTCTCTGATTGTTGTTGTGCTTGTATTCAAAAACCTTTCCGGTGCAAACAAATCAATTTCTTTTCCATTCAAAACATCAGCACTATCACCAATAGTATTCCCCCATCCTGCTGCAGCGCGTGCAGGAGCAAGTGCCATTGTTATCACAGATGATCCCCAAGGATCATTTTTTGCAAACTCCTCATTTGAATTTTGCCTTGCAATATATAGCAAAAGCTCATAATCTCTGTCTTGTTCATCCGTAGTCAGCTTAATGACTCCGGATAGGCTTTCATCAAATTTAGGACTGTGAGGCATACCAAAAAATATTTTCGGTTTCAAATTATCTTCAAAATTATTTTTTTCCGCCCAACGACCAAGATCATCAAAGCCAAAGGTTTCAATATCAAAACCGTATTTTTCAGTTACTGCATAAAGGTCCTTATACGTTTCAAGTTGCCTTTTCTGTTTTTCAATAGAATCCTTTTCAGCATACAGCTTTGCTGTTTCACTTTTAAGTCTGCTGATTTCTTTTTCATCATCCTCTGAATATGTAAAAACTGTGGGAGCATTTATTTTTTCAACAACTCGTTTTCCTGAAAGCGTTTCTATAATTTCATGCGAATCAGGAATACGATTAACATAAACTCCTGCAGGAGCACCACTCTTTTTCTCAGGAAAATACTTATTTCTCAAAGTCTCATATTTCGCCAAATTTGCAGAAATAGCCGTTTCAACTTCCTTTAATCTGTTATCCACCAAAGTAGTTTTTTCACGATAAGAAAGCGGTGTCTTTTGTTCCTGTGCCATAATCGAAGACATCAGCATCCTCGCATTACGTTCATCATTTATACGTTGCAGAGGTTCAGGCATCTTGTTTGCATTCAGTATCGGGTCATTCTGAAGCCTTTTGACAACAGCTTCATTTTTCCTTTTTGTCTGCTGTGCATACTCACCCTTTGTCTGAACACTCGTGCTTCTTTTTACATTGTTATTTTTCTTCTGTTCTTCAATGGCTTTCAAAAAACCAGAGCTCAATGACATAATCAGCCACCTCCATTTATATTAAACCAAGCATTGCCGCAATCTGTGCCTTTTGCGAATCACTGTACCCCTTCAATGTATCAATCTGTTCAAGTATCACCTTGTCCGACCTGTTTTTAACATATGTACCGTCTGCTTTTTTCTCAAAGGTTGTTCTTCTGTTTCCTGCTTTTTCAGATAATGCATTGATTTCCTTAACAACCTTTTCAATATTTATACCCTCAGGCGGTTCAGGTGCACGTTCCGGTGCCTTGGGTGTTCCTGTTTTTCTGCCCGTGTTTCCCCCGGAGGGTTCTCCCTTTCATGTAGCACCCATTTTTATCAGTTCGGCTTCTAGAAGTTTATTCTCTAATCCAGTTTTTGTTCGGTCATCCTTCAATAATTCACCGTACAAAGCAACAAACTCATTCCAGTCCTCCGCTTTCCATCCGGCTGCTGCCAATTCAGAATCAGAAGGCATATATCCCGACTTCATCTTCAGCAGTGCCGTTTCTCTTGCCTGAGACTTTTCAGCTTCCGACCTGGTATATGCCGTTTCATCAGTATAACGTTCATCTTTAATTTCATCACGTTCAACACTGTAATCCCACTGTCTTTCTGCCATTTCACGGTCAAGCTGAGAATTAATCATATTATTTGCAAGCCCCACATTGGTTTGGAACACACCCATATCACCAAGATATCTGTTATAATCATCACTTTCAAGCATCCTTGCAAGCTCCAGATCCTGACGTCTGAGATTTTCTTCATTCATATAACGATTATACGCCGCATCATAAAGCTCGGGAACCTTGTCCGCAAGCTGCTGCATATAATAGTTGTTCGCCTGAGCCGCTGCTGAAACCGCATAGGAATTATTTCCACCTGCATTCTGGGCCACCTGCGCTAACGTGTCCTGCATTGCACGGTTTCCCTCACGGGTATACATATCCTTATACACCTGATAATTAGGGTCTGACTCCATATCATAGGAAAAATCTTCTCTGTTCATAACACGGTCAAAAAGCTCGTCCACCTTGGCGCCGTACTTATCCTCATACACAGGTCTATTCTGATAGTTACCACCAACACCCATCAGGTCATTATAATAATACCTCGTTGCCGCATCGTGGATTTCATCGTTTGCAAATTTTTCAAGTCCCGGTGTTGTAAGAGCCTTATTTATACGGTAATCATCCAGCTTCATCACATCCGCCCCAGAGATACCATTCTCCATACCGTGCATCATCATAGTGCCAACATCATTATGGTCAAAAGTCATCTTGTAAGGCAGTCCCAACCTGTCAATTTTATCATTCCTGAGTCTTTCTAATTCCGCTTTCTTTGCCGGATCATTTGTCAAATTAATTTCTGCCGTGTAATCTGTATTATCATCCCATTTTTTATCTGCATTATCACTTTTAAATTTAAATAAACTCACAGTTCTTCCCCTCCTCTTATAACCTTCTCTGCAATCAACGTCCCAACAGCTATCTCACACCCAGCGGGAAGCTCAAAAACAAACTTCTTTTTTCCCTTATCGTAGCCAACCTCAAAACGTTCCCCAGTAGGACTTACAATTCTGATTCTGTCCCCGGAAACTTCGGTACCCCGTTCGGTATAAAGCACCAAGTCATCCAGATTAAGCTTTGTGAGATTCTCACTTCCCAGATTCATAAAAACCTGTTCCAACCGTCTTTCAAGCCGGCCGATATATGCAGTCAACTGCAAAATAGCCTGACGTGGATTGTTTTCATCAATCCCCAGGGCTCCTTCAAACATAGGTATCATATCAACGCTCGCCCCTTCCCGTATAAAAATCTCTTACAAGGTTATGTATCTTACATTCCCCCTTGCCTGAAATCCTCACTTTGAACTTATCACATCGGTTTTTCGGAAGAGGAATACCAACCACTCTGTAACCGGGCTTGGTGATGGTTGCAACAGCCTTAAAAGGTTCATTATCTGCCGCAACCTCAACCTTGAAGAAGCAGCCCTCACCCATTTCATATCTCAGCGACAACCGTGAAAATCCCTTTTTCTGATTAACCGTCTCGTTAAACTCCCGAAGCTCCGCACTCCATTCAATGTCCGATCGTACTGATGTGTCAGTAATCTTCATTAGCTTTTTGGAATCATCAAAGAAATATAAATCTCCTGCCAATTGTGCCGCCGACAAAAACTGTGTGTTATCCTCCCGAAGGAGAGTTCCCTTTTCTGTATCAAACACAAAAAGCTGATAATTTTCTTTTTCATCCTTCATTGAGATATAATACTTATGGTCTTTGGCACCTGCCACCGCATCAGAAAACCGCTCCAAACCAAAAGCCTCACATACCAAAGCGGGCATACTTCCCATATACGCATATATCCCACGTTCACCCTTGTAATAAAGTCTTTCATTAATGACTTTCAGGGAATCGTGACAGCCTTTTTGCACCCCCGGAACATTTACCTCGGTCATCTGGAAGTTTGCAGGACGGGTACCGTATATACGATGAATTGTGTTCTCTTTAAAGAAAACAACGTGATTGGAATATGCCGCACACCCCGTAAATCCCCCGGGAGTTGTTACATCTATGTAGTAGCTGTCATCTGCAAGACCGTTATATCTATTAAAAACTGTTGGATCCTGATAAGCTGATGCGAATATTCTATTTCCTTCACATCCCCATAATCTTCCGTCAGCACAACAAATATAATCAAAATCAGGTACACTTTTTGTCAGTTTAAGAGTAGTCAAACCTTCAATTTTACGACCGTTTTCCGTAGAATCCCAAAAAGTATTATCCTCAAACGTTGCCGTTGTTGTGGTAATTCCGTTTTTTGTCTCAGAGCTTATCTTTTTTATCACAATATTCTCTCTGCTCAAACTGTATTTATCGCCATACCATTCCGCCGTTCCCGATACCGAGAATATAACATCACCGGCTTTATACAGCTTTGCAAAATCAGCCCCTGCCGTATGCTTACCTTTTTGATCAGAAATAATAATCTGATTATGTGTCGCATACCATTCAGCATAGGTTTCCCCATTTACCACATAAGTAGGTACGATAATATTACCTGTTGCATCACCCCAGCTTCCCGTTTCAATGTTGTACCAAATCTTATCAGGAAATACCACAGTATAATTACCCAGCTGTGCAATCTGCTTTTTACCTTCCGTCACATTAAACTTTTTTTCAAAAGCCTCATTCTCTGCACCCTTATAATAAAATCCGGTACCGTCCACAACCGCAATCCCGTCATGCATAAAAAGTGTAGTAGGATTTGAAAACTTCATTTCCGTTATAGTTTCCTTCAATGTTTCATTGCCCTCAGCATCTGTCACGGTTTCCGTTTCCTTCAGCTTTACCGTTTCAACATTCCGCTCCCCTCTGGGATAAAGAAACGGTTCTGCATCATGGGAAAGATTCTCGCAGTCTGCCAACTCTCCCCACCTGAAATTATCGTTTTTATTGATACCCTTAAAATTCACCACGTATTGTCTCGAAGTATTGGTCTGAATCATCCTCTCAGGAAACAATTTCATGTTTTAACCTCCTTCCGTTTTTGAGGCTCTCCTTGGGGGGAGAGCTGTCACCACAGGTGAATGAGAGGGGTCTTTCTGAGCTTGTCGAAGAATCTATCCTTGCTCATCCAACCCCACCCACACATCAAATCAAATTTCTAAACCTTCCCGAATTCTTTGGCATATGTTTTCTGATATACCATTTTGCAAAAACCGTATATCGGTTGTCAAACAAATTCATTGAATTAACCGCAAAATCCGTATCCCCGTTGTTATAATCAATCATAGCCACCAGATAAAGAGGATATATATCCTCGTGAGGCTTTGATACAAGAAGCTCCTTGTCGCCGTCTAAGGGATATTCATACTCAGGAAGTGTTTTACATTGCATAACCTCCTGAGCAATTTTCCCGTCAAGGTTTTCAAGCCACTTCACCTTGGTTTCCTCATCATATACATTGGGCCGCATATCATCTGCCGCCATAATCGCTTCATTTACTGTCATTTTCATTCTCCTTATGCTTCAGTATATCAATTGCTTTTGTAATAACCCCCGGCAGCGGAATCCCCATAAGTCCCGCATTCTCCACAATTGATATAACCTCATTTGCAATAAAACCAATAATTGTTGCCGTTCTTATGTAGCTTGTTTCAAGCGACACATCAAGTCTGTGTGCTATGAGAACAAAGAGAAGGGTGACA
>JAZRIX010000005.1:0-8608 GCA_045645485.1 Clostridia bacterium | reverse complement strand
CATATAATATACTTTTATCGTTCTTCACGGAAATAGGGAAGTCCCAATGCCGCAGGAGGCTGATGCTCCTTTTTGTTTCTCATACTTGTTATGACAAGAACTATAATCGTAACAACATAAGGAAGCATCTCAAAAAGCTTTTTGGCACTTACACTGATATCGGGAATATAAGTGGGAATTACATACAAAAAGCCAAAAAGTATTGAACCCAGAATACTGATTGACGGGCGCCATACCGAGAAGATAACAAGGGCAATAGAAAGCCAGCCTCGGTCACCAAAGCCGTTGTTTGACCATACACCGTTTGCATAGTCCATAACATAATATAATCCGCCAAGACCTGCTATTGCACTTCCTATACAAGTAGAAATGTACTTGTAAGCGGTAACATTTATCCCTGCCGCATCTGCTGTCTCGGGATTCTCTCCTACTGCTCTCAAATGAAGACCAACACGTGTCCTGTTGAGAATATGCGAGGATATGAGAGCAATAATAATTGCCGCATATACCAGAAATCCGTATGAAAGAAAAATGTCTCCAAACCAACCGAGCTTGTCTGCAAAGGGTAATTGGGTTTTGAAGAAGTTACTGGTTTTTGAAAGAGCGATTGACGGAACATCTGAATCAACAAGCTTGATAAGAGAGCCGCCAAAAAAGTTTCCCAATCCGATTCCGAATGTTGTAAGGGCAAGACCTGTAACATTTTGATTTGCACGAAGAGATACCGTCAAAAAGCAGTAAATCAGTCCCATAAGTGTCGCACCAATCAAAGAACACACCAAGGGAATCAGAACAGCTATAAACGGATTCAAAAGCTCCGGTGAAGCAACACTCTGTTCATAAAGAAAGGCACCTGCAACACCGCTTATTGCACCAACATACATAATTCCGGGAATACCCAGATTAAGATGCCCTGACTTTTCGGTAAGGATTTCACCGGTTGAACCGAAAAGCAAAGGAGTTCCCTGCATAACCGCACGCTGAATAATTGTAGCTATCATACATTTTCCTCCTTTTTGTTGAATTTGATTTTGTAATTGATAAAGAATTCACAGCCAATGATAAAGAATATAATAATACCCGTTATAATATCAGAGAAGGATGAATTCAGTCTGTAAACCTCAGAGATTTTTGAGGCACCCTTCTGCAAAAATACAATAAGCAGTGATGTCAGTATCATAAATATGGGATTGAATTTTGCAAGCCACGAAACCATAATTGCAGTAAAGCCTCTTCCGCCTGAAGTATCGCTCTTCAGAGAATGGTCTGTTCCCGCAACAAGCAAAAAGCCCGCAACACCGCAAAGTGCACCCGAAATCGCCATTGTACGAAGAACAACCTTTTTCACGTTGATACCAATGTATCTTGCAGTTTTTTCACTCTCACCCACAACTGAAATTTCATATCCCTGCTTGCTGTACTTGAGATAGATATATACAATAACCGTAAGCAATGCAACAATAAGTATATTAATAAGATACTTTTGTCCAAAAATCATGGGAAGCTGACCAAATTCCAACGTTCTGGGTGTACCTGAACCTTTGGGCATTGACCATTCCAATGTAAAATACGCAACAATCTGTATTGCAACATAATTCATCATCAGAGTAAAAAGCGTTTCGTTTGAATTGAAACGGGTTTTGAAATACGCAGGAACAAATCCCCATATTGCACCTGCCACAATGCTTATAATAAACATAATAGGAATAAGTACTGGATCAGCAAGCTTTCCGCCCAGATATATCATACAGGTAGCCGTTGCAAGACCGCCTATTAGTATCTGACCCTCTGCCCCTATATTCCAGAATTTCATTTTGAATGCAGGGGTAACAGCAAGAGCAACGCAAAGCAAAATTGCTGTATTCTGAAAAAGATTCCACGCAAGACGAGGTGTTCCGACTGCACCTTCAATCATGGTAACATACATTTCCAGAGGATTGAGGTCTGTAAGGGATACTGTAACAAAACCGCATACAATCAGAGCCAGAATTACAGAAATAATTCTTATGCCCCACGCCTTCCACCATGCAATTTCGTCACGCTTGATTATGTGACCCATAACACCGGTGAGAGCTGACATAGACAAATTATTGAATTTTTTCATTACTGCTGCCCTCCGTTTTCCATATCGGTATCAGATGCGGATTTTGTCATAAGCATACCGATTTCCTCTTTTGTCGTGTTTCTTCCGTCAACAATTCCCGTGATTCTGCCTGAACCTATAACCATAATTCGGTCACACAATTCAACCAGAACATCCAGATCCTCTCCAACAAAAATTACTGCCACACCTTTTTTCTTCTGCTCATTGAGAAGATTATATATGGTATATGATGAATTTATATCAAGACCTCTCACGGGATATGCCGCCATAAGCACAGTTGGTGAAGAAGCAATTTCTCTGCCTACTAGAATTTTTTGTACATTTCCTCCCGAAAGCCTTCTTACGGGCGTGTATGCAGAAGGAGTTACGACCTCTAATCTTTCAATAATTTCTTCAGCTAAAGTTTTTGGATTCCTTCTTTGCAGAAATACCGACTTACCTTTTTTGTAGCTTCTGAGCATCATATTGTCAACAATATCCATATTGCCAACAAGACCCATTCCCAATCTGTCTTCAGGAACAAATGCGAGTCTTACCCCCATCTGTCTGATTTCCATAGGTGTTTTGTCACGGAGATTTTCAGTTTCTTCGGTTTTGGGATTATGATACGTGATACTTCCGTTGTCAAGATGCTGAAGACCCGCAATCGCCTCCAGAAGTTCTCTTTGTCCGCTGCCTGCAATTCCTGCAATACCGAGAATTTCTCCCGAGCGTGCAGTAAACGAAACATTGTCAAGAAGCTTTACACCTTCACGGTTAATGCAGCTTATGTTTTCTACAACAAGTCTATCACTGCAATTCTCAGCCTCACTGCGTTCTATGTTGAGTGAAATTTTCTTTCCAACCATCATTTCAGTAAGCTGCGCCTCGTTGGTTTCTGAAGTTTTTACCGTACCGATATACTCACCCTTGCGAAGTACGGCAACATTATCCGAAAGCGAAAGTACCTCATGCAGCTTGTGGGTTATAATTATAATCGCCTTTCCGCTTTCACGCATATTGCGAAGCACCTTAAAAAGCTTTACGGTTTCCTGAGGAGTAAGCACAGCCGTAGGCTCGTCCAGAATAAGAATATCTGCACCTCTGTAAAGCACCTTGATAATCTCAACCGTCTGCTTTTCTGATACCGACATTTCGTATATCTTTTTGTGAGGGTCAAGATCAAAGCCGTAACGTTCGGTTATCTCTTTTATCTTTTCAATGTATGAAGGCATATCAAAGCCTTTTTTATCTTTAATTCCAAGAACAATATTTTCTGCAGCACTAAAAACATCAACAAGCTTAAAATGTTGATGTATCATACCAATTTTATAATTGAACGCATCCTTGGGAGATGCAATAACAATCTCTTTTCCATCAGCAAAAATCTGTCCGCTGTCGGGATAATATATACCCGACACCATATTCATAAGAGTCGTTTTGCCGCTGCCGTTTTCACCAAGTATAGAGAGTATTTCTCCCTTTCTTACCTGCAACGATATGTTTTTGTTGGCAACAACACTGCCAAAGGACTTGGTTATGTTTTTAAGTTCAAGAGCAATATTTTTTTCCATAAAAATCTCCATCTTTAAATTATATTGTGTTGTTTGATAAACACAGCCTATGTGTTTATCAAACAACACAATTATACAATATAGGGCGGAGATTCCCCCGCCCTATTCAAAAACTCACAATTAGAACGCGCTGTTCAGAAGTGTGATGCCGTCAATCTGAAGATCGAAGTAAGGAGCACTGCGGTATTCTGATTCATGGAAGTAACCGTCAGCAATAGCTTCTGTATCTTTTTCATAATTAGCATCAGTATCAACATCTGCAAGGTAAGAATCAAGCTTCTGACCTTCAACAGTGAAGTTAGCTGTATCAAATACATTGATTTCACCTGCAATAAGCTTTGCTTTTGCGTCTTCAATTGCTTCTTTTGTTCCCTTGGCAGCAACAGCTTCATTGATGTCTGTAAGCTTTACAGAACCAACTTCAAAGCCTTCGCACCAGTCAGCAGCAATTGCCTCGTTGTTGAGAACAGAATTGATGATATACTTGAAATAAGGTGCCCAGTCAATTCTTGAAGAAATAATGAATGTGTTGGGACATGCACTCTGTGTGCTTCCGTTGTAAGAAACATTGGGAACACCTGCATTTTCACAAGCTGTGGGAGCACCCATTGAGTCAGCGTGCTGGCTGATGAGAACACAGTTGTTGCTCAAAAGCTTTGTAGCTGCTTCTTTTTCAAGAGCTTCGTCATACCAGCTGCCTGTGAACTGTACTTCCATAGTAACGCTGGGGCAAACTGATTTTGCACCAAGGTAGAAAGATGTATAGCCTGAAATAACTTCAGCATAAGTGAAAGCACCTACATAACCCATCTTTGCCTGGTCTGCTGTAATTTTTCCGCTTTCAATCATTTCGTTGAGTTTCATACCTGCAGCAATACCTGCAAGATATCTGCCTTCATAAATTGAAGCAAAAGCATTGTGGAAATTGGGAACATTCTCTGTATGAGCTGTTGTACCCGTAGCATGGCAGAACTGTACTTCAGGGAATTCCTTGGCAGCCTTCAGCATGTAAGGCTCATGACCAAAGCTGTTTGCAAATACGATATTGCAACCCTGATCTGCAAGGTCTGCAGCTGCTTCATAACATTCGTTACCTTCAGGAATATTTGTCTTGAAAATAACCTGATCAGCTTTGAGACCAAGCTCTGCTGTAGCTGCTTCAGCGGCTTCCAAGAAATTCTTGTCGTATGTTGAGTTTTCATCGTGCAAGAAAATGAAGCCAATCTTGAAATCAGCTGTGGATGACTTGTCGCCGCAAGCTGTAAGAACACCAAGTGCTGCTACAAGCATTACGCCAACAAGAAGTAGTGAAAGAAACTTTTTCATTGTGTTACCTCCTGCCTTTTTGGCAAAAATATTTATGTAAAAATTTTTTACATAACAAATTATTTACGGAAAGTCAAGGAATCATCGGACATTGATTCAATTATTGCCAGCGAATCAACCCTGATACCTTTTTCCCTCAACTCATCACCGCCGCCCTGAAAACCTTTTTCAATGGCAATCACACAACCAACAAGACTTGCACCTGCCTGATCCAAAATATCCATAAGACCTGTCAGTGCATTTCCTTTTGCAAGAAAATCGTCTATCAACAAAACGTTGTCCGACTCTCCTAAATATTCTTTACTTACTACAGCATCATATACATTTTTTCTGGTAAAAGATTCAACTCTTGATGAGAAAAATCTGTCCGAAATGTTTCCGGACTTGTCCTTTTTTGCAAAAACAACGGGAACCTTCAAAAACTGTGCCGCAGCAAAAGCAATGGGAATCCCCGATGTTTCAATGGTAAGAATTTTGTCAACCTTCTGATTTTCGTATAGAGACGCTATTTCTTTTCCCATTTCCAACAAGAAATCAACATCCAGCTGATGATTCAAGAAACAGTCAACCTTAAGTATATCTCCGGGTAAAACCGTTCCTTCTTTCAATATTTTTTCTTCAAGTGCAATCACTACGGTTCCCCCAATACCAAGATAATACATTTTATGGTATTATATCACACCATCTTTCAAAAGTCAACAAATTTCAATCCTGCAAAAGCTATATTTTTGTCAAAAACCAATTCGGCATTATGTAAAAATATGCGGCAATCAAACGATTGCCGCATACAGTAAAACTATTTTATTGCATAGCCCTTTTCTTTCATAACATCCACGACCTTGTTTGCCATGGTTTGACAGATTGCTGTACCCTTTGCCTCCACCATAACACGTATAAGAGGCTCGGTTCCACTCTTGCGAAACAGGATTCTTCCTTCATCACCTAGAGCTTTTTCAACCTCAGCAACCGCCGCCTTCACGTCAGGGTCATTAAGGGGTGCTTCCTTATCGGTAACACGCACATTCACAAGAAGCTGAGGGAACATCTCAAATCCTTCACAAAGCTTTGACGCAGGAAGCTTGCTTTCTATTAAAACCTCCATAATCTTCAAAGCCGTAATAAGACCGTCACCTGTTGACGCAAACTTTGAAAAGATTATATGGCCGGACTCTTCTCCGCCAAAGCAGTAATCGTCATTCTGCATAGCTTCATACACATACTTATCGCCTACATCGGTTTTTACATACTTTATACCGATTCCATCGAATGCCTTATACAAGCCGAAGTTCGACATAACCGTTGTAACCACTGTATCCTTGTTGAGCATACCGTTTTCCATCATATACTTTCCGCAAAAATACATAATATGGTCACCTGACAGCTTATTTCCCTTTTCATCAACTGCAAGACAACGGTCCGCATCTCCGTCGAAAGCAAAGCCAATATCAAGATTATTGGCCTTTACAAACTCACAAAGCTGATCCATATGTGTGGAACCGCATTCCAGATTAATGTTAAAGCCGTTTGGCTGATTTCCGATCACATAGGTTTCTGCACCCAATGTATCAAAGATATTCTTCGCAAGCATCCACGTACTTCCGTTTGAACAGTCAAGTCCGACCTTCAGTCCTCTGTAAGAATTTCTAGCAAGAGAAATAATATATCCCGTATAGCGGTTTCTACCGGCAATATAGTCTATTGTTCTTCCTATATTTTCGCCAGTTGCCAACGGCACTTCACCAATAACTCCGTCAAGGTATGCTTCAATGTCCGCAATAATTGACTCAGACATTTTTTCGCCCTTGCTGTTTATGAGCTTTATACCGTTGTCGTAATAGGGATTATGGCTTGCAGAAATCATAATTCCGCAATCAAAATCCTCTGTTCTGACCACATATGATACCGACGGTGTGGTGGTAACATGCAATAGATATGCATCCGCACCGCTTGCAGTAAGTCCTGCCGCAAGTGCATACTCAAACATATAGCTTGAACGTCTTGTGTCCTTACCGATTACCACATTACATTTGTGTTCCTTGCCGTAATGCCATCCAAGATATCTGCCGATCTTAAAGGCATGCTCAACAGTCAGATTTACGTTTGCTTCACCTCTAAAGCCGTCTGTTCCAAAATATTTACCCATTTTATAACCTCCTTTGTATTTTCTATTCCTCAGCAAAAATAACAGTTACATCCTTGTGAAGCTGTAGAATAGATGCAGGAACCAAAGGAGTTATAGGACCGTAAAAAGCTTTTTCAACTATTTCTTTTTTAGCTTTTCCGTTTGCAATCAACAACACCTTTTCTGCTTGCATAATAGACATCATACCCATAGTTATTGCCTGTCTCGGAACCATATCCGCAGATTCAAAAAAACGGGCATTGGCTTCAATTGTTGACGGGTCAAGGTCAACCTGATGTGTTTCCCTGGTAAAAAACTCGTCAGGTTCATTGAATCCAATGTGTCCGTCATTGCCTATACCGAGAAGCTGCAAATCAATACCGCCCAAATCTTTAATCAGTTGGTCATATCTTCTTCCTTCTTCTGCAAGATCTTCTGCACAGCCGTTGGGAACAAAGGTTTTGTTTATGTCAACATTAATGTACTTAAACAAATTATTGTTCATAAAATATCTGTAGCTCTGGTCGTTTTCTGCTGTCAAGCCGCAATATTCATCAAGATTAACAGTGGTAACCGAAGAAAAATCAACATCACCTGATTTGTTATACTCTGCAAGCTTTTTGTATGTGCCGATAGGGGTTGAGCCTGTTGCCAGACCAAGTACCGAGCATGGCTTTGAAACAACCTGAGCCGCAATAATATTTGCCGCTTTGCGGCTTAATTCATGATAGTTTTTTACAGTAATAAAATTCATATATAAAGCTCCTTTCAAAAGCTGTTGTCTCTGTCCTTTGAATACACTTTTGTGATTTTGTATGCATTCTTACGATATGGACAATACCGAAGAAGTACCCGCCGAAAAAATTCGATTTCTTCTTACCTCGTCACCGCAAAACATTTGCGGTCTGGCGCTAAACAGTTATGCCGCAAGAGATTCGGCACTGTTTTGAACAGCAAGGTCTGTATTTTTTGCTGTATATTGTCGCTAAACTTTTTCAACAATATTCTCCTGACTTTTGAAAATTGAATTTTCCTTCAAAAAACCTCTCACTCTGGAAAGAGGGTATACAGTGCAGTTCTTTCCGATTACCGTACCGGGGCAAAGAACGCTGTTGCAGCCAACCTCTGTAAAGTCTCCTATCATAGCACCAAATTTTTTAAGTCCTGTTTCAATCTTTTCACCGTCCTTCAGAACAGTAACCAAGGTTTTGTCACTTTTCACATTGGAAGTAACGGCTCCTGCTCCCAGATGCGACTTGAATCCCAGCACCGAATCACCTAAATAATTATAGTGGGGAACCTGTACATTATCAAAAATTATACAGTTTTTTATTTCTGTTGAATTTCCTACAACACAGTTTTTTCCCACAATAACACTGCCACGGATAAACGCACAATGCCTTACTTCAGAATTCTCATCAATTATACAGGGCGCACCAATATATGCCGAAGGATAAATTTTTGCTGATTTTGCCACCCATACCTGAGGAGCAATTTCTTCAA
>JAZRIX010000004.1:0-2848 GCA_045645485.1 Clostridia bacterium | reverse complement strand
AAAATTTTCGAGGAAGATTGACGGAAGCTCTCAAATAGGATATAATAGAAAGAAAAAAGGTTCTGTATATGATGAATACAGTACAAATGCAATGATTTGGGCGAATAGCAGTTCAACACAAAACGGTGACGTAACGATTTTAAATGATAAGGGTAAAAGATTTGTGTTGATTGAATCTACAGCTGATGGTTATATAGAATTAAGTAGCGGAAGATATGAGGAGGTTTATGCAGCATATGAACGAGCATACAGAAAAACAACTGACGAGCTTTATGGGAATTCTAAAAGCATTAGGGCTAACCAAAGATCAGATATTTGGGATATGCAGTATGCTGAAGACGGAGGATATGATGATAGAGATGGTGGACAGACTGGAAGCCAAGGACTTCAAGCTGACACCGCAGGAAACAATGAATATCTGCGGAGCGGTGATCAAGGAAAATCTGTAAAATATTCTATCAAAGAAACTTCTGATACCGCAACAGGGAAAACTATTTCCTGGGAGGAAATTCTTGATGAAGCGGCAGCTGAGTATACGGGATATATTCTTAACAGTCCTGAGGCTATAAACAAGTTTATTGATGATGCCCGGAGCGGAAAGCTTGTTGAAGGTGGTACCGTTGAAGAAAATATGGGCGTTGTGAAACGTCTGTGGCAGTCGATTAAGGATTTCATTGATAAAGTGAAAAAACTCTTCAAGGGTGATAAAAAGGCTCAGGATAAGGCGGCCAAGGATGCCTTTGGTATGCCTATGAGTGAGCTTGAAAAAGCTCGTGACCTTTTGGGTAAGGCTTTTGTTGAGAGTGAAAGGGTTGTTAAGGGGAAGGCGGTAGAGTCTGTCCCTGACACCTCATCCACCGCAGATGCGGTCCCCCTTCCCCTCGAGGGGAAGGCTTCGACTCCCTCAGTCAGCAAAGCTGACAGCTCCCTCAAAGATGGAGCCGAGGGGAAGAAGTATTCGATTAAACTTGGAAAAGATGTATCAAATCTCTATGATTATACGAAATCCTTTGAAGAACAGATAGAAGATTTCAAAAAAGGGAAAATACCAAAGAATGATACACTTCTTGTTGGTGGGACTCCAAATGTTCTTCAAGATATAGGATTTAATGCACTTCCACTAACGATTAATCAGACCCATGTTGACTATGCTTTGAATAATACAAAGGATAGTGATCACTATTTGGGAGAAGCTTTTTTAAAGAATTTGCCTACATTGTTGGAAAAGCCTGTTGCAATAATAAAAAACAGTAATACAAACAGAGTGACAATTATTGTTGCTCATAGGCATAATAAAAAAACTGTTATTGTTCCTGTTGAAATTGACGGGTATGGAAGGCTGAATAATATTCGTATCGACAGTAACGCTATAACAACAACATTTGCAAAAGGAAATATTTTGGATAGTTTGTATGATGCCGTGTTGGATGAAATAAATCAGACGGGAAAAACGCTGTATTATTGGAATAAAAAAGAAGCTCAGTCTTTACTACAGGGGGCTGGGCGCCAATTGCCCAGTGGCCTGCCTCAAGATGGCTTCATACATAGTATACGCGAAAATGGAACGAATGTCAACCCAAGATTTGAAAATGTAACAGAAACACAACAGTTTAAACGATGGTTTGGAAAAAGTAAGGTTGTTGATGAAAACGGAAAGCCGAAAGTTGTGTATCACGGAAGTTATGCAAATTTTACGGTTTTTGGAAAGGGTAACAAGCATTCAAAAGCTCCTGAGGGTGCGCATTGCTTTACAGATAGCGAAGATGTTGCGTATTCTTATACGGGATATAAAAATAAAGTGGACTTGAATTCTGATGATAGCTGGAAAGGTGGAGTGTATCCGGTATATCTAAAAATGGATAAGCCATACATTGTTGATTTTAAAGGGAAAATACGGAATTCAAAAGAATCAACGGGTATGGATATTAATGAAATAATTAAATATGCGATGGAAAACGACTATGATGGTGTTATCGCCAAGAATATTATTGATCCGGGCGGTTATGGTGATATTGATTGGAATGAAGAAAATTCATATAAGAGTGCGACGGATTATATTGTTTTTGATTCGACTCAAATAAAATCTGCTACGGATAATATTGGAACATTTGATGCAAATAACCCTGATATCAGATATTCCATTAAGATGGATGATGTTCTGAAACAGAATGCACTGCTGAAAAAGATAAATGCTCAGCTAAACAAGAGCTATCTTGAGCTACAGAGCGGAAAGAAGGTTGCTGATACAAAGCGGATTGCAACGGTTGTTAAAAATCTTCTTGATGAAAACGGTTTTTCTTACGATAGTGCAAGGCTGACGGAACAATTTGAAGGCTTGACGGCTGAAGCTCAGGCAATCTTTGAAGGTAAGATGGATTTTGAAACCTTTAGTGGCAAGGTGAGAGATGTTGCACGTGCTGTTATTGACGAAGGAACACGTTCAGATTCGTTTGCATATCAGGAAAGTAAGGCGGTCAGAGATTATCTGAGAACAACGGCAATTTCTTTGAGTGCAGAGGACAGAGCAAATCTCGGAGATGAATATGAGACCATACGCAAGGGCACATTCGGAAGGTTCAGGCTTGTGAAAGAGGGCGGAACTCCCATTGATGTGGCATATCAGGAAATGTCAGAGTTATTCCCTCAATTTTTCGGTGCAGAGGAGGTTGGCCCATCAGCACAGGTGAGGAAGATTGTTGAAGTTTTGGATGGATTGCAGAGCCTTAAAACAGATCCGTTCGGCGGATATGCAGACGAGGCCGCAGACTGGCTTTCGGGAATGATGATTGACAGAATATTCAACGAGGTATTTGTTTCCGGCTCTACGGGCAAGGTTGATGTGTCGGTT
>JAZRIX010000003.1:0-26467 GCA_045645485.1 Clostridia bacterium | reverse complement strand
AATCTTTTCAAGCTTCAGCTTATGCCTTCATTTAAACCTGATATTTAAAAGCATATTATAATATAGCAAAAACCCCTTTGTCGTTTGACAAAGGGGTTTTCGTGATATTATCCAAGTTGTTTTGCTGCAAATGCTGCCCCTACAATACCTGCATCATTAAGAAGTTTTGCGGTACTGATTTCAACTTTTTTGAACAGCTTGTTGTAATCGTATTTTTCCACATATTCACGGATTGGTTTGAGAATATAATCGCCTTGGTTACTTATGCCGCCGCTGATAACAACCTTGTCAGGCTGGAAAATATTAACCATACTAACAATACCGTCAGCAACGTACTCAAGGTATTTTTCTACAACATACAGTGCTACGGCGTCCTTTTGCTTTGCAGCATCAAATGCAGTTCTTCCGTTGACCTTGCCGCGTTCTTTCGCAATTTTGTTCATCAGGCTTTCTGGATGTTTTTCCATAGCTATTTTTGTTTGCTTCACAAGAGCTGTAGCTGATGCGTATGACTCCCAGCAACCTTTCTTTCCGCAACTGCACGGTAATCCGTTGTGAATAAGGGTTGAATGACCGAGCTCTGCACCTGCACCGTTTGAACCTGTGAAAACCTTGCCGTTTATTATAACACCGCCGCCAACACCGGTACCGAGAGTAACAGCAACAAACACACGTGCATCCTCACCGCAAGCAACATATTCACCGTATGCCGCAGCGTTTGCATCATTTTCTAGTGCAACGGGAATATTCCAGTGCTTGCGAAACTCTTCGCTGATTGGAGCATTGTACATTTTTATGTTATTTGAATATGCAACAGAGCCTTTCTTATAGTCAATAGAGCCGGGGCAACCGATACCGACACCTTTTATGTCTGACTCATCAATTCTGTAATCCTTGACAATTTTTTTTGACAAAGCAACCATTTCTTCAACAACAACAGTATAATCTACATTTAAGGGAGTATGAACAGAATCTTTTGTCAAAAGTTTTCCGTTTTCATCAACAATGCCGGCAGCAATATTTGTACCGCCAAGATCAATACCTATGTAAAACATTTTTTCACCTCTATAAATCGTTATAAATACATATTTATGTTACCACAAAATATATGTTTTGTAAATCCAGAATTTGAATATAATTTAATCTTTTTGGGGAAAATATATCTCAAAAGAAAGGAAGGATGTTATGTTCAAAGGAAAAATAACAATAATCGGTGCAGGTGCTGTAGGTGCAACAACAGCATATACACTTATGCTGAGCGGACTTGTTTCGGAAATTGTATTGATTGATATAAACAAAAACAAAGCAGAGGGTGATGCTCTTGATATGAATCACGGTATAAGCTTTGTAAGTCCTGTCAAAATTATTGCCGGGGAATACAGTGATATAAAAGGGTCGGATATGGTTATAATAACCGCAGGAGCCAGTCAGGAACCCGGTGAAAAACGTACAGATTTGCTGAGACGTAACGCAAAAATTCTTGAAAACATTGTTGAAAATGTTTTAAGATACTGCCGTGACGATACCATATTGCTTATGGTCACAAATCCCGTAGATATACTGACGTATATAACATATAAGATTTCAGGTTATTCCAAGAATCACGTTCTGGGTTCGGGAACGGTTCTTGATACAGCAAGACTGAAATACCTTCTGGGCGAATATACCAATATAGATGTCAGAAACGTTCATACCTATATTATAGGAGAACACGGTGATTCAGAGGTTGCCGCATGGAGCGCAACTTCTGTTGCAGGAATGAATATAGATAAGTTTTGTGAGTTCAGCGGCGTATGTGATGCAGAGCCTATGAGCAACAAGCATATTCATGAAACTGTAAAGAATTCTGCATATGAAATTATCGAGAAAAAAGGAGCAACCTATTATGCAATTGCACTTTCGGTTAAAAGAATAGTGGAGTGTATTATTGGAAACGAGAAATCAATTCTAACCGTATCCAGTCTTCTTGACGGTGAATATGGAATTAACGGAATATGTCTTTCTGTTCCGACAATTGTTTCTGATGACGGTGCTGAAAAAGTCCTTGAAATAGATTTTAACGAAGAAGAATTAAGCGGTCTTCACGAATCTGCAAAAAAATTAAAAAAACTGGCAGAAGAAATCGGTTATTAGCAAAATGGTTGACATAATATTATTATGTCAACCATTTTCTTTTTTAATCTTTGAAAGAGGGTGGGAGGAGACAGCATCTTTGAGCTGGTCATCACTGACATGTGTGTAAATTTCTGTTGTTGTAAGCTGTTTATGTCCAAGAATTTTTTGAAGTGCACGTATATTTACGCCCGACTGATACATAAGAGTTGCTGCAGTGTGACGAAGTTTGTGTGTTGTAAATTTGTGCGGATCAAGACCGAGGTTTTTGACATTTTTTTCGACAATGTACTGAACCATACGTCGGCTGATACGGCAGTTTCTTGAAGACAAGAACAGTGCGTTTCTATCTGAAGCTGTTGCTGACATAGTTTTTCTGACAGACATATAGGCTTCAATTGCCTCAATACAGGCTTCATTGAGGTAAACAGTGCGTTCTTTGTCACCTTTACCAATAACTGTAAGCTTGTCACCCCTGATGTCGGTTATATTAATAGAAACAAGCTCGGCAAGACGCATACCGCAGTTAAGGAATAACGTAATTATGCAATAGTCTCTAAGTGCGTTTTTTCCGTCAATTCCTTCAAGCAGCATAATACTGTCTTCAAGGGTAAAATAAACGGGCAAACGTTTTGTAAGCTTTATAGTTTCCAGCTCAGCCATAGGGTTTTCGGTTATAAGCTTTGATTTAAAAAGATATTTGAAAAAGGATTTTATTGATGCAATTTTTCGTGCTCTTGAGGATGCAGAGTTTCCGCGTTCACGGTTCAAGAAATTCATATATTCATAAACGAGATTAATATCAGTTTTTGATAAACATAAAATATCAACATCGGATACATCAATTGATTCAAAATCAAAATCTCCCGAAATATTATCACGCTTAATCTTCAAAAATCTGTAAAACGCTCTCAAGTCATAATAATAACTTTCTGTTGTTTTTGGCGATTTTCCTTGAATGTTCTCAATATACAGCAAAAAAGAAACCAAAGGCTCAGGTACATCCGAAAACTTATGCATAAATAATTTGCCCCCTTCCAATTGCACATAATTTTTATTATGTGCAATTGACTATATTGAAATTATACCATACCTCTATTGAAAAATCAATCCCTTTTTGCA
Organism: Clostridia bacterium; assembly: GCA_045645485.1. GTDB lineage: Bacteria > Bacillota > Clostridia > Monoglobales > Monoglobaceae > SIG440. Next base: position 23,233 of record JAZRIX010000003.1, on the reverse strand, counting down.
AATTTGTTTACATTATTTGGTTTAATTTTATCGTGAAAATAATTTGTGTAATCACCATCTTATTATTATCCGTATTTTGAATAGATTAAATAATTCCTATGGTTGCAGAAATTCAGTTTATCGACTTGAAAATTATTTAAATATCTGTAGTTAAATTAAAATTTTCTCAACATATGTTCCTATGTCAGAAAAATTTCTATTTGATTCTGAGGAAAGCTGTTTTTCGCTTTTATGATTAAAATATAAAAATAATTTGAAAAATACTATAATTTGCACTAAAATCCTTTAGTTATTTAATTGCTGAGTTGAGGTCTATAAATTTGTAATTTGACAATTGATTATTGATTTTTTTGGTACATATACCTTTTTAGTGAAAAAAATTTATTAACAGTTGAAGGGCTTATGCTAAAATCACTTCAACATCCTTTTGATAAACGAAAAAGATTTTTTTAAATACATTTGTTAAAAAAATAACAATATTTACTTCTTTTTCTAATCCTTATAATACAGCATACTGCCGATATCTGTCAGCTTGTTTTGGGTCAAGCAACAATATTCAATATCTTTATTTCTCAAAAACTGGCTGATTTCATCGAATGAGTAATGTTTTGAAATTTCTCCCGAAAAAACCAGTTTATTATAAGAAATCTTCCCTGATGCTCCACCGATAAAACCGTAATCAAAATTTTGCATACTTACTCCTCCCTGAGGAATTTTCAAAACTTCAATACCACAACTTCTAAGACACTTGCAAAGACCGTTATCTTCGGTTATTACTGAGTTTTCGTCGACTATACACAGATTACATTTTGTATATCCCTGTTTTGTATTCACCAATTCAAACCCTTGCTCTATATACAGATTTTTTATTACACTATCAACATACGTAAAATTTCCAAAAACTCTTTTTCCTATTGCTGCTACGTTATATGCACAGTCTTGCGGATACTTGCCTCCGGGATCGGTTTCTCCGCATAAAACTTTTATATGCTTTGGAAGATGTTTTCTGTAATAATCAAAAACGGACGGTGCTGCAATGGCAATTCTTGAGTCAAAAATGTGTATCTGAATATCCGGGTGAGTGTTTAGGGGTGAATATATATGTGGCAAATCTACAGATTTACAGTATGATACACCGTATTCTTCAAGCTTGCAAAACAGCTCATTACTTGCATTTATATCAATAATAAGTCCCATCTTCAACCTCTATTTGTTAAAATAATTATATACATTTTCGGCAATATGCTTCGGAATAACTGCTTTTAATTCATCAAGTGTAGCATTTTTTATACCTTCAATTCCTGCAAAGCTCTTCAAAAGCTTTGTTCGGGTTGATACTCCAACACCCTTTATTTCTTCCAATTCTGATTTTAGATTGTTTTTTTCATGACGGTTTCTGAATGTTTTTATTGCAAAACGGTGTACTTCATCCTGCATACCTGCAAGAAACCTAAACAACTCGGATTTTCTTTCAAGGGGATAATCGGTATTTTCATCTGTTACACCGCGTGTACGGTGGGTCTTGTCTTTGACAAGACCAAAAACGGGTATATCCTCTCCCATCGTATCCAGAAGCATCTTTACTGCAGAAACATGTCCTTTGCCTCCATCAAGCAATATCAGGTCAGGCAATGGTAAAAATTTCGATTTTGCAGCATCAAGTTCACCTGATTTTATTAAATCTTCTTCTTTGTATGCTTCGTTTATTCTTCTGAAAATCACTTCGCGTGTACTTTCGTAGTCATTTGAACCATCAACGGTTTTTATATTGAACTTTCTGTACAGTGCCTTTTTGGGTACGGCATTGACATAAACAATCTGAACGCCCACCGATGAAGCCCCTGAGGTATTTGAAATGTCATAGGATTCAATACGGAAAGGTGTTTTTGGCAAATCAAGAAGTTCACTCAAAGACGATAATATTCTGTTCTGCTTTTCCATATTTCTATCTTGTAAAAGTCTGTGCTTATATAAGGATTCCTTTGCGTTCATTTTGACCATTTTTATAATTTCTGCTTTTTTTCCGCGCTTGGGAACTGTAAAGGTAATCTTGTGTCCTGCTATGTCAGAAAGCCATGCTGAAATGGCTTCTTTGTCATCAAACTCCTCTGAAATTGCCACTTCTTTGGGTATTTTCGCCCCTGTAAAGTAGAATTGCTTTACAAAGTTTTCGGCTATTTCTTTAATGTCTCCGAGCTCGTTATCAAGTGTAAAGTATTCTGACCCTACAGCCTTTCCGTTGCGATAAAAGAACACTTGGATACAAAAACTGGTTCCTTCTTTGTATATTCCGATATAATCAATATTATTTTCTGCGGATGATGTAATTTTCTGATTTTCTCCAAGATATGTTATGTTTTGAATTTTATCTCTATATTGTGCAGCTTTTTCAAATTCAAGAGATGATGATGCAGAAAGCATCTTTTCATGGAGCTTTGCTAAAACGGAATCATATTTTCCGTTCAGCACACTTGATGCTTCTTCAACAAGAATGCTGTAATCCTCTTTTGAGATTTTTTTGGCACAGGGTGCACTGCATTGACCAATCTGATAATACAGACAAGGGCGGTCATTTTGTTTTGAAACATTTTTTGAACAGCTTCTGAGCTTGAAAACCTTTCTTATTTCCTCTACCGCTTCTTTTATCCCCATTCCTGACATATAAGGACCAAAATACAGTCCTCCGTCTTTCTGTACTTTTCTGGTGACAAAAACACGCGGAAAGTCTTCATTTGCAGTTATTTTTATATAGGGATATTGCTTGTCATCCTTCAAAAGAATGTTATATTTGGGGCGGTATTTTTTTATCAGATTACACTCAAGAGCCAGTGCCTCATTTTCGGAATCAGTGAGAATGTATTCAAAATCGTGAATGCGTTCAACCATAGCACGTGTTTTCGGTGAATGACTTGTCAGATTGACAAAATACTGATTAACACGGTTTTTGAGAACCTTGCTTTTACCTACATAAATAATTTTACCGTCAATATCTTTCATAAGATATACCCCTGAGCAAAGGGGCAAAGCAGAAAGTTTTTTTCTTATAATATCCGATACATTATTCAAATACATTCACCTCCCAAAAAGCTTATAATAGTACAAAAATGCCTTACTAACGTAAGACATTTTTTTTAAATCTTAAATTTTATTGGTTTTATTAAGAAAAGTCAGAAGAAATCAAAGAAACAAGCTCGTTCACTGCCTGTTCTTCATCAGAACCTTCTGCAAGAATAGTAATGCTTACACCTTTGGTAACACCCAATGAAAGAACGCCCAGCAAGCTCTTTGCATTTACTCTTTTTTCTTCCTTTTCAATCCAAATGCTTGACTTGTATTCATTTGCTTTCTGAATAAAAAATGTAGCAGGTCTTGCGTGTAATCCTACCTGATTTTGAACAACTATTTCTTTCAAAAACATAAAAATTCTCCTTTAGTTCCAATCAATCATAATTCAACTGTATAAAACCGATACTAATAGAATACTAAAAATTTCGGTATAAGTCAACACTTTTTTTGGCTTTTGTTAATTTTATTTGAAAATTTCAAAAGTTTGCCTGCACTTTCCATTCTATTTTCACAAATGATTCAAAAGATTTTGCATATCCTCAGGCAAATCAGTGTATATTTCAATTGTTTTTTTAGTTACAGGGTGTGAAAACTTTATGAATCCTGCATGCAATGCCTGTCTGTCAATCAGCGTTTTTTCATCATCACCGAATCCGTAAAGCCAGTCTCCTACCAAAGGATTTCCAATATGTGAAAAATGGACTCTTATCTGATGGGTTCTGCCGGTTTCAAGACAAATATCAACAAGTGAAAATTTTTCACAGCTTCTGATGGTTTTATATACGGTTTTTGCATATTTACCATCATCAGCAACAATTCGTTTAATAACGCTTTCTTCCTCTCTTCTTATGGGGAATTCGATGACTCCGTCTTCAGGAAAAAGTTTTCCGTGTACCACAGCCGTATATTTTCTTTCAAATACTCTGTTTTTTATTTGCTCAGACAGGGTACCGTGTGCATATGAATTTTTGGCTATGACACATATTCCTGAGGTATCCTTGTCCAGCCTGTTAACAATATGATAAGTATGGTATTCCCCAAAGCGCGACCAATAATACATAACCGCATTGGCAAGCGTACTGTCACGGTTTCCGAGACAAGGATGCGAAGCCATATTTCCGGGTTTGTTCACAATTAAAAAATAGTCATCTTCAAAAAGAATATCAAGATTAACTTCCCAAGGCAAAATTTCTCCGAACCCTTTTTCGTTTTCAGATACATCAGCACAGATGCGGTCTCCACAGCTGCAAATATCAACGGTTTTGCATGCATTTCCGTTCAGGAACAGCTTTTTATTATTTTTAAGCTTTTTCATAAGTGTTGAAGATACACCAAACTCTTTTCGTAAAACATTTTCAACAGTTTTTCCCGAATATTTTTCTGTTACAATTGTTTCAAGAATTGCAGCCATTGTTTTTCACCTTCAATTCATTTGCAAACTGCAGAATCGAATCTGCAAAAAACTCAGGGTCAAACTCCAGAAGTCTTTCGGCAGGTGTCAAAGAATACTTCATTGCACAGATAGCTGTTCCTGCAGCTCTGCCTGCCTCCATATCAAAGACACTGTCACCAACATAGACGGCTTCTTCTGGAGCTACCCCAAGCCTTTCGCAACCGCATAAAACCGGTTCGGGATGCGGTTTTACGTTCTTTGTATCATCAGGGGTAATATACACATCAAAAGCACCTGAAAGCCCCATAATCTCTACGCCTCTTTCAAGCATGTGTAACCGCTTTGATGTCACTATTCCCAGTTTTAATCCCAATTTTTTCAGCATCAGAACGCCTTCACTCGCACCTTCAAAGCCTTTTACCGATGCATCATGTCGCACATCGTTATATTCGCGGTAAACAGAGCGAAGCTGCTCACTGTATTCGCCGTATTTTGCCAGTGATTCACGAAGGGGTCTGCCGTACATTTCCAAAATTTCATCCTCGGTAAGTTCTTTGCTCAGAACCTCTCTGAATGCTGTTCTGTAAGATTCAAATATTAACTCATTTGAATTAATCAGGGTTCCGTCAAAGTCAAATAAAACAGCTTTTATCATTTGTTATTATTCCTTTAATATATTTTAATTTTGTACTTGTTTAACCAATACTCCAACTGTATAATATATGCATACAGCTGGGGCAATGCCATCAGTTGCCCAAACCACGGTTTTCCGTAATCTGAGGGCTGCTTCAGAATTTCTGTTATATAATTTGTGTTCAGAAGACCGTGGATTCGTGAATTTTTGTCATTTAAAATCTCTCGGACAAGCTCTTTGACACGGAGTTCATATTCGGGGTTGTGAGTCTTTGGAAAAGGACTTTTTTTGCGCCACAGAACCTCGTTAGGCAAAACACCTTCAAAGGCTTTTCTCAAAAGACCTTTTTCACGGTCAGAATATTTTTTATAATCCCACGGAACATTCCAAAGATATTCCACCAGCCGATAGTCACAAAATGGCATACGAACCTCTAAGCCGCAATTCATACCGATTCTTTCGCTTCGGTTGCCGAGAGTATACATAAACCAATTAAGGTTTAAATAAGCAATTTCTCTGCGTCGTTTTTCTTCATCATTATCTTCCTGAAGAATCGGTGTTTCAGAAACACTCTTTTTGTATGCACTGCGAATATAATCTTTGATTTCCTGTTTTTTTACCAACTGAGGATCAACAAGCATCTTTCTCAGCTCAAGATTTTTTGACCACGGAAAGATATCTGCATCAAAGTCTTCTTTTCGGTGAAACCACGGATAACCGCCGAAAACTTCATCAGCACACTCGCCTGACAATGCACCGTTGTGTTGAATTCCCATTTCTCTGCACAAAAAGTACAAAGAAGAATCAACATCTCCCATACCCGGCAAATCACGACAGTCAACAGCCGTATTTAAGTGTTTTATAAGAGCGTCATTATCAACGGATATTACCGTGTGGTTGGTGTTGTACATTTCAGAAACAAGTTCAATATAGTATCCGTCGGACGCAGGCTGATACTCATTTGGTGAAAAATACTGCTCGTTACCGTTGTATTCCAGCGAAAATGTATCAATACCATCACCAAAGCGTTGTGCCCCTAAGGCGGTTATGATACTTGAATCCAGTCCGCCCGAAAGAAAGAATGCTATTGATCTGTTTTTCTGTTCAAGCTGAGAATTGATTGCATCAGAACAAAGTTTTTTCGTTTCTTCAACGCATTCGTCAAATGATGCATCAAAACTTTTCGATTCAAGACACCAGTATCTGTGCTGATTGAAACCGTTTTTATTATAAACCGCAAAGTGTGCGGGCAATATTTCCTTTATATCACGGAAAATCCCGCATCCCTGTGTCTGAGCAGGTCCGAGTCCCAGCACCTCACATATTCCGTCTTTTCCAAGTATAGCTTCTGTATCAGTGTGAGCGAGGATACCTTTTATTTCTGAAGCGAAAATAAGACAGCCGTTTTTTGAAGTGTAATACAATGGTTTTATTCCAAATCTGTCTCTCGCAAGAAACAACTCCCGTAAAGTCGGATTCCAGACTGCAAAAGCAAAAATTCCGTTCATACGGGAAAGACATCCTGCTCCCCAACGCAAATATGCCAACAGTGCAAGCTCAGCATCATCGGCATTTTCACAGTCAAATCTTTTTTTCTTTAATTCATTTTTGATTTCACTGCTGTTGTAAATCAAACCGTCAAAGCATATTGTGTATTCAACCCCTTCATACATAACCGACAAAGGGATCTGTTTGTTGGGGTCACCGCTTTTAACAAGCTCAGTAGCACCCAGAATACCGCATTCTCCATCCTTGATTTTTGGTTCACTTCCACCTCGTCCCATCAATGCTTCTGTCATAGTCCTGAGTTTTTCAATCTCCGAAGAAAGCTTGCGGTGACAACTTACAATTCCTGCAATTCCTGACAAAAAAATCGCCTCCTGAAATATTTCTGTAGATATTATATGCAATATTTCAGGAGTTGTGAAATCAGAACAATATTATATTTTAATAAAATGTTGCAACCGGATCCTCCGGTTCTGAGGTCAGTGAATAATCTTCGAGATATAATACAGGACCTTCACCCTGATAAAGCTTATGCTTTTCGATGCGGATTTTTGCGGTAAGAATAATCCAGTCGCCGTTATTCAGCATTGGTTTTCTGTTACAGCATAAAATTCCTTTAAAGGAAATATCATCAACACAGCAGGTCATCACAGGTCTGCCAATAACAAAACATTCCTTTGGCATACGCTTGTCAATGGTGACAACACCGGTAAATCTGACTTTTTTGCCGTTATATTTGCCCATTTCTTCCACAAGGTCACGGTACCATATTGCATAATCTCTGATATCCACATCTATAACCTCTGCATCAATATCAAAGGGCAGTGGGTCTTCTATGTTGTCAGGCTCAATATTACCGTCTTCGTATTCGTATATTATATCTGTACGGCGGCTGACACCGCGTACAATCCTGTGAAGCTCTTCCTTTTCAATATCTTTTTTGCAACGGTTAAACACAACAAGCTCACAGTTCTGAAGCTTGTCCACTACAAGACTGCGCATATTTGCATTGTAAGAAACAAAAGTATTTGCATCCATAAAGGTGATTTCCTGATAAAGAACCCATTCTCTTGGCATATTTTCGTACAAATCACCGATTTGCCACATACCGTTGTATTCAACAACCACACGGCTTGCTTTATATTTTTTGCAAAGAGTTTTGAGATTCTTGGGATTCAGTTCGGATACATCACCAATAACCTCTACAAAAACCTGCTTTTCTTCCATATGTTCGGTGTCAAATTCAATTTCACCTTCTTCACAAAGTAAAAGCAAGGTTTTTTCACCGTTCGAAAAACGTTCATCCTCCATTGTTTCTTTTATAAAAGCAGATTTTCCTGCTTCAAGAAATCCCGTAAACAAGTAAACAGCAATATCCATAAAATCATTCCTTCCGAATAATTGTAAATACTAATTCTTTGAATCAAAAAGCTCAGCAACTGCTTCTTTATTAAGCTTTGACCCTATTACGCAAAGCCTGCCGATAACTTCAGGAGAGCCAAAACGTACCTCAGCTTCACCGGGAACATAATCAAAGTGTATCCATTTTCCGTTCTTTTCGGCTACAATTCCCTTTGCACGCAAAACAAAGCCGTATTCACGTTCGTTTTCAAGCTTTTCAAGTGCTTCTTTTATGTCTGCTTCTGTAAACTTTGCCGTTGTTTCAATTCCCCAGCTGGAGAACACCTCATCAGCATGGTGATGTTCATGGTCATGACAGCCGCAATCGCAGTGCTCGTCGTGGTGATGATGCTCGTGGTGTTCATGGTCATGACAGCCGCAATCGCAATGTTCGTCGTGGTGATGATGCTCGTGGTGTTCATGGTCATAACAACCGCAATCGCAGTGTTCGTCGTGGTGATGATGCTCGTGATGTTCATGTTCGTGACAGCCGCAATCGCAGTGTTCGTCGTGGTGATGATGCTTGTGATGCTCATGGTCATGACAACTGCAATCGCAGTGTTCGTCGTGGTGATGATGCTCGTGGTGTTCATGTTCGTGACAGCCGCAATCGCAGTGTTCATCGTGGTGATGATGCTTGTGATGCTCATGGTCGTGACAACCGCAATCGCAATGTTCATCGTGGTGATGATGCTCAGCGTGTTGTAACAATTCAATCTCAGTCTCCAGAGTCTTTCCACCTTCCATTGCTTCAAGAATCTTTTTTCCGTCAAGTTCTTCCCAAGGGGTTGTTACAATAGTTGCTTTTTCATTTTTCGTTCTGATAAGTTCAACACAGGCTTTTATCTTGTCGTCATCAACACCTGTTGTATGGCTGAGAACAATACAAGACGCACTTGAAATCTGGTCATTGTAAAATTCTCCGAAATTTTTCATATACATCTTGCATTTTTTTGCATCAGCCACAGCAGTATAGCTATTAAGAACAATTTCGTCATTATCAATATCCTTGATAGCTTTGATAACATCACTGAGTTTGCCTACACCCGAGGGTTCGATAAGAATTCGTTCAGGCGAAAACTCTGAAATAACCTTTTTTAATGCTTCACTGAAATCCCCAACAAGGCTGCAGCAAATACAGCCTGAATTCATTTCCGTAATTTCAACGCCTGCATCTTTAAGAAAACCGCCGTCAATTCCGATTTCACCAAATTCATTTTCGATAAGAACAACTTTTTCGCCTTTGTATGCTTCTTCAAGCAGTTTTTTTATCAGTGTAGTTTTTCCCGCACCGAGAAACCCTGAAAATATATCAATTTTTGTCATAAAAAAACATTCCCTTCCATCTTTAATTATTGATATATTTTATCAAATTTAGTTTGTTTTGTCAACGAAAAATCAGAAGTCCGAAGCAAATACAGCAACGGACTTCTGAAGGCTTATTTGTCAATATGGACATCTATCTGAGTGAATGGTGCTTTGATTTCGTTTGAATCAAATTCTTTCTTTATTTTTTCCGTAAGGTCAAGTTTTACATCCCAGAAATCCGAGTTATTACACCATGCACGAACTTCAAAGGAAAGTGAATCCTTGTTGCGCCCCGTCATTCTTGCAAAAGGCTCAGGGTCAGCTAAAACCATAGGATGACTTTCTGCTATACCGATAAGAAGTTCTTTAAGCTTTTCTACATCACTGCCATAGGGAACTTCAAGAGCGATATCAACCCTTCGTGTATCTTTGGTTGAATAGTTCTGTATTACTGAATTTGAAAGAGTACCGTTGGGAACAGTAATAAGCTTGTTGTCAGGTGTACACAAAACGGTATAAACTACAGAAATTGATGTAACTGTTCCTGAAACTCCGTTGGCGTCAATGTAATCCCCCACCTTGAAGGGTTTGAATATCAAAAGCATAAGACCGCCTGCAAAATTACTTAACGACCCCTGAAGGGCAAGACCTATTGCAACACCGCAGGATGCAAGAGCTGTAATAAAGGATGTAGTGGGAATTCCAAGAATCATTGCAACGGTAATAAACAAAATTATAGTCAGAGCAATACCGCTTGCACTTGATGCAAAGGTACGCACCCCGTCATCAACTTTATTAAGTTTCTTTGAGGTTTTTATCCATTTTTTCACAAATTTTATAATAACAAGTCCTATTACGAGTACAAGAAAAGCTCCCAAAAGTTTTGAGCCGAGAGAAACCCCAAGGTTAAACATAAATTCAACAAGTTTTTCAATATTCATAAAATATAACCTCCAAAGCTAATAAGAATGTGCCTCATTCAGTGTACGCTGTTTTTAGCATAGCCGATAATGTTGCATAATAACTTTTTTATATAAATTTTCACCTTTTTTTACTTACGGAGAACATCTTTTCTGTGAAGCATTTCATCAATTCGTTCTATATAATCCTTTGGTTCCTTTACGTTGAAGATTCTTTCAATTCTGTCGGTTTGACGTTCAACAGTTTTTGTTACGCCGCCGCAACCCAGAGAAATTATCGTCTGAACCTCTTCCATTATAAATATATTGTACAGGCTTTCTGTGCCTTGCTTTGCATATCCTACATTTTCAAGATTCCCAAGCATATTTTTTTGTCGGTACAGATAATAGGGATTCTTGCCGTTGGCAGTTATGGTTTTCATGGCAAAATCAACCATTTCAGCTACTTTGTTATCATCGGTAAGGTTATATTCATCAAGAGTCTCGTTAAGCTTTGATGAGCGTTTTACACTCATTGTATGAACTGTTGTATTTTCAGGCGAAAGCTTTTCTACTTCTTCAACCGTATATTTGAACATATCAACACTTTCCCCTGGAAGCCCTGCAATAATGTCCATATTTATACATTCAATACCACATTCCCGAGCAAGATACATAGCCTTTCTTATTTCATCCGGTGTATGGTTCCGGCCGATTACTTTCAGTGTTTCGGCATTCATAGACTGCGGGTTTATGCTTATGCGATTTATACCAAAATCCTTAATTGTTTTCAGTTTTTCTGCCGTTATTGTATCGGGACGACCTGCTTCAACGGTAAACTCTCTGTTTCTTGAAAGGTCAAATTCTTCAAAAACTGTTTCAAAAAGAACGGAAAGCTGTTCACTGTTCAAGGTTGTGGGTGTTCCGCCGCCGATATATACACTTTCTATAACATCATGGTTTTGTTTTATTATATCAGAAGTGTACTTGATTTCTTTTTTCAGGCAATCCAGATAATCAGGAATGTATTTTGCACCGTTTGCAACGCTGTTGCTTACAAAAGAACAGTACAGACATCTTGTGGGACAAAAAGGGATTCCTATATATATGCTGACACCCTGAGGGTTCATTGAATCAATTATAGGTAGTTCTATTTCAGCAACACGAACAGCAAGCTCGGCTTTTTCTCTTGTTGTGCCAAACTCTTTTACAAAATATTCAACCGTATCACGGGCGGACATTCCGGATTTTATTTGTTTGCAGGCGATTTTTACCGGTCTTATTCCGGTAAGAATTCCCCATGGACTTTGTTGTTCAATCATATCAGGTATGGATTTTCCTTTCTTTCTTCTCCTATTGTTGTTGCAGGTCCGTGACCCGGATATACATTCATACTGTCGGAAAGAACCATAATTCTCTCTTTTATGGAACGTATCTCGGTTGCATAATCACCGCCGGGAAAATCAAAACGGCCTATAGAACCCTTGAACAGAGTATCTCCCGAAACCAGAAAGCTGTCAAAAAGATAGCATACTCCGCCTTCTGTATGTCCCGGTGTGTGAATCACCTTGATTTCTGTGCCGCAAAAATCAATAACTGCACCGTCCTCCACAAGAATATCCGCTGTAACTTCAGGCAACGGTGCGTACGAAAGATTGAGAGTTGTGTCATTCAGTGCATTTTCTTCCGCTCTGTGAACAACAATTTTTGCACCGGTCGATTTTTTTACAGCATCAAGTGACCATATATGATCAAAATGCGTATGTGTCAGAAAAATATATTCAAGGGAAAGCTTGTTTTCTTTGATAAAGTCAAGAACAGCTTCGATATCCATAGGAGCATCAAATAAAGCAGCCTTCCCCGATTTCTCATCAAAAAGCAGATAGGCATTTACTGCCATACTTCCAAGAGCAAAATGTCTGAATTTCATAGTATCCTCCTTGTGCAATTACTTAAATATTTGAAGACCGCAGGGTCTTATTGACGCCTGCGGACAACGGATTGAACACCATCAATTTGTTTAAGTTTCTTAATTGCATTATCAAGATGTTCTGTATTTTTTATTTCAATTGAAATTTCAACAATGGCAACATTGTTTTTTGCCGTTCTTGCATTCAGACTCTTTATGGGTGTATGCAAATCTGCAGTTACCCCTGTAATATCAACAAGCAATGAGTTTCTGTCAATTGCAGTAATACAAAGCAAAGCCTGAAAATCATTTTCAACCTCACGTGCCCAGCACACATTTATAAACCGTTGTTCTTCTTCACGTGAGAATTTTGCATTTGTAATGTTTATACAGTCGGTTCTGTGAACCGCTACACCTCTGCCGCGGGTAACATAACCAATAATTTTGTCACCGGGGACAGGACTGCAGCAATGAGAGATACGCACAAGACAATTTTCAATTCCTTCAACAATAACACCACTCTGATTGGGTTTTCCCGATGTTTTGACAATGAACTGCTCGGGCATATTGGTAATGGTGTTTTTGCTTGCCATATCTTTTTTGCATATTTCTTTATATTTTGCAAGATACTTATTTGCGCTTGACCCACCGTAACCAAGTGTTGCGTACATATCTTCAACCTGCTTGAAACCGTATTTTCCAAGGAGCCCCTCAAGCATTTCATCGTTTGATGCATAACTTGCAGAAATCCCTGCCTTTTTCAATTCGCGTTCAAGTATATCTTTTCCCTTAACGATATTTTCGCTGCGGTTTTCCTTTTTGAGCCATTGATTAATCTTGTTTCTTGCCTGTGATGTCTTTGCAATTTTAAGCCAGTCAAGATTTGGACCTCTGGAACCGTTCGATGTGAGAATCTCAATTATATCACCGTTTTGGAGAATATAATCAAGAGTAACAATCTTACCGTTGATTTTTGCTCCTTGCATTTTGTTACCCACGGCACTGTGGATGGCATATGCAAAATCAATGGGTGTAGCACCTGCAGGAAGACTGATAACATCTCCCTTTGGCGTAAATACAAAAACTTCATCACTGAACATATCAATTTTCAGTGTTTGCATAAAGTCTTCAGCATTGGTCATATCCTTCTGAATCTCAAGAAGCTGTTTTATCCATTCAAGCTTTCCGTCAATATCCGACTTTCCGCTTATGCCTTCTTTGTATTTCCAGTGTGCGGCAATACCGTTTTCTGCCGTTCTGTGCATTTCCCATGTTCTTATCTGCACTTCAAAGGGAGTTCCGTTGGGACCTATAACTGTTGAATGAAGCGACTGATACATATTTGGTTTGGGCATAGCAATATAATCCTTGAAACGTCCTGGAATGGGCATAAAAAGCTCGTGAACCATTCCGAGAACAGCATAACAGTCTGCATCCGTGTTTACAATTACACGGACTGCAAAAAGGTCATAAATCTCTTCTATATTTTTGTTTTGCATAAACATTTTTCTGTAAATACTGTAAAAATGTTTTGCTCTGCCCTCTACGTGAGCCTCTATTGAAAGCTTTTTAAGACGGTCATTGAATACATTTTGTATATCCTTGATATACTCTTCCCGTTCACTCTGCTTCTGACTGATTTTGTCAACAATCTCATAATAACCAATGGGGTCAATATATTTCAAAGACAAATCTTCAAGCTCCATCTTGATTTTTGACATACCAAGACGGTGTGCAAGAGGGGCAAATACCTCAAGGGTCTCTCTTGCCTTTTCTCTTTGCTTGTGTTCGGGCATAGATTTGAGAGTACGCATATTGTGAAGACGGTCAGCAAGCTTTATAACAATTACTCTGACATCCTTTGCCATAGCCAGAAACATTTTTCTGAGGTTTTCAATCTGTTGATCCTCATTGGAGGTGTACGGAATTTTACCCAGCTTTGTAACCCCTGCAACCAAAAGTGCAATTGTCTCTCCGAATTCACGTTCAATATCAGAATCTGTAACATCTGTATCCTCAACAACATCATGCAAAAGCCCTGCGGCAACAGAGTTGGTATCAAGCTCCATATCCGCAAGAATATTGGCAACAGCAATAGGGTGAGTGAAATACAGCTCACCTGAAACACGCATTTGTCCTGCATGCTTTTCTTCAGCATAATAGAATGCTTTTTTTACAATATCCACATTGCTTGCAGGATTGATGTTTTTGAGTTTTTCAAGCAGAATGTCCAAATGTTTTTGCATCAATTAATTTCCTTCCATAAGTTTTATATCTTTGAGGATAAGCTGAACGTTTTTAAATCCTTTATAATCGTTTATGTCAAGACCAAAGGCAACCTCGATAAAGTCGCCTTCCTTAAGGCAGTTATAGTATTCACCCATTCCAAAGCCCACGGCGTCAAGAAACTTTCCTTCTTTGAGAAGGGTCATTCTAAGGTGCTTCCTGTCGCTCATTGTGCTGATTTTGTGAATTTTTATATTTCTCACAGCAAAAACAGGAAGCGGATTTTCAACACCGAATGGTTGAAGCTTGTTGATTTCGTCAACTGTTTCCATTGTAATATATGAAGGTTTTATTACCGCATCAATAGAAACAGTAGGAATCAATGCATTTTCATCAATTTTGTCAAAGGTAATATCATTTATTGCGGTTCTGAATTTTTCAATGTTTTCTGTTTTTATCGAAAGACCTGCAGCAAGTTCGTGTCCGCCAAATTTCTCAAGAAGATCGCTGCTTTTTTCAAGGGCACCGAACAGATTGAATCCGCTGATACTTCTTCCTGAGCCTTTTGCTTCATCTCCGTCAATTGCAAAAAGAATTGACGGTTTGTAGAATTTTTCTGTAATCTTTGATGAAACTATACCTACAATACCGTGATGCCAGTTTTCGTGGGGAATAACAAGCACCTGGTCATCCTTGATCTGAGGATTGTTTTCAATATATTCAAGAGCCTCAGCAAACATTTTTTGCTCAGTCTGCTGTCTGATGGTATTTTCCTCACAAAGACCGTTGGCAAGCTCATATGCTTTTTCAACATCTGAAGTAAGGAACATTTCAACACTTCTTGACGCACAGCCGAGTCTTCCGCTGGCATTTATTCTTGGTGCAATAATATAACCGATGGTTGATGTTGTTATTGCCTTATTGTTGGTTATTGAAACATCAATAAGTGCTTTAAGACCTATATTTTCTGTTTTTCTGAATTTTTCAAGACCTTTTGTAACAATGATACGGTTTTCATCAACAAGCGGAGAAATATCGGCAACCGTACCGAGACATATAAGATCAGCGTATTTTTCCATCAGGTCGGATACAGAAGAGTTTTCATCAAGAGCCTGAATAAGCTTGAATGCAACACCTACACCTGCAAGATTCTTAAAGGGATATTTGCAATCCTTGCGCTTGGGGTCGATAGCAGCGTATGCTTCAGGAATGGTTTCTTTGCATTCGTGGTGATCAGTAATGATAATATCCATACCGATGCTCTTTGCATACTCTGTTTCTTCAACTGCAGTTATACCGGTATCAACTGTTATAACAACCTTTGTGCCGTTTTTCTTTATTCTGTCCAAAGCGTCACGGTTTACGCCGTAACCCTCCTGAATTCTGTCGGGAATATAATAATCCACTTCAAACCCCATAAGAGTAAGATGCTTATAAAGTATTGCAATACTGGTTATACCGTCAACATCATAATCACCGTATATGGTAATCTTTTCTTTGTTTTCCTGTGCTTTTTTGATGCGTTCTACCGCTTTTTTCATATCCTTCAGCAGATACGGATCATGAAGACTTGAAAGGTCGCATTTCAAAAAGTCTGCAATTTCATTATTTTCTCTGATACCACGGTTGAATAAAATAATTGATGTCAATGGAGAGATATGAAATTCCTTTGAAATCTCTATAACTCTGTTTTTATCAAATTCTTTGAGTAACCATTTTTTTTGTAACATAAAATTTTCTCCTACGTGCTAATTCTTTACCTTTCATTTTATCACGTTTTATTCAAAAAAACAACACTTTTTTTCTAAAACATATAAATTTTTAAAAATTTTCTAAAACAAAGTCGATTTATCAGTTTTTCATTTCAACAACAGTAACACCATTCTCGCCTTCGCCGTACTTTCCGAGACGGAAGGATTTAACGTGCGGATGACGTCTCAGCATCTGTTGAATGCCGTTTCGGAGTACACCTGTACCCTTTCCGTGTATAATGGTAACCGTTGAAAGTCCGGTCATCGCAGCACGGTCAAGGAACATATCAGTTTCGGTCATGGCTTCTTCAAGCATCATACCCCGAAGGTCAATTTCTGTTTTTACGGTCTTTGCTCCGTCACCCATATGCTTCTGGGGAATAAACTTCTGGATGTTCTTTTTCGTTTCATCCTCAAGTATAACAAGATTGGTCAGCTTTGAGGATGTCTTCATTATTCCCATCTGTATCTGGGCAGTACCGTTTTTCTTATCAATAGACAAAATTGTTCCTTTGTCATTCAAATCAACAATCAGAACATTCATTCCCGGCTTCAATGCATTTATATTGGTTTTTACTGGTGCCGATTTTTTCGGCATGGGAGGTTTTTTTGTTTTTTTGAGACTCTGATGCAAATCACGTTTTACCTCTTCCATTGCCTTTAATGTTTCGCGATCTGCTTTTTCCTTCTGAAGAATTCTCATTTTTTCAAGAACTTCATCGGTTTCGTCTTTTGCTTTTTCAATAATCTCAGCAGCTCGTCTGTTTGCTTTTTCAAGTATAACTTCCCTTTTTTCATCAAGCGCATTTTTTTCACGAACAAGCTGTTCTTTCAACTCTGCAACTTCTTTCTTCAGGCGTTCCTGTTCAGACTTTGCTGTTTCAGCTACTTTCCTGTTCTCTTCGATAGAGGAAAGTACATCTTCAAATTTTACATTTTCACCTGAAAGCAAGGTCTTTGATTTTTCAATAATATAATCAGACAGACCAAGCTTTTTGGATATAGCAAAGGCATTACTCTTTCCGGGAATACCAACAAGAAGCCTGTATGTGGGACTAAGGGTTTCAACATCAAATTCACAGGAAGCATTTTCCACCCCTTCTGTTGACAATGCATAAAGCTTCAATTCACTGTAGTGTGTTGTAGCAACAGTTTTTGCTCCCATACCTTTTACATAATCAAGAATTGCATTGGCAAGGGCGGCACCCTCAACGGGATCTGTTCCTGCACCAAGTTCATCAAAAAGTATCAATGAATTAGGAGTAAAACGATTGAGGATATCTACAATATTGGTCATATGGGCAGAAAAGGTACTCAGACTTTGCTCGATACTCTGTTCATCGCCGATGTCTGCATAAACACCGTCAAAAACTGCAAGCTGTGTTCCGTCACCCGCAGGAATCAGTAATCCTGATTGTGACATAAGGGTAAACAAGCCTACTGTTTTGAGAACAACGGTTTTACCGCCTGTGTTAGGTCCGGTTACAACAAGTGTGTCAAAATTTATTCCCAAGGAAATATCCTGAGCAACAACTTTTTGGGGGTCAATGAGAGGATGGCGACCTTTGTTGATAAGAAGCCTTCCCGAAGTATTCATTTCAGGACGGACAGCTTTCATACCCAGTGCCAGCTTTGCCTTTGCAAATACAAAATCAAGTTCCGTAATTGTACGGTAGTTTTGCTCAACAATATCAGATATTTCTGCAACAAGAGATGTGAGCTCCGCAAGAAGCTTTTCAATTTCAACCTTTTCCTTGGCAGCCAGTGTATGAAGCTCATTATTTGCATCAACAACGCTTGCAGGTTCAACAAAAAGTGTTCCACCCGACGCTGAAACATCGTGTACGATACCGTGCACATCACCTCTGTGCTCAGCTTTTACTGGAACAACATATCTGTCGTTTCGAAGTGTAACAATGGGGTCCTGCAGGAACTTTCTGTAATGAGGTGAATGAATCATCGAATTGAGTGAATCTTTTATTTTTTCACCCGCTCTGACCATTTTGCGTCTGATATTGGCAAGCTCCGGAGTTGCTCCGTCCGCAACCTCTGTTTCTGAAATTATGGATGTGCTGATTCGTTCTTCGGTTCTGTCGTCTTTTTCAAGACACAAAAAATATCTGTCAAGAATCCCTTTATGACCGTCATAATATTTTTTCAACCCCGATGCACACTTCAGAACCCTAGCTACATTAAGAAGCTCTGACATGGACAACGAGCCCCCGACTTTGATTCTCTTCAAAGCAGAAAAGACTTCTGATACAGCGTAGATTGACGGAGAGCCAAACTTGCAGATCATAACAGATGCTGCATCTGTTTCGGAAAGTGCAGTGTTCACATCATCAATGTTATCAAAAGGAAAAAGCGTCATTGCCAACTCTTTTGCAGCATCATTCACTGCATACTCGGCAAGCTTTGTACGTATTTTATCAAATTCCAGTGTTCTCAAAGTTTTATCATCCATAATTATATTCCTTTTTTGTATAATCTCTATATAATATCAAATTAATATTTTATCATATTCTTTTAATTTATGCAACATTACTTTTTAAAAATAATTCTGCAGTTGTTCCGCAGTTGTCAAACATATGTTACATCAACAGCAAAAAATAATAAAACTTTTTATTTGACTAAAACACTGTATAATGATATAATAATTTTAAATACATCCGAAAGGAAATCACATAATGAAAAAAATGTTGCTTACCATTCCCACTTTGCTGGGAACAGAACAAATTGTCGCCAACGAGGTGAGACACCTTGGCTATGAAACCACTGAAGTAAAAGACGGCAGTGTTACCTTTGAAGGTGATGCAGAGGCAATATGTCTTGCAAATATTAATCTTCGCAGTGCTGAACGTATAATGATCAGAATTGCTGAATTCAAAGCAACCTCTTTTGATGAGCTTTTTGAGAAAGTCAAAAGAATCAGCTGGGAAAATATTATTGAAGCAGATGCTGCTTTCCCCGTAAAAGGTCATTCATTGAAATCTGAGCTTCACAGCGTTCCCGACTGTCAGAAAATCATCAAAAAAGCAATTGTCACGAGACTTTCAAATCATTACGGAATAACACATTTTGAGGAAACGGGACCTCTTTACCCCATTCAGTTTTCTTTGATTAAAGATGTTATTACGCTGTATATTGATACAAGCGGTGAAAACCTTTATAAAAGAGGTTACCGTGAAAAAAGTGTACTTGCACCTATGCGTGAAACTCTTGCGTATTCTATGATTGACCTTAGCTTTTGGAGAGGTGACAGAATTTTTCTTGATCCCTTTTGCGGGAGCGGAACACTGCCAATAGAGGCTGCACTTTATGCCTGCAATATTGCGCCGGGTATAAAACGAAAGTTTGTTGCGGAAACATGGCGAAACCATATCTCAAAAGATATGTGGAAGGACGCACGTGACGAAGCAAGGGACAATATGAGACTTGACACAAAAACTCAGATTTTTGCATCTGATATTGATCCTGAGGCTATAGAAATTGCAAAGAAAAATGCTGAAAATGCAGGTGTTGCAGACAAAATAAAATTCAAAGTATGTGATATGGCAAAGATAACACCATTTATCGAAAAAGGTGTTATAATCTGCAATCCGCCTTACGGTGAACGTCTTCTTGATGCAAAGCTGTGTGAAAAGCTTTACCGTACAATGGGAAGAAAATTTGCAGAATTCCCCTATGCGAAAAAATTTATCCTTACATCACATGAACAGTTTGAACCTCTTTACGGAACTTTTGCAGATAAACGGAGAAAAGTATATAACGGCATGCTCAAATGCTATATTTATCAATATTTTAAATAAGATTGCAGAAAATACTTTATGATTATAGTTACAAAAATTGATACACTTAACGACAAAGATGTTCTTTGGTACAAGCTCGAAAATAGAAACGTAATGTCAATGGAAGACCTCGGCTTTGGCAGAATAATTCAAATTATATAAAAAAACTGCTCATTTTAAGGAATTTACCTTTGAAATGAGCAGTTTTTATCTATAATGTGCTAATTAGCTTGCGTTTTTTATCTGAAGTCTGAGTTTATCAGCAATCATAGCAATAAATTCCGAATTGGTAGGCTTTCCCTTTGATGTTGCAATAGTATAACCAAAAATTGAATCAAGAACCTCAGTATCACCTCTGTCCCACGCAACTTCAATTGCATGACGTATTGCACGCTCGACACGGCTGGGAGTTGTACGGAAATCCTGTGCAACTGTGGGATAAAGAGTTTTTGTTATTGAATTGATTACATCAAGATTGTCAATTACAAGCATAATAGCGTGACGGAGATACTGATAACCCTTTATATGTGCAGGAATACCGATTTCATGAATCATTTCAGTAACCATAGTTTCAACATCAAGGTTTTCTCCGACTGAATATTTTTTTATAAATGAAGAACTGTTTTTCTTTTCCTCAGGAGTGTCGCAAAGTCTTCTTATGGTATTTCTCAAGCTGTCATAGCTTACGGGCTTCACCATATAATAGTTTGCACCCAGATTCATACAGTCATGAGCGATTCTGTCATTCTTCAATGTAGAAAGAATTATAATTTTCGGCATTGAAAAATTATCAAACTCCTTTTGCTTGGATTTCAACCTTTCAAGAATTCCTATTCCGTCAATGTTGGGCAGAACAACATCCATAACAACCACATCAGGCTTCAGGATGTCAACCTTTTCAATTACCTGATAACCGTTGCAAACAATGTCACATACGTTAATTTTGAAATCACCTGAAATATTACGGCTCAAAAGCTCAGCGTATTCCATATCAGCATCCGCAATCAATACATTAATCTGTTTTTCCATTTTAATTTACTCCTTTATTTTCTAAAATTTTCCAATTACAATTAGATTATAACGAGGAGCAACAAATTTGTCAAGTAGTTTTTTACAATTTTTTCCAACTTTTTCATCGCATATTGTGTTCATTGTCGCAAAATGTCTCAATATATTGTATAAGCAGTATTATTGTCTTATGATAGCAAGCTTTTTGCAACATACTCATTTGCAGAATGCTCAAGCTTGTCGTCAAGAGGAGAAAGCTCGCAAAAATCTTCATATTTATGCGAAAGAGTTTGTAAAAGAATTCTGTCACACAGTTGAGGATTCTTTGGGAGCAAAGGTCCGTGCAGATATGTTGCCGTAACATTTTTGAACACAACGCCCTCCTCTTCACTTTTACCGTTGTTGCCAAAACCCTTCAGTACCTTTCCGAGGGGCGTGTGATTTCTTATATCAATTCTTCCTCCATGATTTTCAAAACCAACAATTTTGTCTGTCAAGCCTTCACATTCCAGAACAATATTGCCGATAAGTCTGTTTTTTGCATTTGAAAGATCGGTGCTTATATCCAGAACTCCCAAGCCTTCAGTAATTTTTTCTGAATTCAAAATTTCCTTGCCCAAAAGCTCAAAACCGCCACACACTGCAAGTATTGTGCCGCCTTTGTCAGCAAATTCCAAAAATTCAGTTTTATACTGCATAAGCTTTGAAAGTACAGTTTCCTGTTCACGGTCAGAACCGCCGCCCAAAAAGAAAATATCTGTATTTTCAAAATCTATTTCTGTATTGTCGCAAGTACATTCCGTTACATTGACTTCAATATTACGCCACAAAAGACGTTTTTTCAAGGCTTCAATATTTCCTTTGTCACCGTACAA
The DNA here is from genome assembly GCA_045645485.1 of Clostridia bacterium. GTDB lineage: Bacteria > Bacillota > Clostridia > Monoglobales > Monoglobaceae > SIG440. The sequence goes on along the minus strand of JAZRIX010000003.1, from coordinate 1,469 downwards.
ATTGAGAAGGTCAGGGTAGAGATGTACAATATTGATACTGTATCCGGACATTATTTTCCACCTCTTTCTTTTTTGATATCAAGCATTATTTTTTCTGTTCCGAACAATGCTGTATAGTTCACCAGAGCATAACAAACTTCCGCATCAGATTCAAGGCACTTTAAAACTAATTCCTTTATATCAGGACTTATATAATCAGCTTTAATATCATCATATTTGAATCTCAACGCAAGGTCATAAAGACGTTTTCCAGAAAGTGAAACCGTATTGACATTTGCTTCTGTTATCTTGCCAAAATCCACATCCCAAAGCCACGAAACATCCTGTCCGTCACTGGGTGCATCATTTACTGCAAAGATTATATCCTTTTTTCTGGGGTCCTGAAGCACTGTTGCAATTGCCTGATTGAATCCTGCTGGATTCTTTGCAAGATTCAGAATCACAGGTTTACCCAGATTTATTTCTTCCATCCTTCCGACCTGAGGCTTGTAGTTTTCAAGAGCCTTGCGGAATAAACCGTATTTAATCCCCATAGTATTCATTGCCGAATAAACCGCAAGAATATTATAAATATTGTAAAAACCACGGTAATTAAGTTCAATTCTCTGGTCTTTTACAGTGAATCGAAGTCCTTTTGACAAGTCAACGTTTTTTGCATTGAAATCAAGTTCAGGACGCTTGTTGCCGCATTCAGGGCAGTAGTAGTCACCAAGCTGGCTGTAATGAAAATAATTATATTTTTGTTCTGCACCGCATACCGTACAGTAGCGACCTTCCTTCAAGGTTTCGTTCTGTGGCAGAACCTTTTCGCCTATGCCGTAGTATACAGCGTTTTTGCATCCGTTACCGAATGATGCAGTAACTGGATCATCACCGTTGAGGATAAGAACAGGGTTGTCCGCCATGACAAGAGCTTTTTTGATAAGAGCTACCGTCATATCAACTTCACCATAACGGTCAAGCTGATCACGGAACAGATTTGTAATGACAACATAATCAGGCTTTATGTGTTCAAATACTCTGACCGTTGAAGCTTCATCCACCTCAAGGCAGGCATAATCCGCCTTAAATTTTCCCAGCCAGTTACACTCGAGTGCAAAGGCTGTTGCAACACCGCTAAGCATGTTTGCACCGAGGTTGTTGCACACAACAGAATAACCGCATTCCTTCAGTGCACTGTAAATAAGATTGTTTGTGGTTGTTTTTCCATTTGTGCCGCAGGTAACGATAACCTTGTTTTTTACATTTCCCTTTAGTTTTTCAATCAAATCAGGGCAAATCTTTAACGCAATTGTTCCGGGACCTGATGATGAATTCTTCCCCAGAATGCGTCCCGCAATTGCAGAAAGCTTTGCCACCCATATCGCAAGAATTTTTCTCATAACAAAGACTCCTTCAAATAATTTACTCAGCTATTATACTATTTTATACAAAAAAAAACAATAGGAATCAACAAAATTCCTATTGTT
>JAZRIX010000002.1:0-13757 GCA_045645485.1 Clostridia bacterium | reverse complement strand
ACAATCCTCAGAGCGGTTCACAAGTACAAGGACAGCCGTGAGCAGTTCGAACTCAGAACTCACAAGAGATTGATCGACGTTTTGGCACCCAACGCCAAGACAATTGACGCACTTAAGCACCTCGATTTGCCGGCAGGTGTTGACATCGAACTCAAGATATAGTTGAGTATTTCCGGTAAGAAAAATTTTTAGGTCATGTTGGCAGAAAACTGTCAACCAATAACCCGCATGTATGTTTGATTTCAAACCGATGCGTGTGAATAGGAGGAAAAATTATGAAAAAAGCAATCTTAGGCAAAAAACTTGGTATGACTCAGATTTTTGCAGAAGACGGTACACTCATTCCTGTTACAGTAATTGAAGCAGGTCCCTGCAGTGTAGTTCAGAAGAAGACAGCTGAAGTTGACGGTTATGTTGCAGTTCAGGTTGGCTTCGAGGACAAGAAAGAAAAGTTGGTTAACAAGCCTATGAAGGGTCACTTCGCAAAAGCAGGCGTTGCTCCCAAGAGATATCTCAGAGAGTTCAAGCTTGACAATGCGGCTGAGATGAATGTTGGCGACGAAATCAAGGTTGACATCTTTGAAGCAGGCGAAATCCTTGACGTTACAGGTACAAGCAAGGGTCACGGATACGCTGGTACAATCAAGAGATGGGGAACTCACAGAGGTCCTATGACTCACGGTAGCCATTATCACAGAGGCCCCGGTTCATTGGGTGCTTGTTCTTCACCCTCACGTGTATTCAAGGGAAAGAGACTTCCCGGTCACTACGGTGTGGACAAGGTTACAATCCAGAACCTCAGTCTTGTAAAAGTAGATACAGAACGCAACCTTCTTTTGGTTAAGGGCTCAGTTCCCGGTCCCAAGGGCGGATTGCTGGTAGTTAAGAACGCAGTTAAGGCTAATGCCTAAACTGATAGAGAGGAGGATATAAGATATGCCTACAGTAGCTTTATATAACACAACCGGTGCTAAGGTTGGTGATATAGAATTGAATGACAGTGTGTTTGGTGTAGAAGTTAGACCTGACGTTATGCACGAAGTAGTTGTTAACTACCTTGCAAACCAGAGACAGGGCACACAGAGCACAAAGACACGTACAGAAGTAAGCGGCGGCGGAATCAAGCCCTGGAGACAGAAGGGAACCGGCCGTGCAAGACAGGGTAGTATCCGTGCTCCACAGTGGGTTGGCGGCGGCGTAGCACTTGGTCCCAAGCCCAGAGATTACAGATACTCAGTTAACAAGAAGGTAAGAAGACTTGCTCTTAAGTCTGCTCTTTCTTCAAAGGTTGCAGACAATGACCTCATTGTTCTCGATGCTCTCAAGCTTGATGAAATCAAGACAGCTAAGATGGCTGAAATCCTGAAGAACCTCGGTGTTTCAGAAAAAGCACTTATCGTTCTTCCTGAAAACGACAAGAACATCGTTTGCTCAGCAAGAAACATCAAGGGTGTTGACACCACTTTTGTTGGTGCAATCAACACATACGAGGTACTTGGACATACAAAGTGCATCATTGTTAAGGATGCAGTTTCAAAACTCGAGGAGGTGTACGCATAATGAAAAAGACAGCTTATGATATTATCAGAAGACCCATCATCACAGAACAGAGTATGGCTGCTGTTGCTGAAAAGAAGTACACTTTCGTAGTTGATAAGTCTGCTGACAAAATCCAGATCAAGAAAGCTATTGAAGAAATCTTCAAAGGCGTAACAGTTCAGAAGGTTACAACCATCAACTACATCGGAAAACCCAAGAGAATGGGCGTTCATGTAGGTAAGAGAGCTGACTGGAAGAAAGCAGTAGTTAAGCTTACTGAAGACAGCAAGACTATCGAGTGGTTTGAAAACTAATAAGCCACGAAAAATCGTAGAATAAGGAGATGTAAAAATGGGAATTAGAAAATATAATCCTACAACACCTTCGCTGCGTCAGATGACTGTTTCTACATTTGAGGAAATCGACAAGAAGGAGCCTGAAAGATCACTTCTTCGTCCCCTCAAGAGCAAAGCAGGTCGTAACTCTTACGGAAGAATTACAGTTAGACATCGCGGCGGCGGTACAAAGAGAAAATACAGAGTAATCGATTTCAAGAGAAACAAGGACAATATGCCCGCAACAGTTCTCGCAATCGAATACGATCCTAACCGTAGTGCAAACATCGCACTTCTCCAGTATGAAGACGGAGTAAAGACATACATCATCGCTCCTGTTTCTCTGAAGAAAGGTGACGTTGTTGTTTCGGGTAAGGGTGCAGATATCAAACCCGGTAACACACTTGAAATCGCAGACATCCCTGTTGGTACACTTGTTTACAACATTGAGCTTTATCCCGGCAAGGGCGGTCAGCTCGTTCGTAGTGCAGGCGTTTTTGCACAGCTTATGGCAAAAGAAAACGGTTATGCACAGGTAAGACTTCCATCCGGCGAAGTTAGACTGGTTCGTCTTGACTGTCGTGCAACTATCGGTCAGGTTGGTAACACAGACTATGAAAACATCAACCTTGGCAAAGCCGGCAGAAAGCGTCACATGGGCTTCAGACCCACAGTTCGTGGTGTTGTTATGAACCCCAATGACCATCCTCACGGCGGTGGTGAAGGTAAGTCACCTATCGGTAGACCCTCACCTGTTACTCCCTGGGGTAAGCCCGCTCTTGGTTATAAGACAAGAGACAAGAAGAACAAGACAAACAAGTTCATCGTTAAGCGTCGTAACGCTAAATAATTTTAAGGAGGTCACTTCATGGGACGTAGTATTAAAAAAGGACCTTTCGTCGAAGCGAAGTTGCTTGCAAAGATTGTGGCAATGAACGAAAAGAACGAAAAAGTCGTTATTAAAACATGGTCAAGAGCATCTACTATATTCCCTGAAATGGTTGGTCATACAATTGCAGTTTATGATGGTAGAAAGCATGTTCCGGTATATGTAACAGAGGACATGGTTGGTCATAAGCTTGGAGAATTTGCTCCAACCAGAACTTACAAGGGTCATGCAGGTGCTAAAACTTCTAAGTAATCATCGGATTCTTAAAGTTTTTTCTGTGAATTAATAGGAAAGGAGCTGCAGAGCAATGGAAGCAGTAGCAAAGGTTACTCACGTACGCATCGCTCCCAGAAAGGTGCGTATAGTTATAGATTTAATCAGAAATAAGCCAGTTGGCGTTGCTCTTGGTATTCTCAAGAACACACCCAAGGCTGCAAGTCCGGTTGTTGAAAAGTTGTTGTTGTCTGCTATGGCAAACGCTGAAAACAACCACGGTATGAACGTTGAAAATCTTTATGTTTCAGAAGTATTCGCTGATCAGGGTCCTACACTCAAGAGAGTTCAGGCCAGAGCACAGGGACGTGCCTTCAGAATCAACAAGAAGACAAGTCACATCACTTTGAAACTTAAAGAAATGGAATAATCTTGAAAAAGGAGGTAATTTAGCATGGGTCAGAAGGTTAATCCCCACGGTATCCGAGTTGGTATTATTAAAGACTGGGATTCACGTTGGTACGCTGACAAAAAGAACTACGGCGATAATCTTGTAGAAGATTACAACCTCAGAGTTTTCCTTAAGAAAAAGCTCTATCTCGCCGGTGTTGACAAAATCGAAATAGAAAAGTTCGCAAACAAGATTCGTCTTTCTATCCACGCTGCAAAGCCCGGTATTGTTATCGGTAAGGGTGGCAGTGAAATCGACAAGCTGAAGAAAGATGTAGAAGCTCTCACAGGAAAGGCAGTTATTCTTAACGTTATTGAGGTTAAGACTCCCGATCTCTGTGCACAGCTGGTTGCAGAAAACATTGCATCACAGCTTGAAAGACGTATTTCTTTCAGAAAAGCTATGAAACAGTGCATGGCAAGAACAATGAAGCTTGGTGCAAAAGGTATCAAGACTGCAGTTTCAGGTCGTGTTGGCGGTGCAGAAATCGCTCGTACAGAGCAGTATCATGAAGGTACAATCCCGCTTCAGACACTTCGTGCTGATATTGATTACGGCTTTGCTGAAGCTGACACCACATACGGTAAGCTTGGTGTAAAGGTTTGGATTTACAAAGGTGAAGTCCTTGCCGAAAGCAAAAACGTAAAGGAAAGAAAAGCTCCTGCCAAGAAAGCGGAAGGAGGAAGAAAGTAATGTTATCACCAAAAAGAGTTAAGTACAGAAGAGTTATGCGTGGCAGAATGAAGGGTAAGGCTTCTCGCGGTAACAAGGTTTGCTACGGCGATTTCGGTCTTCAGGCTCAGTCACCTGCTTGGATCACAAGCAACCAGATTGAAGCAGCCCGTATTGCTATGACACGTTATACAAAGAGAGGCGGTCAGGTTTGGATCAAAATCTTCCCTGATAAGCCCGTTACAGAGAAGCCTGCTGAAACTCGTATGGGTAGCGGTAAGGGTTCACCTGAGTACTGGGTAGCAGTAGTTAAGCCCGGCAGAATATTATTTGAAATCGGCGGCGTTAGCGAAGAAGTTGCTCGTGAAGCTATGCGTCTTGCTATGCACAAGCTTCCCCTCAAGTGTAAGTTTGTGAGAAAAGCCGATCAGGAAATGGAAGGTGAAATGTAATGAAAATAAATGAGATCAGAGACCTTTCAGCACAGGAAATAAACGATAAGATTCAGGACCTCAAAAAGGAGCTTTTCAACCTTCGTTTTCAGGATGCAATGAACCAGCTTGACAATCCCATGAGAATCGTTGCAGTAAAGAAGGATATCGCTAGGCTCAAGACGGTTTTGAAGGAACAAGAGCTTGGCCTTAATGCCAACGTAAACTAATAGGAGGTGTAAGGTCTAATGGAAGAAAAGCGTAATTATCGTAAAACCAGAATCGGTGAAGTTGTAAGCGACAAGATGGACAAGACAATCGTTGTTGCCATCAAGGACAGCGTAAAGCATCCGGTTTATAAAAAGGTTATGAAGAATACCTATAAGCTCAAGGCTCATGACGAAAACAATGAGTGCAAGATAGGTGACAAGGTAAAAGTAATGGAAACCAGACCTTTGTCAAAAGACAAGAGATGGAGACTGGTTGAAATCGTTGAAAAAGCTAAATAATTTGGCTTTTTGGCAAAGTATGATTTTAGGATAGGAGGAAATCCATTATGGTACAGCAGCAGACTTTGCTGAAGGTAGCTGACAACAGCGGTGCAAAAGAACTTATGTGCATCCGTGTTCTTGGCGGCTCTTTCAGACGTTATGGCAATATTGGTGACGTTATCGTTGCTTCTGTAAAGAAGGCGGCTCCCGGTGGCGCTGTGAAAAAGGGCGATGTTGTTAAAGCGGTTATCGTACGTAGTGTTCAGGGCGTTAAGAGAGCAGACGGCTCAAAAATCAGATTTGATGAAAACGCAGCAGTTATTATCAAGGATGACAAGACTCCCCGCGGAACCCGTATTTTTGGCCCTATTGCCAGAGAACTTCGTGAAAAAGACTATATGAAAATCTTGTCTCTTGCTCCTGAAGTTCTGTAAGAATTTTTAAAAACAACGGTATTTCTTGTTTCTTTTGGCGAAACGCCCGAAGGAGCGGAGAAATTTCCAAAAGTTAGAGTTATAATTCCTGAGTAATTGCGAAAGGAGGAAAAAACATGAGTACAAAGATGCATGTTAAGACCGGAGATAAGGTTGTTGTGCTTTCCGGTAAGGATAAGGGCAAGAAGGGCAAGGTTCTTTCTGTAAACCCTGAAAAGCGCACAGTAATCGTTGAAGGTGTTTCAGTTGCAACAAAGCACAAGAAACCCCGCCGTATGGGTGAAACAGGTGGTATTATCAACCAGGAAACTCCCATATACGCAAGTAAGGTAATGAACGTTTGCGCTAAGTGCAAAGCCGCTACAAGAGTTGGCAGAAAGGTTCTGGAGGACGGAACACATGTTCGTTACTGCAAGAAGTGCGGAGAAACATTTGCTGATTAATTTAAAACCGGAAGAAAGGAGGCAAACGTATAATGAGACTTGAAGAACGTTATACAAAAGAGATTAAGGACGCTCTTATGAAGAAATTCGAATACAAGAGTGTTATGCAGATTCCCAAGCTTGATAAAGTTGTTATCAACATCGGCGTGGGTGAAGCAAAGGAAAATTCAAAGGCTATTGATTACGCTATGAACGACCTTGCTTTGATTACAGGTCAGAAGCCTGTTATCACAAAGGCAAAGAAGTCTGTAGCTCAGTTTAAAGTCAGAGAAGGTATGAACATCGGTTGTAAGGTTACGCTCAGAGGTTCAAAAATGTACGAATTCGTTGACAGACTGTTTAATGCAGCTCTTCCCCGTGTTCGTGACTTCAGAGGTATCAACCCCAATGCATTCGATGGCAGAGGAAACTATTCACTGGGTATTAAGGAACAGCTTATTTTCCCTGAAATAGATTATGATAAGATTGATAAACTTCGCGGTATGGATATCATTTTTGTTACAACAGCACAGACAGATGAAGAAGCTCGTGAGCTTCTGACACTTATGGGTGCTCCCTTTACAAAATAGTCCATCCAACATCTCAGAAATGGAGGAGATTAAAGCTTATGGCAAAGAAGGCTATGGTTTTAAAGCAGCAGAAAGAACAGAAGTATTCTACCCGTGAATACAACAGATGCAAAATCTGCGGCAGACCCCACGCTTACCTTCGTAAGTTCGGTATCTGCAGAATCTGCTTCCGTGAATTGGCTTACAAAGGTCAGATCCCCGGAGTGAAGAAAGCATCCTGGTAAAATACAGACTGTAATCTGTCTGAGAAACAAAAAAATCAAGTAGGAGAGTCAAGTGGTTAAAATAATTTGATTCGGATAGCCAAACTGACTCACAAAATCCGATAAAAAGGAGGATAAATATGCACATCACAGATCCTATAGCAGATATGCTTACAAGAATCAGAAACGCAAACAACTCAAGACATGCGACAGTTGATATTCCTGCATCAAACATGAAAAAGGCTATTGCAAAAATTTTGCTTGATGAAGGTTATGTGAAGAATGTTGAGTACATTGATGACAGCACACAGGGCATCATCAGAGTTACTCTCAAGTATGCTGAGAACAAGCAGAAGGTTATTACAGGACTCAAGAGAGTTTCAAAGCCCGGTCTCAGAATTTACGCTTCAAAGGAAGAACTGCCCCAGGTACTGAAAGGTTTGGGTATTGCAATTATTTCGACATCTAAGGGTATTATGACAGACAAGGAAGCTCGTCGCCAGAACGTTGGCGGAGAAGTTCTCGCATTTATTTGGTAAGAAAGGAGGAAGATCACTATGTCACGTATAGGAAAGCAGCCTATCACAATACCTGCAGGTGTTGATGTTACAATAGGCGCAAACAATGAAATTACAGTTAAGGGCCCCAAGGGTACTCTTGTTCAGACAATGTCTGCTGACATGATCATCAAGAAAGACGGCGATACAGTTACTGTTGAACGTCCTTCTGAAGTTAAGGAACACAGAGCACTTCACGGCCTTACAAGAACTCTTATTGCTAACATGGTTACAGGTGTAAGTGAAGGCTTCACAAAGACACTTGAAATCAACGGTGTTGGATACCGTGCAGCAAAGCAGGGCAACAAGCTTGTTATGAACCTCGGTTATTCACACCAGGTTGAAATGGAAGAGCCTGACGGCATTAAAATTGATGTTCCTCAGCCTAACCAGATCATCATTTCAGGTTATGACAAACAGAAAGTTGGTCAGCTTGCCGCACAGGTAAGAGAAAAGAGACCGCCTGAACCTTATAAGGGCAAGGGTATCAAGTATGTTGATGAAGTTATCAGAAGAAAAGAAGGTAAGACAGGCGCTAAGAAGAAATAATAATTTTCTTCTCACACAGATGTCTGCAGCTTGAATGAAACTCATCAAGGTCAGATTTCATACTAAACCGCAAGGAGGTGCAAGTTAGAATGATTAAAAGAAAGAATAAGGAAGAGGCTAGACAGGCAAGACACGCAAGAGTTCGTAAAAAAATTTCTGGTACAGCTCAGACTCCCAGACTCTGCGTTTTCAGAAGTCTCAAGAATATATATGCACAGATTATTGACGATACAACAGGCAAGACTCTGGTTTCTGCTTCAACACTTGATGCAGACCTTAGAGCTAACTACGGCGGCAACAAAGAAGCTGCTAAGGCTGTTGGTTTGTCTATCGCTAAGAAAGCTCTCGACGCTAATATCAAAGAAGTTGTTTTTGACAGAGGCGGATATGTTTTCCACGGCAGAGTTGCAGAGGTTGCAGCAGGTGCACGTGAAGGCGGTTTGGATTTCTAATATTGCAGATTTGCAGTATTGTTTTGCATAGACAGAATTGTCAATTACATTGAAAGTCAGTTTTTGAAAGAGGTGAAAAAACAATGGCAGAAAGAGTAGAGATAACCAAAAAGCAGGAGCGTATTGACGCAAGTACGCTTGATATAAAGGAAAAAGTAGTTTCTCTTAATCGTGTATCAAAGACTGTAAAGGGTGGTAGAACAAGCAGATTCAGTGCCCTTGTAGTTGTTGGTGACGAAAACGGTCATGTTGGATACGGTATGGGTAAGGCAGCCGAAGTTCCGGATGCAATCCGTAAGGGTATAGACGAAGCTAAGAAGAACATGATTACTGTTCCTCTGGTAAAGACTACAATTCCTCACGAAATCATCGGTGAATACGGTGCAGGCAGAGTTCTTCTCAAGCCCGCAGCAGCAGGTACCGGTGTTATCGCCGGTGGCCCCGCTCGTGCGGTACTTGAGCTTGCCGGTATCCGTGATATCAGAACAAAGTGTCTCAGAAGCAACAACCCCAAGAACGTTGTATCAGCAACAGTTCAGGCTCTCGCAGCTCTTAAGAGCGTAGAAGAAGTTGCAAAGCTCAGAGGCAAGAAACCCGAAGAAATTTAGGGTTAATCACAGTAGTTAACGACCAAGAGAGATAGGAGGTTTTTTCCTTGGCTAACACATTGAAAGTAACACTTGTAAAAAGTACAATTGGTTGCAAAAAGGATCAGATCGCAACTGTTGAAGCTCTGGGTCTCAGAAAGCTTCATATGTGCGTTGAGAAACCTGACAATCCTCAGATCAGAGGTATGCTCTTCAAAGTTTCTCATCTGGTTAAAGTTGAAGAGGCGTAAGCTGAGGCTTCGTCTCAAATATTGATAAAAAAGTAAAGAGGAGGTGTACTCAATGAAACTTCATGAATTATCTCCGAGCGCAGGCTCAAAAAAAGATAATTTCAGAGTAGGTAGAGGTCACGGTAGCGGTAACGGCAAAACAGCCGGTAAGGGTCATAAAGGTCAGAACGCAAGATCAGGCGGCGGTGTTCGTCCCGGTTTTGAAGGTGGTCAGATGCCTATTTACAGAAGACTTCCGAAACGTGGCTTTACAAACATCTTTGCAAAGGAATATGTTTCTGTTAACGTAGAAGTTCTTAACAAGCTGGACTGTACAGAGGTTACAGCTGAGGTTCTTAAGGAGAACGGTATTATTTCAAAAATTTGTGACGGTGTTGTTTTCCTTGGACGCGGTGAAGTTAACAAGGCTTTCACTGTTAAGGCAAAAAGATTCAGCAAAACTGCTGAAGAAAAGATTATTGCTGCCGGCGGAAAGGTTGAGGTGGTATAAATGTTTGAAACAATTAGGAATGCATGGAAGGTTGCAGACCTGAGAAAGAAACTTTTTTACACACTCATAATGATTGTTATTTTCCGTCTTGGATCTGCAATTCCTGTTCCCATGCTCAATCCTGCTGTAATGGGTGAAGCGCTTAAGTCTTCAGAGAACTCTCTGCTTGGACTTATGAACGTGATTTCAGGTGGTGCATTCGAAAATACAACAATTTTTGCAATGAGCATTACACCTTATATCAACGCATCCATTATTATGCAGCTTCTCTGTGTGGCTATTCCCGCACTTGAGAGATTGCAGAAGGAAGGCGAAGAAGGCAGAAAAAAGATTGCTCAGATTCAGAGAGTATTTACTATTGTTCTTGCACTTGTGCAGGCAATCGGTCTTTATTTCATGCTTGACAGAACATTCCGTGCAGTTACACATCCCGGCTGGGGCGCGGCTATTGTAATTGTAACAACTTTTGTTGCAGGTACTGCGTTCCTTATGTGGCTTGGTGAGCAGATCACAGAAAAGGGTGTCGGCAATGGTATTTCACTTATCATCTTTGCCGGTATTGTTTCAGGCGGTCCTGCTATGTTCATGACATTGTGGACAAGAGTTTCAAGCGGCAATACATGGGATATTATTTCAACAATTCTGTTGCTTGTAATTGCGCTTGCTGTTATTGCTTTCATCGTTGCTATGCATGATGCTGAAAGAAGAATCAATGTTCAGTATGCAAAGCGCGTTGTGGGCAGAAAAATGTATGGCGGTCAGAGTACACATATTCCCATCAAGGTTGCATCGGCAGGCGTTATGCCTATCATCTTTGCAATGTCGATTATGTCATTCCCCGGAACAATTGCTTCGTTCTGCGGAATTCAGGCAGGTCAGGAAGGCTTCTGGGGAACATTCCTCAGCTATCTGGCACCTACTTCATGGGTATATGCTATCGCATACTTCTTCCTCATCATCTTCTTCACATATTTCTATACAGCTATTCAGTTCAATCCTATTGAAATGGCTAACAATATCAAGAAGAACGGTGGTGCAATCCCCGGTCTCCGTGCCGGAAAGGATACAGCTGACTTTATCAGCAGAGTTCTTTCAAAGGTTACACTGGCTGGAGCTATCTTCCTTGCAATTATCGCGGTTATTCCGATCTTTATGAATATTGCAATGAATATCAACAACTTTGCAATCGGTGGTACATCACTTATCATCGTTGTAGGTGTTGCTCTTGAAACAGTAAATCAGCTCGAATCTCAGATGCTGATGAGACACTACAAGGGATTTTTGGAATAATGAATCACAGGGCGGCTTGCCCTTAGCTTTGCAGGGGATGCCTCGGCGTATTTGCGCTATGAGGCAGCCCCTTGTAGAGTTTTTGTCAGAATAATGGTTCTGTTGTTATTTTGACAAGGTATATATTTGAATAATTTGCTGTTTTTGATGTTAATTATAAAATTCTTATTGCGTTTTTGACAGAAAGGTGTGACCTTAAATGAATCTTATTATCTTGGCCGCTCCCGGTGCAGGTAAAGGCACACAGGCAGAGGCTCTTAGTAAACATTTTGGAATTCCCACTATTTCAACAGGTGCCATACTCAGAAAGAATATTGCTGAGGGTACCGAGCTTGGAGAGATTGCGGAACAATACATCAATGACGGAAGATTTGTTCCTGATGATGTTATAATTGATGTTGTAAAAAACAGACTTGCTGAAAAAGATTGTGAAAACGGTTTTATTCTTGACGGTTTTCCCAGAACTCTTCCCCAGGCAGAGGCTTTGGATACAAGCGACATAAAAATTGATGCAGTACTCACCATTGAGGTTGAGGACGAAAAGATTATTGAAAGACTTTCGGGAAGACTTGAATGCAAGTCTTGCGGAAGCTCGTACCACAAACAGCACAAGCAACCCAAGGTGGAAGGTGTTTGCGATAATTGCGGCGGTGCTCTTACCACAAGAGCTGATGATAAGCCTGAAATTATCAAAGAACGTCTTGAAACATATTACAAACAGACTGCGCCGCTCAAGGCCTTTTATGATGAACGTAATATGCTGAGAACCGTTATCGGACAGGATGAAATTGCCGCTACAACAAGAGCGGTGCTTGGTGCTCTTGAAGACTAAAATAGTCGGAGAAAATACAATGATCAGTATAAAATCAAAATATGAAATTGAATGCATGAAGGCTGCAGGTCAGGTGACATACGAGGTTTTAAAGCTTCTTGAAGAAATGACAAAACCCGGTGTATCAACTATAGAGCTTGACCGTGCTGCTGAAAAATATATCAGAAGTCAGAACTGTATTCCTTCATTCAAAGGTTACGGGGGATTCCCCGGCAGTGTGTGTATCAGTGTCAACGACGAGGTTATTCACGGCATTCCCGGCAAACGCACCTTGAAGGAAGGCGACATAGTAAGCTTTGATGTAGGTGCCTGCTACAAGGGATATCACAGTGATGCAGCACGTACTCACGGTGTAGGTAAAATTACCGACGAGGCTCAGAGACTTATTGATGTTACACGCGAAAGCTTTTTTGAAGGAATCAGGTTTGCAAAAGACGGCTTCAGGATTTCGGATATTTCCGGAGCAATCCAGAAGCATGCCGAGGAAAACGGTTACAGTGTTCTTAGGGAATACTGCGGTCACGGATTGGGAAAGGAACTTCATGAAGAACCTGAAATTCCCAATTATGCTACACCCGGCAGACGCGGAGTGAGAATCAGACCCGGCATGACCCTTGCTATTGAACCTATGGTGAATCAGGGTACAAGAGAAATTTATGTGGCTGATGATGACTGGACGGTGCTTACACTGGACGGCAAGCTATCTGCACATTATGAAAACAGTGTTCTTGTTACAAATGATGAACCATACATTTTCACCTTGTGTGAGTAGCCTGACAGAAGTTATTAGAATCTGATTTTGAGAGATTTCAAATGAGGTATATTTTATATGGAAGACAGTTTTAATATAGGTGATATAGTCCTATCAAAAATGGGCAGAGACAGCGGACGCCATTATATTGTTCTTGCTGTTGAAGAAAATTTTGTTTTCATATGTGACGGTGATTATCACAAGGTGGCAAAGCCCAAAAAGAAAAAGATGAAGCACGTGGAGCAAACGGGAAGTAACAGTGAATATGTGGCGGCGAAGGTTGCCGAGCTGTCTAAGGTTACAAATAACGAGCTGAGACGTGCCATTGCTGAATTTGAAGGTGCAGAAGAAGCACCTGAACTGATGGTTGAATAAAAAATAATACCGTCAGGTGGTTTCTGAATGTAATTGGAAGTTGTCTGACGGGGAAATTACTCATTATTTTCTTCGGGAGGTGAAGAAATGGCAAAGGAAGATGTTTTGGAGGTTGAAGGTACAGTCCTTGAAGCACTGCCCAATGCAATGTTTCAGGTAGAGCTTGAAAACGGTCACAAGATTCTTGCGCATATTTCAGGAAAACTGAGAATGCACTATATCAGAATTTTGCCCGGTGACAAGGTTACTGTTGAAATTTCTCCTTATGACCTGACAAAAGGCAGAATTACCTGGAGAGCAAAATAGTTTGTTCTGCCGGAATTAATCGGGGTTTTTCCCTGCAAAATTATTTGTTTATACCGCCGATTTTGGCTATGTCGACACTTTTTTTGGAATAAATTCATAATTTTTGGGTGTTTAACAAAGAAAAATTATGGAAATACTTCAAAAAGTACGTTGGGGAATTTTGGGTGCTTGACATAATCCGGGATTGGTGATATAATAATTTGGTTAGTGCTGTGCGCAAGTACAGCCTGACGTAACTTTTTTAGGAGGTGAAGGAATAATGAAAGTACAACCTTCAGTTAAACCTATTTGTGAAAAGTGCAAAGTAATCAAGAGAAAAGGCAAGATAATGGTTATTTGCGAAAACCCCCGTCACAAACAGAAACAGGGCTAAATCGGAAAAATTATTAACTTGTGAGAGCAGAGTCAGGCTTATTCACCAATTTTGTTTAAGCTGATGAAAGCGAAGATACACTTCGTGATAAGTGAAATTCTGCTCCGCATTACACACTTTTCAAAAAGAAAAATTATTCGGAGGTGAATGAAAGTATGGCACGTATTGCAGGTGTTGACTTACCAAATGAGAAGAGAGTTGAAATCGGTCTTACCTATATCTTCGGAATAGGTCTTTCCACATCAAAGAAGATTCTGGCTGCTACAGGTATTAA
>JAZRIX010000001.1:0-21943 GCA_045645485.1 Clostridia bacterium | reverse complement strand
GACCATACAAAAAAGGCACCCTACAGTAAGAATATTAAAATTTAAGCAACATACTGACTTCGTTTTTCAAGCGGAGTCAGTTTTGTTTTTAGTTGTATCCTTTCGTTGTTGTAAAAATGAATGTATTCACCTATGAGTTTGCGAGCCTCATCGTAGGTTTTAAGTTTTGTACGATAAACACACTCTGTTTTTAGAATGGAAAAGAAATTTTCAGCCATTGCATTGTCATATGGATTTCCTTTCCTTGACATTGATGGAGTTATGTTGTATGATTTAGTTAGCTTGAAATACTGATGAGATGTGTATTGAAAGCCTTGGTCACTGTGGAGTTGCAGCTCTGCGGTGACCTTTTCTCTTTTTTTGGCTTCTCTAATTGTAGAAAGCACAAGGTTAATATTTTGCTCTGTTCCGGTTTTGTAGGCAACAATGCTGTTGTCAAACAAATCTCTGATAAGAGACAAATACAATGTTCCTTGTCCTGTTTTGATATATGAGATATCTGTAACCCATTTTTGATTTGGTTTTTCAGCTTTAAAATCTCTGTTTAACAAATTAGGATAACGGTGCAGATGTTCTCCATAATTGCGATATTTCCTTCTTCTAACAACAGACAACAAGTTATATTTCTGCATCACCCTAAGAATTGTATTTGGATTGTGGTATATTCCTTGTCTTTCAAGCCATATATGCACTCGGCGATAACCGTAAGTTTTGCCACATTTTTCTTGACATTCTTTAATTTTTTCTGCTAAAGGCAAATCTTTTGCAGGTATATCCATGCGAGATACATAGCCATAATACCCACTTCTTGATACCTTGAAGAATTTGCACATTGCACGGATTGAATATTTATCTCGGAGACGATAGATAACCATATATTTTACGCTTGTTCTCACTTCCTTTCTGTAAGCGAGAGAAAATCCCGCATTAGTTCATTTTCCATTTCTAAGCTTTTTATATGCCTTTCTTTCATTGCAAGTTCATATTGTAGTTGAGCGAGTTTACTTAATTGTTGTATTGACGGTGCCAGTGTTGTTCCGTCTTTTCGCGGTCTGCCTTTGGGTTTAATTATTATTCCAGCTGCAAGATCTCTTTGCTTCCGGTTTTCTCTGTGGATGAAGTTTCGAATCTGCTTGTAGGTAAATCCTAGCTGTTTCGATATTTCATTTAAATTTAACCCCTGATTGCGAAGTTCGTATATTTCATTTGCATATTGACTAATGTGTCTATATTCTCTTGACATAAAAAATTCCCCCTATAGTAGTTTCTTTTATTCTACCATAGGGGGCTCTTTTTTTCTATTGTCCGTTTTTACTGGACTTGTTCAAGGTTTTTCCTTTGCTACAGCCTTTTTGTATAACGAAAACCATGCGATAGTCGCGTGGTTGGATAGAGGTTAACCGATGAAACAAATATATAGTAGAAGTTTGATAGAGATAAAAAGTACTGGTAAATGAGGACAAGGCAAAATCATTTTAGTGAATAAGCCCTCCTTGCCTAAAGGAGGGGGGACCGCGGAACGCGGTGGGAGGATTTTGGTGAACTGAGAGTTTGTAGCGTTAAATGTCCTGCCGGGCGGGCCTACTTTTGATTGCAAAAGTAGCAAAACGAAGGGGGAGTTTCGATTCTCCCCCTTCCACCCCCTTAAAACGACACAGGGGCTTCCGCCCCTGGACCCCTTTACATAGAAGAAACCCCTACATAACCCATTTATGGGTAGCTAGTAGTAATTGCATGGCTGACAGGCCAATAAAAAACGCACTTGTGCGTCGCCAGTAGTATTAGGGCTATGCCCGAAAATGAAATACCCCCCGTTATACGGGGGGATATTTATTTTGATTTTTGTCCAAATACATATGGATAATAACCGAATGTCCATTGATTTTGAATTTCAAGATGGTAAAATTAAAGCATATAAAACCTATTCGGAGGCTTTTATGAAGGCTATAATTAACGGAAAAATAATCCTTAAAGACCAAATTGCAGAAAACTCAGTTTTGCTTTTTGATAATAAGATTGAGGGTGTTTTCCCTGCCGATCAACTTCCTGCAGATGCCGAAATTATCGACGCCAAGGGCGGCTTCGTTGCCCCCGGCCTTATAGATTTGCACATCCACGGCTATCTTGGCAAGGATGTTTGCGACGGTGAAGAAGAAAGCATCCGCACAATTTCAAAGGGTATTCTCAAGAACGGTGTAACAGGCTACCTGCCCACCACAATGACCGAAGATATGTCGGTTATCCGCAAGGCACTTGAAGTTTGCCGTGACCTGAAGGAAGAAAGCAAAACATGGGAAGGAAGTACAATTCTCGGCTGCCATGCAGAAGGACCCTTTATCAGTATGGCAAAAAAGGGAGCTCAGGACCCCAAGTACATATTGAAGCCTGATGCAGAATTTGTTAAGGAATACAAGGATATTATAAAGATTATCACACTTGCACCTGAAGAAGATACCGAAGATTTTGCCGCAATCCGTGAAATCTGCCGTGACACCGATGTTGTAGTTTCAATGGGTCACACCAATACCGATTATGAAACAGCAATGGCAGGAACAGCGGCAGGCGTTGCTCACGCAACACACCTTTTCAACGCAATGACACCCATTGCGCACCGTGCTCCCGGTGCAGTTACTGCGGCACTTAACTCAAATATCAGCTGTGAGCTTATCGCAGATGCATTCCACGTTCTTCCCGTATTCTATGACATTCTCTGGAAGCTGAAGGAAAGAAAGCTCTGTTTCATCACCGACTGTCTCCCTGCAGGCGGACTTCCAATGGGCGAATACACTCTTGGCGGTCAGAAGATAATCTACCGTGACGTTGTTTGCCGTCTGGAGGACGGAACTGTGGCAGGAAGTGTTCTTTCTCTCTGCAAAGGCGTTTGGAATGTATACACAAATTCTTCAATTCCTCTTTGGGAATGTGTAAATTGTGCATCACTTAACCCCGCAACAACCATCGGTATGGAAAAGACAAAGGGTTCTCTTGAGACAGGCAAGGATGCAGATATCATCATCACCGACGGAGAATTCAATGTTAATACAACCATTATCGGAGGTATAACAAAATATCAGGCATAGCACCAAAACAATCATTAAAATAATATAAATGTTAGCGGCGAGTTCGTTTTATGAACTCGCCTTTTTTCACCTTATATATTTTTCGCAAATTTATCATAAAACTACCATCGCTGTCAACAAAAAATTCTTTATTTTTTCCGTCAATTAAGCGGAAATAATGCCACCTTTTTCCTTACATAAAAATTCCTCAATTGCACACAATAACATTGCAAAATCAAACAAAAGGAGCAAGTTATATAATGAAAGCAACAGGAATTGTAAGAAGAATTGATGATTTGGGAAGAGTGGTTATTCCCAAGGAAATCCGCCGCACTATGAGAATCCGCGAGGGCGACCCTCTTGAAATCTACACAGAAAGTGACGGCACCGTAATTTTCAAAAAGTACTCACCCATCGGTGAGCTTGGAGAATTTGCAAGTCAGTATGCAGAAGCACTTGCACACACCGCGGGAATTCCCGCCTGCATTTCCGACAAGGATACGGTAATCGCAGTTTCAGGCGTATCAAAAAAAGAACTGATGAACAAAAAAATATCAGATGATATCGAAAAGGTAATGTCACGCAAAAGCACTTATGTGCTGAAAAACGGAGAGAAAAACATTTCGGTATCGGACAGCAACGATTCGTATATGGCAGGCATTGCCGCTCCAATCATTTATGACGGTGACGCAATCGGCACAGTAATGTTCCTTTCATCACCCGACAAAGATGACTTTGGTGAGGTTGAGCAAAAGCTGGCAGAATCAGCCGCAACCTTTTTGGGGAAAACAATCGAATAAGAAAAAATGGGCTGTTGCGTTGCAACAGCCATTTTCATTATCATCTTCACATATTAACTGCCCAAGGGCAGTTGAGTTGTAAAGGTAATCCATAAATTAACAACCCAAATACTCAACAGCAGCCAACGCTGCAACACTTCCGTCACCAACGGCAGTAGTAAGCTGACGGACAGTTTTGTTTCGACAGTCACCTGCAACAAAAATTCCATCCACATTGGTGCGGCAGCTTTCACCGGCAGCAACGTAACCGCCTTCATCAAGGGTTATTATATTCTTAAAAATTTCACACTGAGGAATCTGACCTACTGCAACAAAAGCACCGTCAACAGCAATATTGCGTTTTTCACCGTTTTTCACATTTACCACATCAATGCCCTTGAGTCCTCCGTCATTCACAAAACGTTCAACCGTAGAATCAAGAACAAGCTCAATATTTGACCTTGCCTCCAGAGCACGCACAAGACGGTTTTCCGCACGGAACTCGTCACGTCTGTGAACAATATATACCTTCTGTGCAATGTCCGAAAGATAAATTGCATCCTCAACAGCAGTATTTCCGCCGCCAATAACGGCAACAGTCTTGTTTCTGTAGAGGGAACCGTCACAAACGGCACAGAATGAAATTCCCTTGCCGACAAGCTCATCCTCTCCTTCAGCACCAAGACGGCGGTTTTTCACACCTGTTGCAATAATGATACTTTTTCCCTCATAACGGTCAAGGTCAGTCACAACAGTTTTTACATCTCCGTCAATAATTTCCACAACTTCTTCGTATTCAATTTTTCCGCCCAGAGCCTCCACCTGAGCCGCAAGGTTTGCGGCAAACTCGGCACCGCTCATTTTCATTGTTCCGGGAAAGTTCTCAACCTCACTAGACAACGCAATCTGACCGCCCAGACCAAGCTTTTCGATTACAACCACCGACTTTTCGGCACGGAGAGCATAAAGTGCCGCAGTCAATCCTGCAGGACCTCCACCGATTATTATAATGTCGTACATAAATAAACCTCCATACAAACTCGTATGGGGCGATATCGCCTCCCTTGCCTAAAGGGAGGGGGACCGCGTCAGCGGTGGAGGGATTCAAACATCGCCCCTACAAAATCCAAATAGTATTCTTAAAAGTTATTCTTAACCTCTTGCGCTTTCAATATACTTTCTGATTTCAGAAACTCCTGCAAATCTGTCAAAAGCATTTCCCTTTGCCGCAATAAGAGTGGGAGCCTGACGAACTCCGTAAGCTTCAGTCAAAGCAACTTCTTCTTCAGCATCAATCACCGCATAAGCAATTCCGCTCTTATCCAGAACAGCCTTTGCCGCATTGCAGTTGGGACAGGTCTTTGTAGTAAAGAGTATTACTTCAGCAGGTGCATCACAAGCACAATCACAAGTCTCTTCTTTTTCTCTCACAGGAGCACCGTCTCTTTTGAGAACAGAATTTTCGATATCATAAAGCTTTCTGTCCTTATATTCCTGAGTTTTACCGTCATTCCAGTTGCGAACAGGACGGTAATAACCTGTGATACGGCTGTAAACCTCTGTTCTGCCGCCACAGATAGGACACTTATCCTGTTCACCGATGAGATATCCGTGTTCCTTACATACCGAATATGTTGGTGACAGTGTGTAATAAGGAAGCTCATAATTTTCTGCAATCTTGCGTACAAGCTTTGCCGCAGCCTTCCAGTCAGGAAGCTTTTCGCCCAAAAATGCATGGAATACAGTACCTGATGTATAGAGTGTGTGCAGCTCATCCTGCATATCAAGTGCCTCGAATATATCAGATGTACATCCAACGGGAAGGTGTGAACTGTTTGTATAATAAGGTGTTTCGCCTTCCTTTGCAGCAGTAATGATGTCAGGATAATGCTTTCTGTCATGCTTTGCAAAACGGTATGTGGTAGATTCAGCAGGAGTTGCTTCCAAGTTATAAAGGTCGCCGTATTTTTCCTGATAATCCGCAAGTCTTTCACGCATATGGTTGAGAACCTTCTTTGTGAATGCACGTGTTTCTTCGGTTGTCATATCGCCGCCGAGCCACTTTGCATTGAGGCCAACTTCATTCATACCGATAAGACCGATAGTTGAGAAGTGATTTTCAAAATTACCGAGATATCTCTTTGTATAAGGATAAAGTCCTTCCTCGAGGAGCTTTGTAATAACTTCACGCTTTACGCTGAGCGAACGTGCAGAAATATCCATAAGCTTGTTGAGTCTCTTGAAGAAGTCATCTTCATCTGTTGCAAGGTAAGCAATTCTGGGCATATTGATGGTAACAACGCCCACAGAACCTGTACTTTCACCGCTGCCGAAGAAGCCGCCTGATTTCTTTCTCAGTTCACGGAGGTCAAGACGAAGTCTGCAGCACATACTGCGGATGTCGCTGGGTTCCATATCACTGTTGATATAGTTTGAGAAATAAGGTGTTCCGTATTTTGAAGTCATTTCAAAGAGAAGCTTGTTGTTCTCTGTTTCTGACCAATCAAAGTCACTTGTAATAGAATATGTGGGGATAGGATACTGGAAGCCTCTGCCGTTGGCATCGCCTTCGATCATAACCTCGATAAATGCACGGTTAACCATATCCATTTCTTCTTTACAGTCTTTATACTTGAAGTCCATTTCCTTGCCGCCGACAATTGCAGGAAGCTCTGCAAGGTCAGCAGGAACAGTCCAGTCAAGAGTAATGTTTGTGAAAGGTGCCTGAGTACCCCATCTTGAAGGAGTATTAACGCCGTAAATAAATGACTCAATGCACTTCTTCACCTGATCATATGAAAGGTTGTCCACCTTTACGAAAGGTGCAAGATAAGTATCAAAGGAGCTGAACGCCTGAGCACCTGCCCATTCATTCTGCATAATTCCAAGGAAGTTTACCATCTGGTTGCAAAGTGTTGCAAGATGGCTTGCGGGAGCAGAAGTAATCTTTCCTTCAACACCGCCAAGACCTTCCTGAATAAGCTGTCTCAGAGACCAACCTGCACAGTAGCCTGTGAGCATAGAAAGGTCATGAATATGAATATCAGCACTTCTGTGAGCATTTGCAACTTCTTCATCATAAATCTCACTGAGCCAGTAATTTGCAGTAATTGCACCTGAGTTTGAAAGGATAAGACCGCCGACAGAATATGTAACTGTTGAGTTTTCCTTTACACGCCAGTCATTAATCTTCAGATAATTGTCAACAACCTGCTGATAGTCGAGAGCCGTTGACTGCATATTACGCATTTTTTCGTGGAGCTTTCTGTAAAGGATGTATGCCTTTGCAACATCAGCATAACCTGCCTGAACAAGCACCTCTTCCACACTGTCCTGAATTGCTTCTACATTGATAGCATCGTTTGTAACCTTCGGTTCAAAATCCGCTGTAACCTTGAGTGCCAGAAAATCAATTATATTCATATTATACTGTCTGTTCTGAGCCTCAAAAGCCTGAATCATAGCATCACTGATTTTGGACAAATCGAATTCAACCAAAGAATTGTCTCTTTTTCTTACCTTATACATTATCCCATCTCCTTTTATTTTTTCGTCTTCTATGACATATTTATTTCAAGAAGCAACATGGCTTCATCTGCTACAAATCAATTTCTCTTACATAGGCTCCCTTGTGTAAAGGGAGCTGTCACGAAGTGACTGAGGGATTGTCAAACGACAACCTACAAATCAATTCCCCGTGCCTGAGTCTGAGGAGCAAAACGTCTTGCCGCCTCAAGAAGCACTTGGATTTCGGAGCTGTCAAACTCGCTGAGTCCCTGTCTGAGAACGGTCTCGCCGTCACGGAAGGGCTGAATGAAATAATTTTCATCCTCACCCACAATCCTCGCAATCTCCTCCATATCCTCAGCCGTGTGAAAATCCTTCACAACCGTGGTTCTGAACTCGTGAGGAATACCCGATTTTTTCAGGATTTCAATACTTTCACTTACCGTCTCAAAGGAAACCTTCCCGCAGCCAGCAGTTACACCATACTTTTCAGGCGAATTTTTCAGGTCCATAGCCACATAATCACAAAGACCCTCATCAATAATCCTTGCAAGACGCTCCGGAAAGCTGCCGTTTGTGTCAAGCTTCAGCAAAAATCCCATATCCTTTATCTTTTTCAGGAAATCAAAAATTTCCTCTGACAAAAGCGGTTCACCGCCCGACACACACACACCGTCAAGAAGACCCATTCTTTTCTCAAGAAAGGTGAAAAATTCCTCCTCAGACATTCTATCCGAGGAGCAGAGGTCTACAAGCTGTGAATTGTGACAGAAGGGGCACCTGAAATTGCACCCTTCAAGAAAAACCGTGCAGGCAATCCGCCCGGGAAAATCCAGCAGTGTCATCTTCATAAGTCCGCCTATTCTCACGGGATTCCCCTCCCTTCACCACTGCAACGGGCTCTTGTGGTCACCATTTCAAAAAACACAATATATAGTTTTTATCATTTTCCGTGACCGCTACATATTGATATTATATATTACCCGAACACAATTGTCAATACCCAAAAAACACTTTTCTTAATGCCCATTTTTTTCCAAATCCGCAAAGCCTTGTGCCATCACATTTTGCGGTCTTTTTGCTCTGAAAAAATATTTTTAACTTGTCCGTTTTTTGTCGAAAAAGCGGACAATATTTCTCTTATTTTTAGAATTTTGCCCTGAAAATCAAGTGTTGACATACAAGATATGCCTTGGTATAATAGAATAAGATAACAATATATTGTGGAGTAACCTTATGAAAAAAAATATAACCATAGGAGTCCTTGCTCACGTTGACTCAGGAAAAACCACCCTTTCCGAAGCAATCCTGTACCTTTCGGGTGAAATCAGAACTCTTGGACGTGTAGACAACAAGGACGCATTTCTTGACACAAACCAAATAGAAAGAAGCCGGGGAATCACAGTTTACTCAAAGCAGGCAACCTTCACCTTCGGCGAAACAAGCTTTACCCTTCTTGACACACCTGGTCACGTTGATTTTTCTGCAGAGGCAGAACGTGCACTGAGTGTTCTTGATTACGGAATTCTGCTTATCAGTGCCGCCGACGGAATCCAGAACCACACCCTTTCGCTTTGGAAGGTTTTGCAAAAATACAACATCCCCGCCTTTGTTTTCATAAACAAAATGGATATGCCCATTGCAGACCGCAAAAGCCTTCTTGCAGAACTGAAGGAAAAGCTCAGCCCCTCCTGCATCGACCTGACCTCCGCTGTGAGCGGTGACGGTAACGAAGCCGAGGCTCTTGCAGTCTGCACCGACGACCTGATGAGCGAGTTTTTTGAGACGGGAGCATTTTCATCCCCCTCGTTGATTTCTGCAATTTCCGACAGAAAGCTTTTTCCCTGTTATTTCGGGTCTGCACTCAAGACACACGGCGTAACCGAACTGCTGACAGCTCTTGACAGCTATACACGTCAGCTTCCCGAACGCAGCTCCTTTGGTGCAAAAGTCTTCAAAATAACAACCGACGAAAGAGGCAACCGCCTTACCCACATAAAAATTACAGGCGGAAAGCTGACAGTGAAGGATATTATCGACGGAGAAAAAATAAACGAAATCCGGATTTACTCAGGAACAAAATACAAAAGCGAGCAGGAAGCCTGTTCAGGCACAGTATGCGCAGTTTCAGGACTAAGTGAATCATATCCGGGTCAGGGAATCGGTTGCGAGCCTGACCTGACAGCCTTTACCTTTGAACCCGTGTTTTCTTACAGGGTCCGCCTTGAAGACGGCTATGACACAAACACCGCTCTCAGAAATCTGAGAAAGTATGAGGAAGAAGACCCCCAGCTCCACACCGTATGGAACGAACAGCTTGGCGAAATTCACATACAGCTTATGGGCGAGGTCCAGTCCGAGGTGTTGAAAACGGTGCTGAAGGAACGCTTTGATATGACTGTGGAATTTGAACAAAGCGGTATTATATATAAGGAAACAATTCGTGACACCGTTCTGGGTGTAGGGCACTTTGAACCCCTTCGCCACTATGCCGAGGTACATCTTCTTATTGAGCCGGGAAAATCAGGAAGCGGTGTAAGCTTTGATACAAAATGCAGTGAAGACCTGCTTGAAAAGAACTGGCAAAGACTTATTCTCACCCACCTTGAAGAAAAAACGCATCTTGGCGTACTCACAGGCTCGCCTGTAACCGACATAAAAATTACCCTTGTAGCAGGCAGAGCACACAAAAAGCACACCGAAGGCGGAGACTTCCGTCAGGCAACCTACCGTGCAGTACGTCAGGGACTTATGCAGGCAGACTCGGTTCTTCTTGAACCTTGGTACAGCTTCACCCTTACTCTTCCCACTGCATCTTTGGGAAGAGCTATGACTGATATTCAAAACATAGGCGGAAAATTCACCCCTCCCGAGAATAACGGAGAAAACTCAGTGCTGAAAGGCTATGCCCCCGTTGCAGGTCTCAGCAATTATTCAGCAGAGGTGCGTTCTTATACCCACGGACTTGGTATGCTTGAATGTATGCCCGCAGGCTACGAGCCATGTAAAAATCAAAATGAGCTTGTAGCGTCAATAGGCTATAATCCCGAACAGGATACCGACAACACTCCCGATTCCGTCTTTTGTGACCACGGCGCAGGCTATACAGTAAAGTGGAACGAAGTTCATGCCAATATGCATCTTGAAGATACAAGAAAAAAAGCCGCCGAAGAAATCACGGCGGCACAGAAGGCACCAAAACGAAGCTCCAATTATGCAGATGATGACGAGCTGATGCGTATTTTTGAACGAACCTACGGCAAGGTGCAACGCAAAGCACACGAAACCTTCAAATCAAGAAAGCTTCCCGAAGCCGTAGCAAAGCAGTACAAAGCGCAAAAGCCTGTTCAGGGCGAATATCTTCTGGTTGACGGATATAATGTGCTCTTTGCATGGTTTGACCTGAACAACGCAACAACCGAGGAGCTGGATATTGCACGCAACTACCTTGTGACCCGACTTTCAAACTACAAGGAAATGCGTAGCTGTGAAATTATAGTTGTCTTTGATGCCTACAAAGTAAAGGGCAACCGAGGAACCTGTGAACGTATCGGCAATCTTGATGTTGTGTATACCAAGGAGGCCGAAACCGCCGACAGCTATATTGAACGTACCGCAAGAGACAAAAGCCGTCAGAATTACAGAGTAAAGGTAGCAACCTCAGACCGCCTTGAACAGATTATCATATTCGGAAGCGGAGCATACCGCATTTCAGCCGAAGAATTTTTGAAGGACATCCAGCTTGCCGAAGCAAAGCTTGACGAACTTCTGCAGGAAATGCAAAGCTGTGAACAAATGACCGAAATAAGAATAAAAAAATCATAACAGTCCCTCACCGAGTTTGCCGAAGAACCTTCCCGCCTTCCCCTTGAGGGCCGAAGTATAGCGTCAGCAAAGTCGAAGTATCTTCCCCAAAATATTCACCCAACTACTCTTTTTTCGCACATATCAAGAAACATTTCTTCCGCTTCAATCTGAGCTTGCTTCAGCCTTTCCAGTGCCTCAAAATGTGTCTTGCTCAGAATATCATCGGTGCTTTCAATAATTTCTATTACGTCGGTTATGTCATTGAAGAGTTTGTGGTAAAGTTTTTTGTAGCGAACCATTTTTCGACTTCCTCCCTATGTAAAAAAAAGTGTGTTGCCGGAGCAACACACTCAAAAAACGCGCCACTTCAGCTTTGTTTTACCACAAACAATTATCATTATATTCACAACATAGAAACATACACATCGGAAATATAATTTGCCAAAGGGTACGCTTTTTACAAGAAAAGCATACCCCAATATGTATATTACTATGCAAAAATATAATTGGTGTAAATATAAAAATAATAATTGTTTGTGGTTGGTAGCATTATATCACAAAACACCTGTTTTGTCTACAAATTTTCAAAAATTTAGGCAAAATAATAACCGACCTCGGCTGAGGTCGGTTCAGCGCGTGTCGATAAAGCCGACACGCTGATGCAGACATCTAAAAACGCAGTTATATTTTGTGAAATCGTTTTCGTCGGCGTACGTGGGTACGGTAGAGAACGATTTCGCAAAAAGCAAGTAACAGCAAGGAAAACTCAATGTTTCCTTGCTGTTTTTATAATTATTTTATGTGGATTGTCGAGGACGTCGGTCCTACAATTCATATTTTAAATATTATTCACTTGCGGTAGAACAAGTTTTTCGTCAGTCTGAGCCGACCTCGGCAGGGGTCGGTTTATGTTTATCTTGCTGCAACTATGATTTTTCCGTTTTCTTCATCAACTGTGACGGTGGAACCGCCCTTGATTTCGCCTGAAATAAACAAGGTGGCAAGCTTGTCTTCGATATGTCTTTCGATATATCTCCGCATAGGACGTGCACCGTACTGGCTGTCATAGCCGTCCTTGCAGATAAGCTTCTTTGCGGCATCGGTAACATTCATTGTAATACCTCTCTCCGTAATGCCCTTGTTCAGCTCCTTCAGCATCAGGTCAACAATCTTCAAAAGGTCTTCATCTGTCAATTCCTCAAAGACAATGATTTCGTCAACACGGTTGAGGAATTCAGGTCTGAAAAGCTGTTTGAGAGCCTTTTCAGCCTTAATTTTGTTTGATGCATTGTTGGTTGCACCAAAACCCGCAACTCCGCCAAAGGTATCGCTTCCTGCATTTGAGGTCATAACAATTATGCAATCCTCAAAAGAAACCGTTTTGCCGTGGCTGTCAGTAATTCTACCGTCATCAAGAATCTGAAGCAGCATATTGAACACATCGGGATGTGCCTTTTCAATCTCGTCAAACAGAATAACGGAGTAGGGGTGACGGCGTATCTTTTCGGTAAGCTGACCTGCATCGTCGTAGCCTACATATCCTGGGGGCGAACCCACAAGACGTGATGCTGAGTGCTTTTCCATAAACTCTGACATATCAAAACGGATAAGTGCATCCTCTGTATCAAATACCTCTCTTGCAATCTGCTTTACAAGCTCGGTCTTACCAACGCCCGTGGGACCTACAAAAATAAAGGATGCAGGTCTGCGTTTCAGGCTGAAGCCTGCACGCTTGCGGCGGATTCCCCTTGACACGGCTGAAACCGCCTCATCCTGACCGATAAGGTTCTGATGAAGTCTTTCCTCCAGATTCACAAGTCGGTTTGTTTCAAACTCGGTAATATTCTTTACGGGAATTTTTGTCCAGCCTTCAATTACTGCCGCAAGGTCATCGGGTGTGAGGTATACATCCGATGCAGATTTTTCCATTTCTTCAATTGCAGCGGTTAGCTGACATTCACGGCTTTTCAGCTCAGCAATTTTCTCGTAATTTGCATTGGTATCGGTATTTTCATCCGAAGGTGCTGTTTCGATTTCAAGCTGAGCGTTTTTCACTTCTTCAAGCTGAGTTTTCAGCTTTGCAATTTCTGCAAGTGCGGTATTGTCAAGGTTTGCCTTTGATGCAGCCTCGTCAATAACATCAATCGCCTTGTCGGGGAGAAATCTGTCGGTAATATATCTCTTTGAAAGAACTGCCGCCGTACG
The DNA here is from genome assembly GCA_045645485.1 of Clostridia bacterium. Lineage (GTDB taxonomy): Bacteria > Bacillota > Clostridia > Monoglobales > Monoglobaceae > SIG440. Next base: position 8,586 of record JAZRIX010000001.1, on the reverse strand, counting down.
GATAATCTCGTCAGTGATTTTCACCTTGTGATAATCCTCATAATACCCTTTGATTCCTTTAAGAATTTCGATTGTTTCTTCCACCGACGGTTCTTCTACAATAACCGACTGGAAGCGTCTTTCAAGAGCACTGTCCTTTTCGATGTGCTTTCTGTATTCCTCCAGGGTTGTAGCACCGATAATCTGAATTTCGCCCCGCGAGAGAGCAGGCTTCAATATATTTCCTGCGTTCATTGCCCCCTCGGCATCTCCTGCCTTGGTAAGAACGTGAACCTCGTCAATTACAAGAATAATGTTGCCAAGTGCCTTTACTTCTGTAATAAGACTTTTGAGACGTGATTCAAACTGACCGCGGAACTGAGTTCCAGCAACCATTGCCGCCATGTCCAGAAGATAAATTTCATAACCCAGAAGCTTTGCAGGAACATTGCCTTCAACTATTCGGAGAGCTAAGCCCTCTGCAATGGCAGTTTTACCAACCCCCGGTTCACCGATAAGAACGGGATTGTTCTTGGTGCGGCGGTTAAGGATTTGAGCAACGCGGTTCATTTCGCTGTCTCTGCCGATTACGCGGTCGACCTCGCCGCTTCGTGCCTTGGCCGTAAGGTTTGTTCCGTACATATCAAGGAATTTTCGCTTGTTCTTTTGTTTTTCCTTCTTGGTGTTCTTTTTTTCGGCTTTTTGTTCGCCTTTGTCGCCCTGAGGAGCGTTTCCGCCGAACATATTTGAAAGAAATGAAAGTGGTGACTTCTTGGTTGCACCGCCGTCCTCGCTGTCGTCAAAATCTTCGCCGTCCATAAAACCCTCAGGCATCATTCCCATCATTTCGGACATATCAGCATCGATGCCGTTTTCCATCATATCCTTCATCATTTCCATGGTTTCGGCATTCATGCTGTCAAATTCCTCAGGACTGATTCCAAGGTTCTGAAGCATATTGTTGATGGGTGCAATATTCAGTTCTCTTGCACAGGAGAGGCAGTACCCCTCGTTTACCTGCTTGCCGTCCTGATCCATTTTTGTAACAAAGACCACGGCCATATTCTTTTTGCATCTTGTACAGAGCATTATTTTTATACCTCCGTTGTATAGTCAGACACCAACCGATGCCGTATTTTCACAATTAAAAAACAGTATATCATATAAACAATGGGATTTCAATGTATTTTTTGTGAACAAATAAAAAGTTTTTCAAATATTTTCCCCAAATCCCTTTACAAATCTGGAATTTTACTGTAAACTATATTAGTTAAACTATGTACAAATCTACATTTATATATACAGGAGGTATTACAATGTACGATAAAGTGTCAACCGACTTGTCCTTTGTGGAAAGAGAGAAAGAAGTGGTTTCTTTCTGGAAGGACAACGACATTTTCAAAAAGAGTATCGAGAACCGCAAAGACGGCGAAGTATTCACCTTTTTTGACGGTCCCCCTACGGCAAACGGAAAGCCTCACATCGGTCACGTTCTGACCCGTGTTATCAAGGACCTTATTCCCCGTTACCGCACAATGAAGGGTTACAAGGTTCTCAGAAAGGCTGGCTGGGATACCCATGGTCTTCCCGTTGAGCTTGAAGTTGAAAAACAGCTCGGAATCAGCGGCAAGCCCGAAATCGAAAAATACGGTATTGAAGACTTCGTTAAAAAGTGTAAGGACAGTGTTTTCACCTACCAGAGCGAGTGGGAAGAAATGAGTGACCGCGTTGGTTACTGGGCAGATATGGAAAAGCCTTATGTTACTTATCACAACGACTATATCGAGTCTGTTTGGTGGGCACTCAAGTCTATCTGGGACAAAAAGCTTCTTTACAAGGGTCACAAAATTATGCCCTACTGCCCCCGTTGCGGAACTTCACTTTCCAGCCACGAGCTTGCACAGGGTTACAAGGACGTAAAGGAAAATTCACTTATTGCAAAGTTTATCGTTAAGGGAAAGGAAAAGGAATACATCCTTGCATGGACAACAACTCCATGGACACTTCCTTCAAACGTTGCACTTTGTGTAAACCCCCACGAAACATATGTAAAGATAAAAGTAGAAGACGAGACATATATTCTTGCAGAAGCACTTGTTGAGACTGTTATCAAAGCAGAATACGAGGTTGTTGAAAAGTACACAGGTGCGGACCTTTGCGGTCTCGAATACGAACCCCTTTATAGCTTTGCAACACTTGACAAGAAGGGTCACTTCATTGTAGCTGACAATTACGTTACAATGAGCGACGGTACAGGTATCGTTCATATTGCTCCCGCCTTCGGTGAAGACGACTCACGTGTCGGAAAAGAAAACGACCTTCCCTTTGTAAACCTTGTAAATCTTCAGGGTAACTTCGTTGATGCAGTTGAACCTTGGAAGGGTATGTTTGTAAAGGATGTAGACAAGCTTGTTATCCGTGATTTGAAGGACAGAGGTCAGCTCTTTGAGGTTATCAACTTTGAGCACAGCTATCCCTTCTGCTGGAGATGTGATACTCCCCTTCTTTACTATCCCTGCGATACATGGTTCATCAAGATGTCTGCTGTTCGTGACAAGCTTCTTGCAAACAACGATACAGTAAACTGGATGCCCGACAACATCAAGCACGGTAGATTCGGCAACTTCCTTGAAAACGTAATCGACTGGGGTTTATCACGTTCAAGATACTGGGGAACACCCCTTCCCATCTGGTCATGTGAATGCGGTCATCACGAATGTATCGGTTCGATTGAAGAACTGAAAGAAAAGGGAATCAACGTTCCCGAGAACATCGAGCTTCACAAGCCTTATGTTGACAACGTTCATTTGAAGTGCGAAAAGTGCGGCGGCGAAATGAAAAGAGTTCCCGACGTAATTGACTGTTGGTTTGACTCAGGCTCAATGCCCTTTGCACAGTGGCACTATCCCTTTGAAAACAAGGAACTCTTTGACGAAAACTTCCCTGCTGACTTTATCAGCGAAGCTATCGACCAGACAAGAGGTTGGTTCTATACCCTTATTGCAATTTCAACCTTGCTCTTTGACAAAGCACCTTACAAGAACGTGGTTGTTCTCGGTCACGTTCAGGACAAGGACGGCAGAAAGATGTCAAAGCATATCGGCAACGTTGTAAATCCTTGGGATGTTCTCAACAAGCAGGGCTCCGATGCAGTAAGATGGTACTTCTATTCCAACAGTGCTCCATGGCTCCCCAACCGTTTCCACGACGAAGCAGTTTCCGAGTCACAGAGAAAGTTTATAGGTACACTGTGGAACACCTATGCATTCTATGTGCTTTATGCAGATATTGACAGCTTTGACCCCACAAAGTACACACTTGACAAGTCAAAGCTCACACTTCTTGACAAATGGATTTTGTCAAAGCTCAACAACGTAATCCGCACAGTTGACGAATATCTTGCAAACTACAAGATAACAGAAGCAACAAGAGTTATTCAGGAATTTACAGACGAGCTTTCAAACTGGTATGTTCGCCGCAGCCGTGAACGCTTCTGGGCAAGCGAGCTGACAGATGACAAAATTTGTGCTTATATGACACTTTATACAGTTCTTGTTGAGTTCTCAAAGGTTTGTGCGCCCTTCATTCCTTTCATGACAGAAATGATTTACCGCAACCTTGTTCTAAATGTTGACAAGAACGCTCCCGAAAGTATTCATATGTGTGACTTCCCCACAGCAAATGCTGACTTCGACTTCAAGGATATCGAAGAAGAAATGGATGCTGCAAGAAAGATTGTAATTCTCGGACGTGCCTGCCGTAATGCGGCAAACACCAAGAACCGTCAGCCTATTGCAAAGATTTATGTACAGACAAAGACTGATCTTGGCGAGGTTTACAAGAACATTATTCTTGACGAGCTGAACGTTAAGGAAATCGAAATTACCGACAATGCAAGCTCCTTCATCAGCTACAACTTCAAGCCCCAGATGAGAACAATGGGTCCCAAGTACGGCAAGATTATGAAGGCTATCTTTGAAAAGGTAAACGAGATGGACGGAGCGTCTGTAATGGCAACTCTCAACGCAGGCGAAATGGTAAAGCTCAACGTTGAAGGAACAGATGTTGAATTCGGTATGGAAGATGTTCTGATTGAAACACTCCAGAAGAACGGTTTCGTATCTGACAGCGATGCAACATACACAGTTGTTCTTGACACCAACCTTACCCCCGAGCTTATTGAAGAAGGCTTTGTCCGTGAAATCATAAGCAAAATTCAGACAATGCGTAAGGACGGTGGCTTTGAGGTTCAGGATAACATCAAGGTTTCCTGCTCAGGCAGTGCAAAGATTGACGAAATCATTGCAAATAATCTGGACGAAATTTCAACTCAGACACTTGCTGTTTCAATCGACAATGCAGAAAAAGACGGAAAAGACTGGAACATTAACGGTGAAAAGGTAAAGATATTCATTGTAAAGGCATAATTCGAATTACTGTCACCCTGAGTGTAGCGTCAGCGGAATCGAAGAATTTTGTCAACAAGCTTCACCCCGACATTTGCAAAATAACAAAAAAACGAGTAGGATACCTGATTGTCCTACTCGTTTTCATTTATCAGTTAATTCTCACGACAAAATCGGAGGGAATATATTCATACCCTACCTCCACGTCATCCTGAGTGTAGCGTCAGCGGAATCGAAGGATCTCCAAGCCTTCCCCTTGAGAGCCGGAGCGTTAAGCAAACATATCACTGATATGTTTGCAGTGTAGGTTTGCAAAAAGAGAGAGCTTTTTGAGATTGGTAAAAACGCAAAGCGTTTTTACCTTAATTCTCACGGCAAAATCGGAAGTGCACGTAGTGTCGGTGCTTGCTCCTACCGAAGATTCTTCCCACCCCCTCCCCTATACAACCAAAAAAAGAAGCAGACCTCGGTCTGCTTCTTTTCTATTACACATTAAATGTGTTGAATTACCACTCATATGAGCTGTAAGCAACAGCTGCATTAGCAACGCCCTGCTTTACAACCTGTGTTTCGAAGGTTGCAGCTGCAACAGCGTCTGTGTATGTGTTGAAAACACTTGTTGTAATTACGTCTTCAGTGTTGAAACCGGTAAATTCAACAGCAGGTGTTTCATAGAACTTTTTCATTATAATTTCCACCTTTCTGGTTAATAAACCGATAAAATTTATTTCTCTACGTAATAAGGAATAGCTGTGATTTTAACGCCATCAGGAATAGCATACATAGCTACACCGTATGTGAATTCACCGCCACCTTCGATAACCTCTGCATCTACTGCAAACTTGTTAGCTGTTTCTACGTTATCCTTAACCCAGATAAAACCAGCTTCGCTGTAGCCAACATTTGCACCAAGTGTAGCCTCGAATACTGCAACGTTTGTGTATTCATTCTTGAAGTTTGCATTAGCAGGATCCTTTTCGAGAACGAGCTTGCCGTCTTCATTAGAAGGAAGGATTTCTGCACCCTTTATTACTGCAGGAGCCTTATCGCCGTATGTCATTTTAACAGAAACAAGTTCAGCGTCTGCTTCGTTTGAAGAAACGTAAAGTGTGAAGGAATCACCTTCGTTAACGTCATCCATATTAGGAAGAACGTTAAAGCTTGTTGTGCCTGCGCCAGCTGTCTTCTGGTCAATATAGCGAATAGGTGTTTTATCTGTGGGGAGACCTTCGCCTTCAACGAGAAGGATGCCGTAATAGTTGCCTGCTGTTGTAGTAGATGTAACAGCAATGCTGTCAGCTACTTCGCCTGCTTCAACAGTTGTCTTAGTCGTATCGTAATCAGCATCTGTATCTACATTAAAAGTAGCAGCAAATGATGTGATAGACATCAGCATTGTGAAAGCAAGAACAATAGCAAGCGTGCTAACTAATTTTTTCATAATTTCCAACTCCTTTTTTTGAATTGTGTAAACTAATTAATGTGTGTTGAACTGGTATAATTTACCAAAATTTTTGCCAGTTGAGCACGTGTGGCAGTGTTCTGAGGGCTTATTGTGGTTTCTGTAGTTCCGGAAATAAGTCTGTGATACACACTCCACCATACAGATGGTTTTGCCCAACTTGAGATAGAAGAACTATCCTCAAAATGTCCGTCATAAACGAATGCAACCATCATTTCCATACCGGATTTCCCACCCGAGTAAGAATGAAGCATCTTCATTGCAGCCTCTCTGGTCAGAGACCCGTCGGGATCGAAAGTAGTCTCGGAAGTACCGTTGATATAACCCATTGTATATCCCCATGCAATAGCAGCTTTAAATTCATCAATCTGATGGTCGATGTCCGTGAAGGGCACCGAATCTTCAACTGTCGGCGAACCGGCCATCCGCCACAAGACAGTCACAAACTGTGCTCGTGTCACATTTTCATCAGGATTGAACATTCCAGCATCATTTCCCTTGAAGAGACCCTTTTTCGTAGCAAGGTTTATGTACCATTCAGCCCAGTGTCCGGTAGCATCAGCATAAAGATGTTCGGTAACAGAAGAAGGTTCAGAAACGTCCTCCTCTTCCAAAGGTTGTTCGGCAACAACTTCGGCAGCACCGACAATCTCATAGGGTAATTTTTTTGCATTTTCGCCATCGAAAACAATATCTCGAATCTTAAAATCGAAACTATCGATATCCTCTTTCGCAACATACGCAAAAGTTGCAATATTTCCGTCGCCTTTAACTACCTCAACCGACGTAGCCTCCAAAACAGCTTCCTTTGAAGCTTCAGGATTGGCAACATACATCATGCTTTCAAGCATTTCCCCTACCTTGATTTCTGTACATTCAAAAACATCATTTTCGGCAAACAACATGAACTGAATTGAACAAAAACCCGGATTATTGCTGATGTAAGCCACGACTTCGAACGCCTCACCTGCTTTCGGCAAAGCATCGGGGGTTCGAATTTCAATTTTTGCCACAGCTTCTTCAGCGCTTACAGGTACCCAAACCATGGTAAGTACCAGAACAAGCACAAGGCAAAAACATAAGCCTTTTCTCATATCACACCTCCTTACGTCTACGCCAACTGCGCAAAATAAGATTAAAGTACACTATGGTACATTAATCTTATTCAATTATACAACACCTTTTCCAAATTGTCAATATTTTTGATATGGTATTTTTCAATTTTTGGGGGTATAATTAACCAAAATTTCGACCAATTTTTTGGTTTACTTTCACCTCCCCTCTATGGTTCCCTCTCTGAAGGGCTGTCACAAAGTGACTGAGAGAGTAAATCACACAGTCTTGATATTTCTTCTCTCCCCCTTCCATTGTAGGGTAGGGGCTGTGTGCCTCCCGTTTAGAAAGGCACCGAATGAAGAAACCCTTACGGTTTTCTGTTTAACAGCCATTTGCTCTCGCAAATGCCAATCCTACGCTATCAACATATCGCTGATATGTTGACTTAACGCTCCGGCATCCTGAGTGTAGCGTCAGCAAAATCGCAACTCGGATGAGTTGGAAAACGACTCCCACGTCCATTCGGGAGGGCACGGAGACCTTCCCCTACATTTTTACTCCTACATTAATCGTCACCCCATACAAACGCCTATACATTAAATCGTATTTTCCAAAAAAACTCCTGATTTTCCCATATTCGCTATTGATTTTTGTGCAAATTCTTGATATAATGTTATGTGATATTTGATTTTACGATTATAAAAAGGCACTATCCTTGAATATCATTACACAGAATTATACAGGAAGGAGAAAGCTTGATGGCTGCAAAGAACAAACAGAAAGAAGTATTGACCTACAAAGGTAAAATGCTTCTCAGAAAAGATAACGAAATTTATTATGGAAATCCCGGCGAAAAGTATATGATTGTTTTTCGCATAAAGGATTCCGAAAAACTTGAAGATTTGGACATTTCAAAAAAGGTCGTTATTGAACTGCGTACAAATGAGGAGAAAAACTCTACTCTTATCAAACAGGCAGAACGTGACGGACTTTACAAAGCTTTTGATATCGGGTTCTTTTGGCTCGATGATGCTCTTGCAAACTTTTAACATCAGCGGGCGAGAAATCGCCCGCAAAATTTTATATGTGCCCGTAGCTCAGCTGGATAGAGTGTCAGACTCCGACTCTGAAGGTCGTGCGTTCGAATCGCATCGGGCATACCAGAAAATCCTATCTTTCGATAGGATTTTTTTCTATTATTTTTTCATTATTGTGGGTTGCGTAGTAACTCGGCTAAGGTGTCTGTAGGGTCGAGGCTTGCTCCGACCGAAGAGTCTTCCCAAAATTAGATTTTTCGGCTACGCTCAGAATGCCGGAGTGTTAAGAAAACAGTCCGGTACTGAAGCGTCAAAAACAATCCTGTGAATTGTTTTAGGCGGGATTAAGATGCGACAGCATCGGCAATAAAAAGAAATTCCATAGGAATTTCAACATCAGCGACGCCGGAGCGTCAAGCCGATATGCCGGTGACATATCGGTAGCGTAGGTTTGCAAAATGCGTGAGCATTTTGGGATTAGAAAGAAACGCAGAGCGTTTCAACATCGGACGTCGTCAGAACACACAAAAAAAACAGACACTCAATCGAGTGTCTGCTGTGGGTTCCGGCGACGTCCTACTTTCCCGGGCGGTTGCCCACCAAGTATCATCAGCGCTAAGAAGCTTAACTACTGTGTTCGGAATGG